>JAGWXI010000024.1 GCA_018969975.1 Burkholderiales bacterium
TCAGCATGCAACACCGCAGGCGCAGATGGCAGAGCAGAAGAGGCTATGAGTGGACTAGCCAGAGGCTTCTTCTTTGCAGGAAGCAGGAGCTTACTGGTGACACACTGGTCGGTGGAGTCAGAGAGTGCGATGCAACTGACCACCAATGCATTTGCAAGTTACAAAAAAGACACCGCGATGCGACGCTCTGAAGCGCTACGCCAATCAATGCTGGCGGTGATGAAGAGTCCGGCATTTGGCCATCCAGCTTTCTGGGCGCCTTATGCGTTGGTGGGTGAGGGGGGACGATAAAAAACCCCGCATCTCGCGAAGCGGGGTTGTGAACTAAGCGCGAATCAGCGTTTAGTGGTTATCTGTCAACTGCTCCAAAATCGCTGGGTTCTCAAGTGTTGAGGTATCTTGTGTGATCGCTTCATTCTTTGCCAAGCTGCGCAATAAACGGCGCATGATTTTTCCGGAGCGGGTTTTGGGCAGGTTGTCGCCAAAACGAATATCTTTCGGTTTGGCGATGGGGCCAATTTCTTTGCCCACATGGTCGCGCAAGATTTTGGCGATTTGTTTGGCTTCGTCACCTGTGGGGCGAGGGCGCTTCAACACCACGAAGGCGCAAATCGCTTCACCGGTGGTGTCGTCAGGACGTCCCACTACAGCCGCTTCTGCGACCAACTCGGTGCAACTCACCAAAGCAGATTCAATTTCCATCGTGCCCATGCGGTGGCCTGAGACGTTGAGCACGTCATCTATACGCCCTGTGATGGTGAAGTAGCCTGTGTTCGCATCACGAATGGCACCATCACCTGCCAAATAATATTTACCTTTGAATTCTTCGGGGTAGTAGCTTTTCTTGAAACGCTCGGGGTCACCCCAGATAGTGCGAATCATGGAAGGCCATGGTTTTTTCACGACCAAGATACCGCCTTGTCCGTTGGGCATGTCGTTACCGGCTTCGTCGACGATAGCGGCTTGAATACCAGGGAAGGGCAAGGTGCAGGAGCCTGGCACCATCGGTGTTACGCCAGGAAGAGGCGTGATCATGTGGCCACCAGTTTCGGTTTGCCAGAAAGTGTCAACAATGGGGCAGCGGCTACCACCCACATGTTTGTAATACCACTCCCATGCAGCTGGATTGATAGGCTCGCCCACAGAGCCAAGCAAGCGCAAGCTAGTGAGGTTGTAGCTCTTAGGATGCACAGCATCGTTGGCTTCTGCTGCTTTGATGAGTGAACGAATCGCTGTAGGTGCTGTGTAGAAGATAGACACTTGGTGGTCTTGGATCATCTTCCAAAAGCGCCCTGCGTCTGGATAGGTTGGCACGCCTTCAAACACAATCTCGGTGCCACCCAATGCTAAGGGGCCGTAGGTGATGTAGGTGTGGCCTGTGACCCAACCGATGTCTGCGGTACACCAGAAAACATCGCTGTCCTTCAGATCGAATGTCCACTCGGTGGTCAAAGCGGCATGTAACAAATATCCGCCGGTGCTGTGTTGCACGCCTTTGGGTTTGCCTGTAGAGCCAGAGGTATAGAGCAAGAAGAGGGGGTGCTCAGCGCCCACCCACTCAGGTTCACAAGTGGTGGCTTGTTTGTCACACAGTTCGTGCATCCACTGGTCGCGACCTGCTTGCATGGCAATATCTGAACCGGTGCGCTTGACGACCAAGACGTTTTTGATCGTTGCGCAACCGCCTAAAGCGATGGCTTCATCCACGATGGCTTTGAGGGGTAAATGTTTACCGCCACGCACTTGTTGGTCAGCGGTGATCACAGCAACTGCGCCGGTATCTTCAATGCGGTCACGTAGTGATTGGGCAGAGAAGCCTCCAAACACTACCGAGTGTGTAGCGCCAATCCGTGCGCAGGCTTGCATGGCAGCAACACCGTCTATCGACATCGAGATGTAGATCATCACGCGGTCGCCTTTTTTTACGCCTATAGATTTCAATCCATTGGCGATTTGGCAGGTCTTGGCGAGCAACTCGCTGTAGGTGATCTTGGTAACTTCGCCACCGTCTGCTTCAAAAATCAAAGCAGTTTTGTTGCCATGGCCTTTTTCGATATTACGGTCTAGGCAGTTGTATGAGGCGTTGAGCGTTCCGTCTTCAAACCATTTGAAAAAAGGCGCATCGCTTTGGTTCAAAATTTTGGTGAAAGGGGTTTTCCAGCTGATCAGGCGACGCGCTTGTTCGGCCCAAAAGCCTTCATAGTCGGCATCTGCTTTTTTACACAAAGCTTCGTAAGCCGCCATCCCTGAAACGGTAGCTTGTTGGACGAATGCGTCAGAGGGTTGGTGGATGGTGAGTTCGCTCATGGGAAATGTCTCCTGATCTTTTGGAAATACTAATACGAAAAAACCCCGCTACTGTGGCGGGGTGCTCTTACAGGGGTCTGACTGCCCCTTTTTTAGGGTTTGTGCTTAATCAAACTATCAGCATGAATCCATTAATAGTTGACAAAATTCCTAAGATTCCAAGGCCACAGGGAATCCAAAAGAGTGCGTGTACCCCCGTCAAAATGGCTACAGAGGTTAAAACAATGGCAATTTGTAGCAACGCTTCGGCATAGTCAAACCAGGGGTCTTGGGCTAGTGCGTGGTTGCGTTCGTGTTCGAGCTCTTTGGCTTTGGCCATTAATTCTTTCTTGCCGTCCCCAGTTTCTGGCTCAGATTCGTAGCGGGCTATGTTCTTTTGATAGTCAGCTAGTTTCTTTTCGGCTAGCTCTTTGGCCTTGGGCGTCAATTTGTCTTGCGCCAATTGGAGTTGCAAGTTGTCTGCAGCAATTTTGTACTCAGTCTGGCGAATATTTTTAGCTTGGTAAAACGCGTATGCGTTCGCCGCCAAGATATTGTTGAGCGTGCTTTCTTTAGCAGCATTGTTGCCCCCTAAACCAGCAATCGCTAGGACCATGGCTAAGACAGACACTAGCATCGCGCAGCGAGATCTAAAGGGGTCGTTGTGTTCTTCTGGTAATTCTGTTTCTGGAACTTCACTCATGGTTTCTTCTCCTAGGGTTGATTTATCAAATCAAGTTATGACAAATGTAGATTATCTAATTGTTTGGCATCAAATCCGCCGTTGGTATGGTGATGCCTAATTGTTGCGAAATAAAGTCACGCGCAGTTTCTTGCCATTGCCCTAATTCAGACCCGTGGTGTAAGAGTCCAGGGTCATCCGAGAGGCCTTGGTTGAAATCAAGAGGAGTTGGAAAGCGCAATTGAAATAGTTCGTATGCAGAGACATACAGTTTGGGCGTTTGTTTATTGGACATAGGGATTGCCCTAAGGCGACCTTGGTGACTCCAATCACAGAACAAAATATTTCCAATGCGCAGCATCAGCACGCATTGGTTGGGTGAAATTTTGCCCAGTATCTTGGCGTAGCTGAGTTCATGATGGGTGTCAACTTTTTCTAAAGCTGCGGCAGCATCTTCGCCCAATGCAATCCATGCATCTACTATGTGTCCGGCATGGAAATACGCCTCCCAGAATCTGCGGCGATAGGGACCGATATCGTCATCGGTATGGCGCAAGATTTCAAAGAAAGCGTCCATGGTGCGTCCCGTCAGCCAACGGCTGGCAGTATCTATTGCTTCTTTGCGTACACCCAACCAGCCCGCGTGGTTATGGCGTGGGTCACCAAGCATGGACAGCAGTTTGGAGAGCAAGGTGTTTTTAATCTCTTGCGGTGGCGATTTTTCAAACCACGGCGATAGCAGTGCGAAGGCAAATTCATCGCGCCAAATCGGATAGCGAAAACGTTGCGTCGGCGTACCCGCGTCGTGTATCGCCCATTCGCACATGCGCTTGATATAAGACAGAGTCGCACGCACATCCTCTGGTGCTTTAAGTGCCTGCGCAAAAGCTTGTCGACAAAAATTGTTCAACCAAAAACTGTGCGTCAGTGCATGGTGTTCTTGCCACTGCAGCAAGGTTTTCTCTGGCGGCATGGTCAGCAGATCATTGGCGACTTGAATGGGACCATTGATGGGGTCCAAGATATCTATGGTGGTGATTAAACGGGTCAAGCCACCTGCTTGCGTTTCGAGTAATGCATCTAAGACGCGTTTGTCTTGAAAAAATTGCCGAGTAGATTGCGCTAATTTTTGAAACAACGCATCTTCAGGGGTGAAGCGCTCTAAATAGGTGTGCAATAAACTACGCCCCCACTTCAGTGGTCGGCGCGATTGCAAGGCTTGCGGAACTGCAACGTCTAAATAGTGATGCGTGAGTGGGCTATGCGGATGTAAGCCATGGTCGCCTTCTAGCCACAAGGCATAGGGAATATGTCGCCAGTCACGTTGGCGTGGTGCATCACTCAAAGGCGAAAACTCCACGAGTGCAAATGCTTGGTAAGTTCTCTCACCCACTGTGCGTAGATCCGGATCTTTGCCAAAGTTGCTACTGCGCTTCACACTGGCTGCAGCAGCTAGCTTTTCAAAATCTTGCGGCAGGGGCGTAAACAGTTCTTCCATATGAATGGTTTATCTAACCGTTTCTTGCAATTTCTTGAGCGTACTCGCGGGGCCTTTGTTGCTACCCGCTTCATTAGGTTGAAAGGCTAAAACAAAGCGCAATTCCACGCGACGGTTCTTGGCTGGATCGCTCTTGTCGCTTGGGCGTTCATCTGCATAAGAGCTAATTCCAAAGACGGGTTGTTCGCGTTGGTTACGCAAACTTTGCATAGTGCCAGCGTTGAGCACTTTGTACACAGCACGCGCACGGTCAAGACCTAAATGCCAATTGCTGTAATCGCCGCGAAGAAGGGGCGATGCATCGGTATGGCCTTCAATCAAAATAGTTTCAATTTCCACTTGTTGCGGATTAGGCGGGCAGTCTGTGGGTAATGTGCGGCGTTGTGAGTAAACATAGCAAGGCAGGATGCCTTGCAATTGTTCGCTGGCAAGTCTTAAGGTTTGTAAGCCATTGCTAGCGAGGTCGGGTTGACCAAGTCCAAACAAGGTGTCAGCAGGCAAGGTAATAACACCTGAAGCCTGATTGATGGTGACGGGCACTCCAGCAACTTGCAGGCGGCTACCAATGGCTTGCACCACTGCTGCTAAGGGGTCAGGTGGCGGCTCTTTAGGCTCTTCAGGTTTGCGTGCTAACAGCACCATCACCATCACAATAAAAATGAACAAGATGCCAATCATCAAGTCGCTGGCAGAAGCCATATAGCCTGACTCTTCGACGTTTTCAGTCTCTGAAGAGGGGCGCCTGTTTTTGATGAACATGGTCAAGCTCTAGGCGGCAAAGCATCAATGAATTCATCCAACACCTCTTCTAAGTTAGTGATGCTGCCTCCCAATTGGTTAACCGCAGTCGCCAGATGTTGGTCCATCTTGGTGTGCAGCCCTGCCACTTGGGTGCTGTAGGCGCTAACACCTTTGGTCAATGCATCCACCGTTCCATTCAATGCTTTTTGTGCATCCATTAAATGGGTGCGCACCGTCTCGAGCGCTTGCTCGGTGGCGTGTGCGCTGTCTTTGAATATATTGGCAGTTTCTTGCTGGGTGGTGACTGCTCTCTCCATGGCTGAGGCGCTGGATTGGAATTTATCGGCAGTCGCATCTACTTTGTCTGCGCTAGATTGCAGTCCACCCATAACGGTTTGTAAATGCCCCACCGTTTGCCCAAGTTGTGCCATCAGACTTTCTATTTGATGCGCACCTTGTTGTCCTGCAGTGGCCGCACGTGAAAGGGCGCCATCAAGGGTCGTGACTGTGCTGTTGGTGGTTTGAATCGTTTGCGCTAGAAGCTGCACTGCATCACCAAAAGACGCCATGCCTGTGGAAATGCCTTGGGTTAGCACGGCACCCGCTTTGCTGAGTTCGCCAGCTGCTTGACTGCCTGCGTTGGTCAGGCCTCCTTCTAAACGTTTGAGTTCAACAACCTGCGCCTGGTTTTGTTGCAAGATCTCTTGAAACAAGGACAACTGAACCCGCATGCTCGCCTCAGCTGCATTGTCTGGAATTTTGCTGCGCAAGGTATGGCACAGCGTATCGATGCTGGTCTGCAAGTTACCAAGAGAAATTTTGGCGCGCCAGTTCCATACCAATGAACACAAGAGACCCGCAATTGACGTGATGAATTTACCGCCAGCGGTGGCAATGAGCGATTGCAATGCTTGGTCTTGTTGTCTGGCAGACACATCTAAAGCATTCAAGGCCAAACCTGCTTGCTGCAGTGCGACAGCCAGAAAAATAAATGTGCACATCAAACCAAAACCAATCAAGAGATTGGGCATGGTTTCGAACAAAGATAAATTCAATCGACCACCTAATGCATCGCGCACTGTCCAAGTCTCTGCGTGGCTACGAAAGCTGTAACTGGTAGTTGAAAGTTGTGCATTTCCTCCAGGGGAAGGGAGCTCGATCAAGCCGGCTTGGGTTTCGCGTAATAAAAACCGTAAAACTTCGTCAGGAGTTTTAGTTTGAGCCTGGGCCAAGATATCGCGGCCATTGCCGCTGGAGTTACCAAACCACTTGTCTAGATCAGACACGCTTTTGCGAAGCTGATCAATACGACGCGACCAAACTACAAAAACAGTAATTGAAAAAACAAAAATGAAAGCGGCGATTACCAGGGGAACCAGCAACTGCTCTAGTTGCGCGAAGTAGGTTTGCATCATCGCGCTATTATCCTGCGCCCAAGCCCCCGCTTCTTAAAATACGTCTGCCACAGGCTTGAAACAATACTGCTGCGTTGGGAGCCCATATGGTTAGATTTTCTCTTGCGCGGGTGAGGCCTGTGTAAACCAATTCGCGGGTGAGTACGGGGGAATCTTGTGCAGGAACTACCAGCAAAACATGTTTGAACTCAGACCCTTGGGATTTGTGGACGGTCATGGCAAAGACTGTCTCAACGCTGTCTAAGCGAGAGGGCACTATCCATCGAACGCTGCCGTTCGCGCCAGGAAACGCAACGCGCAAGTTACCGTTTGGTGCTGGTAAGCAGATGCCCACATCACCGTTCATCAATTCCAACGCATAGTCATTACGCGTCACCATCACGGGGCGGCCCACATACCAAGGCACAGAGTTGAAACCGAGAGCCCTTTCAATATACACATTGAGTTGCTTGACACCAAAGGGTCCTTCACGTACTGCACACAGCACAGAGAATTCGTTGAAAGCTCTCAGTACATCACTAGCTTGTGTATCTGTAGAAGCCCCATCCAACAAAGATAACCAATGCCGCCAACCATATTGCAGTGCGTGGCTGAATTTCGCGTCGTACGCGTTTTGAAGTTGTAACCGTGTGACGTGCTGCACTGGACCCATGGCAGGATGGGCTGGCAAAGTGCTCAGCCAATCCGGTGCGGCGTTCCAAAGCGCCTCGATTGCAGTGGTATTACTCGGATGGTCTGCATTGACTGCCTGGGCCCATTTGCCAATACCGCTGGTTGCATCAAAGCGGTAGCTCTGCGTCAGCGTGACTGTTTGGGCGCGTAATAGTTCTCCCGTGCACAACTGCGACATCACAGCACCTGCCTCTACAGATGCTAATTGGTCTTTGTCGCCCAACAAAATCAGTCTCACCGTTGCCGGTACTGATGCAAGCAGTCGGGCCATCATTTCAAGATCGACCATAGAGGCTTCATCGACAACTACTACATCAGTAGCAAGAGCCTGCACACGGGTGTTGTGACTAGACATGCGTAATAAAAGGTGCAAGGTTTGTGTTTTTGTAGGAATGCGCGCTTTCACATCTACTGGCATGTTGACTAAGGCATTGGTAATCGATTCGGTCAACCTAGCGGCAGCTTTGCCTGTGGGTGCGGCTAAGTGGATTCTTAGGGCGTTCGAAGAGGTCGCAATCAATAAGGCTAAAAGTTTTACTACGGTGGTGGTTTTTCCTGTTCCAGGACCGCCCGTGATGAGCGTAATGCGATTTTTCGCAGCGACTTCGCAGGCAGTGCGTTGCATCGATGTATCTGTTCCAAATAATTTGTCTAGCTGGATTTGTAAATCCGCAGGCTCTGCAATGGGTAAATGGATGCGTTGCAAGAGAAGCTGACGAATGTTCTGTTCGGCATTCCAAGCACGGCGTAAATACAAACGTGCGCCTAGGGTATCTTGCGCAAATACTAAGGGACTGTTGTTGCCTTGAATCCAAGGTAGCGTAGACGCTGCATCGCTAAGGTGCTTTGGCAAGACAGCGATGTGTGCATGGCTCCAGCCTAGTAATGCTGCGGGATCCGATTGCAGTGCAGCCAAGTCAAGGCATGCATGACCGCGCCCCCATTGGTGGCTAGTAAGGGCGGCTAACCAAAGATGGCGAAGGTCGCTGCTGGTCTGATGCATTTGAAAGAAGTTAGCCAGAGACGTGTCTAGCCCAGTCAGGCCTGGGGCTTGGTCTAAGCCAGTGGCTGTTTCAAAATCTTCTAAGAGATTTTTTAAAGCACTCATACAGTACTCCCAGCAAACAAGCGGTCTAGCGTCTCGATCAATACCCGTGGCGGGCGCTGCCAATGTACGCCAGCACCAGGTTGTTGGATGCCACGCATGAAAATGTAAATAGCGCCACCCATATGCTGGTCGTAGTCATAGTTGGGTAAGCGAACTTTCAGAAGGCGGTGAAGTGCCACGCTGTAGAGTACGTATTGCACTTCATAGCGTTTATCCAAGACGGTTTCTTGCAAAGTTGCAGCCCCGTAATCCGAGAGTTTGTTGGATTTGTAATCAACCACCCAATAGCGATGGTCGTGTTGTAAAACCATATCTAACGAACCTGTGAGCATGCCTTGCATCCATCGGGGTTGCAGTGCTGGACGCGATTCACCAACAAAAAGATGTGCTTGAATGTGTTGGTCTACTAATTGGGCAGATACATGGTGGGCTTCTAAATGGAACTCCATTTCCGACCAACTATGCGCTGGTGTCAGTTGGCTCAATACCAAAGCTTGCGTTTCAAATGCAAGACATAAGGTGTTCAAAGGTAGGGGGGTTTGAATAACAGTTAGAAGCCATGCATCGAGGGTATGTTGCTCTTTGTCACTGAGTTGTAACCACTTGGCTTTACGTTCTAGTAACGCGGTCCAAGCTAGTTTTGACCAAGCGGGTGCGTTTGGATTGGCAATAGGCCATTGGTTTTGCGACAACCAGTCGAGTAGATCATGTATTAATGTGCCGTAGCGCGCACCAGCGGGGAAACTTTGCCATGCGTTACTAGTGCTTAAATCGTTAGAAGCGGGCGATCGCTCAGAGTCCGCATCGATGATGGCCGTAGCAAAGTCCTCATCACGCTTCGATTCAGCCACCAAACCCCGCGTGAGTGCGCTAAAACTGGCCGTCCACCACAGACTGGTGTGTTGGTGTTTGGGGGTCAGCGCCTCTTGCAGTGCTGATGGCGAAGTTGCAGGCGTGTAAAGCGTAGACTTTGGCTCCGGCAGTGTTTCTACGCAGATATGGCGACAAGTACCCCACACGGCTTTTAATTGCTGAGACAAATCTCCGCGGGTTTGTCGATGAAGCAATTTAGACAATGCGCTTTGTTTTAAAGTGCTTTTACCCGCATCACCGCTTATGTCTCTATAGGTCTCGGCAACGCCTAACCATAATCCGCGCTGAGCCCGAGTAAGTGCTACGTAGAGTAGTCGCATATCTTCATCAACCGACGAGGGTTCCAGCAAGTCATCTTCATTCTCTTCGTCGTCGCCATGCGCTGACTTGGATGTACTGTCGGTTTTGAAACTACCTGCAAATGGAACAAACACCAATGGAAATTCCAAGCCTTTGCTCTTGTGGTAGGTGATCACTTGCACGCATTGGGCGTCTGTCTCCAAGCGCATTTTTTGTGCGTCTGTCGAGTGCGTAGGCGCATTGATTTGCTCGCCCAAGAATCGCACGAGTGCATGCTCACCCTGGAGCGATTGGGCAGCATGCTGCAACAGTTCACCAAGATGCAACACATTGCTAATGCGACGCTCACCATCATCTAGCGCCAATAACCTTTTAGCGACTTCCTGGCTGTGTAACCAATGGTGCAACATGGCCAAGATACCATGCTGCTGCCATAGGAGTCGCCATTGGTGAAAGTTGTCTAACTGCGTTTGCCATTGCGTTTCATCTTGCGTCAGTGTCACAACATCATCGAGTGAGAGCGCCCAAACGCTGCTTCCAATGGCGGCGCGCACCCACTCGGTTTGTCTGGGTGTGGCAACTGCGCGCAATAGTCGCCAGATGTCTATAGCTTGCGGAGTTGCATACACATTGGATCTATCGGATAAATACACACTGGGTATATGGCGAACACCCAATGCTTTTCGTAGCGCATCGGCTTGGCGTTGGCCCCTTACCAAAACAGCCATTTCGCCTGGCTTAGCAATACCTTGGTTGAGTAATGCGGCCATCTGGTCAGCAAAAGCATCGGACATGGTTTGCAAATGCGTATGCGCTTTGGTGTGAGAGCCATCACAGGGCAAATGCCAAACTGTCATAGCAGGTAGCGGTTTGCCTTGGACACACAGTAGCTCGTTGACATCCCCTTCTGCCGAAACTTGTACATAATCTATTTGACCTTGCCTACTCGCAAAAGGCGCTTCAATCTGTGAGAACACATGGTTGATGGCATGCACCAAGCCTTGTGTGGATCGACGGTTACCACTTAATGTGTGTAGCGTTTGGGGGTTGATGGAAAGAGCATCTTCGCGGGCGGTGAGGTAGGTGCTTAAGTCTGCGCCACGAAAACTGTAAATGGCTTGCTTGGGGTCGCCAATCATGACCAATACATGGCTGGCCGTGCAAGCTTTATGTGCGTAAATGCGGTGGAGGGTTCCGTATTGCCAAGGATCGGTGTCTTGAAATTCATCAATCAAGGCAACAGGGTACTGCTGGCGAATTACTTCGCCTAGCGCAGAGTCCTCTGCCGTGACTGCCCAGTAAAGGTTTTGTAATAGATCAGAAAAATCAAAGGTAGCCCGCTGCGCTTTCGCTGCTTGGTATTTCTCACCAACGGTGTAAGCGGCATGCTGGACTAATTGGTCATGCGTGTTTGGGGCGTTGTTGCAATGCGTGACGTATTCCTCAACGGCAGAAAAGAAAGAATAATCATTTGCCTGCGACCAGTTTTTTCCAACCAACACACTCGTGCAAAAGCGTGCAATAACTTCGGGCTTTATCGGAGCTAGACCCTCTATCCAGTTTTTGAGTGCTTGCAGCCATTTGGCAAAGTAATCTGCGCGAACACCTTTGAGCTTTTTCGTGAGGCCTACCTCTTGCAGTGTTGCGTAAAGCCCATCGTTCCATTGGGCGCGGCACGCGCTAGCCTTAGATTCGCATTCAGCTTCCCATGCCCTATGGACAGCCATGATTTGCTTTGGCGTACGTGCAGGTGCAGGTTTGACTTGTGGTTGACGCTCTGACACTTGCCAAATAGTTTGAATGGTTTT
This sequence comes from Burkholderiales bacterium, assembly GCA_018969975.1. Classification (GTDB taxonomy): domain Bacteria; phylum Pseudomonadota; class Gammaproteobacteria; order Burkholderiales; family Burkholderiaceae_C; genus Limnohabitans. Next base: position 11,384 of record JAGWXI010000024.1, read on the forward strand.
GTGCAAAACATCTGGGGTATCCCCTATGAAAGATGCCATGCTTTGCAATTGACCAGCACTGAGCGGGTAAAACCACGCACGCCAATAGTCTTGTACCAAGGTGCGTTGTAAGTCTTCGGCGTTCTCTAAGTGGGTTTGCTCAAACAGGTTGCGACTGTAGAGCGCATATTGGCTCAGCATGCGGCGCGACCAACTGTGAATGGTGTAGATGGCAGCGTCGTCCATCCATTCGGCGGCGCAGTGGAGTTGTAATGCGCATCGTGGCCACGCATTTTCTGAAAAGCTATTGCGCAGATTGATTAAAAAAGGATCGGCTTTGAAGCCCAAAGGTAGTGCTTTATTTTGTGCACTCGCATCAAAGTAAACAGCGGCATGGCTGAGTCGTTCACGGATACGGTCGCGCAATTGGGCTGTAGCTGCATCGGTGAAGGTCATCACCAAAATTTGTGGAGGAAGAAGAGGTGTGTCGCGCTGATGCCCTAGCACTAAACGCAGATATAAAGCGGCGAGTGTCCAGGTCTTACCAGTGCCTGCGCTAGCTTCGATGACCTGTCGGCCATGCAAAGGCATGCGCAGGGCATCCAGTTTTTGGGCTTGAGTAGGTACAGCATGACTCATTGTGTTGGTTCCTCATCCAAACGTGTGGCGTCTATGGCAACCAATTGGGCGTGTTGGACCATGGCGCCATACAAGCGCTGTGACCAAGTGGGTAGTTCCATCTCTATGTCAGAGAAGTTTTTAAATACGCGTTGGAGTGACGTGCTTTCTAAAAATTCACCCATGCGCTGGTGTCCTCCCGCAAAAGCTTGCATGGCAGCATTGATGGCAGCGCGATGCAATTGGTCAGGGCTTTCGTTTTTGATCGGGTTGGTAGCGTTAAGGGTGACCAGATATTTACAGGCGGACTTACGCGCCACAGGCAAAGCTTGTTGCCAAGCCTGTACATATAAAAGAACCAGCTCATGTAAGTACTGCGTTGCCTGCTTGGGCGCAATGGGATTGAACTGCGCCACGCCATTGAGTCCTATTTGCACGCTGGTGGTAGGTGTGCCACTGGCACATGCAACGATATGGTGCAACCAGAGCGAAGTCAGAATTTCAGCGCGGGCTTGCTTGTTACTTTCTTTGCCTTCTAAAACAGAACCAGCACGCATTTCAATTTGTAGCCATGCACTTGCATTTGAATTGGCGCGCCATAGATGTTGGCCTTGGCCATTTGCCCACTCTGCATGCAGCGTATAGGGTTCAAATGTCCAATCTTTGCCCTGCACTGCGAGCACAGTCGGCCAATCTTTGGTTATTTCAGTTAATCGCGAAAGAAGTTCTTCTCGTTGCTCGAGCAGGACTTGTTCTTGCGCTTGACCAAAACCCGCAATAGCCAGTTCACCGCTCAGGCGTAACCGCGCAAGGGCGAGCTGAGGGTCATCCGTTTTTGTAATAGTTTGCGTCAACAGATATTTTTCAAGTTGGTTGAGAGCAAACGGTTCCTCTTGTGCGCTGGCTTGATCGGGGACTTCGAGTTGCAACCCTAACCTGTCTCGGATAAAGACGTCGGCAGGTTGTTTGAGAAGACGTTCTAACTGTTGGAGTGTGAGTGTGTGTGCAAGCGTATGTCTTTGGCTACGCAAGTTGGCATTGTGAGACGGGGCCTTGCTTTGGGGCAATACTGCGTTTTGCCAATCTTTGGCGTAGGTGGTGAATCCGCTGCTTTGTGTGAAGTATTTCGGTGAGAAAGCTTGCAGGGGTTGCAGTTGGTCTTGTTTGTCGAACGCCAGTGCATCACCGCGCTTCCAAACAGCGTTCAGATAATCGATGAGTTGGGCCACCACAACAGAAGGAGGCCTTACCTCATGGTCGGTTGTGCGCCGTCCTTGCCAGCTGATGTAGAGCTTTTGTCGCGCAGAGAGCAGAGCTTCTAAAAAAAGATAGCGATCGTCTTCACGACGCGATCTGTCACCCGCGCGCCAGAGTGATTGCGTTGCACCGGGTTGTGCGGCCTCAGCCATTAAGTCGAAGTCGCGTGGGGTTTGGCTGCGCGGGTAGTCGCCATCATTCATACCCAGTAAGCACACTATCTTGAAGGGAATAGAACGCATTGGCATAAGGGTTGCAAAATGCACACCCGCACCAAAAAAGCGCCGCTGCATTGCAGGTTGTTGCAACTGCGCCATCCAATATTCACGCACCACAACCAAGGGAAGCGGAGTTTCTAGTTTTGCCAATTGACATTCCACAAGCCAGTTCTCGAGTGGCGCCATGACACGCTCTATCAATCGTTCGTCGTTATCTGAACTGGATTGAAAAAACATATCTACCAATTGACGGAGTGCATGCACCCATGCAACGGGCGTATGTTCTTGACGCAACAGAACCAGCGAACGTTGGATATGGCGTAACCATTGCATCAGCCCTTGCATGGTGTGTGCATCCAACCCGCCCACACCCGCTTGCGGCAGAGTGTCCTGCCACGGCTGCGCCATATCGCCCTCTCCACCTGTTGCATAGCCTAGAAGCAAGCGTTCCAAGCCAAACAACCAACTGTTTTGCTTGGCCCCAACAAGTTCAGGAGCAATACCCCAAGTTTCTCGGTGTTGGGTATCTAAGCCCCAACGAACGCCAGCACTCTCCAACCATGTATCGATTTGTGCGACGTCTGCCGTATCCAGACCAAAACGCGCGCGCACGGCATCTACTTCAAACAAGCTCTGCCACTCCACGCGGGTGATGCGCAATTGGGGCAACTGCAGCAACATGTCTAGCGCTTGCAACAGTGGTTCGGTGCGAGGTGTGGTGTCTGCCACGCTGTAGGGGAGATGGCGAGGATCTTGGTTGGCGAAGCGACCAAATACAGCATGGATATGCGGAGCAAAATTCTCCATATCCGGAACCATGACCATGATGTCTGACGGTTTGAGTATTTTTTCACCGTCCAACTCTGCCGCTTCATCTAACCATGCCAAGATGCGGTCGTGTAGGACTTCTACTTCGCGTTGGGCTGAATGCGTTTGCACCATGACAATACTTGTGTCTTGCAGGTGCACTTGCAGAGGTTCTAGAGGAATGGCTTCAAGGTTGAGCAATGCAGACTGCAAGTGTTCTAGTTGGCTAGGTATGCGTTGCGCACTTTTTGCTGTGTCAACTGGATCTACAAAAACATCTACGCGTGTGAATTGCGCAGCGTACTTCTCCACATCATCAAAAGTATCTAGCAGATGTAAGTAGTCACGCCCATGTTTTCCCCATGCTGCAAGCAAGGGGTTGGTATCGGTATGCAAGGTGTATTGGTCTGCTTCGCTCAATTGGCCTGTAGCGCGTGGCACAGGCAATCCGTCTTTGTGCGCTTGTCGTTGGCGTGTGAGTTTGGCTAGCGGCACTTTACTCTCAACGATATGGCCCCAGAAATACTGGCACGGGTTTTGTACCAGCATCAAGACTTGGCAAATTCGTCCCAATGCATAGAAAGCTTCTACGGTTTGCATGGGCAGGGATGTCACGCCAAAGACCATCAAACGTTGCGGTACGCCTGCTGGGAGTTGGCTAGGTTCTAACGCGTGGAGGGTTTGTAAAAATGCTTCATGTACTTCTGAACGTGAGCGATAAGCGCCATTAGTCAGAGCGCTATCGTGCGAAAGGTCCTCCAACAAATCCCGCCATAGCTCTGGTTGCCAGTTTTGATGGTCAGGCAGTGGTACAGCAGAAGATAAGTCCGTGAGTCCACCGCTACTTGTACGCAACTGGTTTTTTCCATTAGCCCAGTCTTCAAGCCAATCAGAGCGGTAGTTTTGGTAGCCGTCTAATACGTCAGCGAGTTGCGTTGCCAATTGGTAAGCTCGTCGATCATTAGTAGCCTGGTCGCCTAAATATTTTTGTAGTGATGCGAATTGCGGCTGAACTAGCAATTCAGGCAAACGACGCATGATCCGCCAGACCAAAGGTGATTTGTCCAGTGGCATTTGTGCTGGCACTCTATGGGCCCCTAGCACTGCACGATAGATTTGCCACAGCTTGCGTGAGGGCAGTTCTACTTGGGTGGCAGCGCAAATACCGAGGTCTTTGGCCAGTGCCATTTCTAACCAGTGCTTCATGCCGTTACTTTGTACTAGCAACACTTCGGGTGCAAGAACAGGCAAGGGGTTGTTGCGAATGAACTCCACCGCTAAATCGCGCAAGCCCTCAAGCTGGTTGCTATGCAGCACCATAAAACCATTAGCGGGGAGATGGGACATTAAAAGTGCATTAAAAAATTTACAGACGGAGCTAGAACACTCTTGATTAGAAAAGTGACAGCAAGAAGCATACTGTTTGACTAGGCTCGCCCAGTGAGCTTGTTATGGAAGATTTGATGGAACACCATGCGGCAGGGAAAAAGATAAATTCGCCAAAAATATCAAAACCTACAAAAAAGTATCCAAATATTATTTAAAAAATTAAAATTAATAATAAAGTATTCAATATAATTTTCAGTGGTGGAGTTTCTTCGCCACATGTCATTCAACTCAAACACTTTTTCAAAGGAAAACCACCATGGCAATAAATTTCAATTTCCCTTTCAATGCACATCGCCCTCTTCAAAATCCATTTGAAAGAGCTTTGCAATCAAAAACAACCAATGAATCAGAATTTGCAGGAAATGTTATGCAAGGAATAGCGGGCTTTTCTCTACTAGGCCATGCTTTTATGGATCGCCAAGTAATCTTTCAGCAAATGTCACAAGCCTTTAGTAACTTTGGAGATTCAATTAGGCGTTTAGGCGAAAACTTTCCTAGGCAACCATCTCCAGAGCCGAACATATTGGGTCGCCCGCAAATTGAAATAGTTCCCCAAGAGGCGCCGTTATTCGGGCAAGAAATCGCAGCCGATTTACTTGTCAACGAGATTCGAGCCGTTGAAGTAATGGAATTAGCAGCAGGAGCTCCTTATTTAGCGCCATATGCAGCGCCTTATGTGGCGGGAGCATTAGGAGCATATTTACTAACGAACTCCATGGGTAACTTGTTTTGAAACAAGGTCACGCAGGATCAGTATTTTCTAAGCTTTCTATCTAAATAAGGTGGAGCAACTACAGCTCCACCAATTTTGAAAATACACAAAGAAAATTGCTTAGAGCGAAATCTTGGGCCGCGACATCCGAAACAACTGCTCGGGACCAATACTGAAATAATCAGCGGGCCCACCACCGCGCATGATGTGTTGCGCATTCGCCGTGTCGTACACACCATCTTTCAGCAGATGTTCATCTAGGTGAACGCCAACTACCTCACCAAGCACGAGCCAAGCCTCCACTTTTTGGTGATCGTGGCGTTCGAGTTGCACAATTTGTGTACAACGACACTCAAATGCTACAGGGCTCTCTAGAACACGCGGAACGCGCACGATGTTGCAAGCTTGGGGTGTGAGGTTTGCTAATTCAAATTCATTGATATCTGGCGCAACTGCCGCACAGGTTTGGTTCATGGCGTCAGCCAAAGGGCGTGTCACCAAGTTCCAGACAAACTCACCCGTCTCTTGGACATTGCGTAGCGAGTCTTTGGCACCGACGCTTGAGAAACCAACAATTGGCGGTACGTAATTGAAAGCATTGAAAAAACTGTAGGGAGCTAAATTCAAAATTCCGCTAGCACTTACGGTAGAAATCCAGCCGATGGGGCGCGGGCCAACGATGGCATTAAAAGGATCGTGTGGCAATCCATGGCCAAGACGTGGCTCGTAAAAAATAGTCATAAGTACACGCTAGCGGTCATGAAGGATTTCCAGTTACAGATAATTTCTTTTCTTCTTCAATTTGTGCTGCTATTGCAGCAACTTGGTCATCCGACATGCCAAGCCTTGCTTGCATCATTTTTAGTTGCGCCTGTTCTTCTTCAGTGACAACTCCGTCAGATAGAACAGCACGTACTTCCATTTCATACAACGCTTGACGACGCTCAACTTGCGCGGTGTATGCAGTAGAGACAACACCAGTCAAAATTGCAGCGAGGGCAATAGACAAAATTTGCGTGAAGATGACCAAAATAGTGCCAACAAAAGTGACAGGATCAACATTGCCCCAGCCTGCAACGATAGTGATGACAAACCAATGCATCGCTGCAGGGATAGAAGGAAAGACTTCAGGTTGCTTGTGCCCTTCAATAATGTAGATCAGCGAAGAAAAAAGCAAACAACTAATGAAAAGCAAAAAAACAGCAGAAGAGAAAGAGTCACGCTCAGCTTTGACAGCAGCAACCATGTCATCAAAAGCACTGTTGTAGCGGGAGAGTTTAAAAATACGAAGCAACCGGAACATGCGCAGAACTCGTAAATCTGCCCCGGGGAAAATCAATTGCAAATAAAAAGGAACCGTGCTGACGAAATCAATAATGCCGTAGAAGCTGAATAAATATTCTTTTCGGCCCTTCCATTCAGTTCCGTCTTCATGACCTAAATATTTCTCTCCGTAAGACCAAACACGTAGAACAAATTCGATAGAGAAAACAGCAACGCTGAATAGATCGAAGGCATGAAATTGCGCTTCATAGGCATCATGAATTTCAGGAACAGACTCCAAAATAATGCCAATCACATTAGCAACTACCAGCAAGGCAACAAATACCTCTACAAAGTGGCTGTATTTATCAGGGACTGCACCGTCCATGATTTCATAGGCACGGCGGCGCACACTTTTATGAGGGGTCATGAACTGTTAACCCTTCATAACTGTTTTGTTTTTTGCGCGCTGCAACATCGCATCAACCTGAACGTCTGTGAGGCGGTAGTGGGCTTGAAGACGTTTGAGCGTTTCGTTTTCTTCTTCTGAGACCACGCCATCAGAAAAAATCTCGCGAATCTGGGCTTCAAATGCTGCTTTTTTACGTGCAACTTGGTTTGAGAATGCGGACGCCACGATGCCGGTCATGATGGCAGCCATACACACACCAAGAAACCCGGTAATAAGTGCAATCATTTCACCAGCTTTGGTCATGGGTTCAACGTTTCCGTAACCCGAAGTGATAGTAATGATGGCCCAATAAATCGAATGGGGGATAGTTCCAAATGTTTCTGGCTGATCATGTCCTTCAGCAAAATGCATCAGCGAAGCAGAGACTATGGTGGCTATCGTGAGTAAAAAAACTGCAGAACCAAAGGCCTGACGCTCAGAATAGACAGCTTGGAAAAGGTCTTGCAAAGCAGTGTTGTATTTAGACAATTTCAAAATACGAAGCAGTCTAAGAACACGCAAAATTCGCAAATCTAGATAAGGAAAAAACACATGCATGTAATAGGGCATGGTGGCAAAGAAATCTATCAAACCAAATGGACTAAAAATATATTGGCGACGTCCCTTCCAGCTACCGCCTTCAGATTTTGCATATTTAGAGCCCAGAGACCAAACGCGTGCGATGTATTCGGTTGTGAAAAACATCACACTCCAAAACTCTAGCTCATGGAAAAAATCTTTGTAGACAGCATGAATCTCAGGCACAGAATCTAGGATGACAGCAGAGCAGTTGACCAACACCACAATGGTGATGGCTAACTCAACCCAGCGGCTTGCTGCGTGCTTGGGTGAACCATCCATGATCTCCATTAAGGAGTGTTTGAAACCAGAATTCATTGTTTAAGCAAATCAAAATATGCTGGGGCACTGACTTAAAAGAAGATGCCACCTATTTTGGTAGGTGGCGTGTCACTGGAGAAAAATCGGCGGCAGATTAAGAAGATTTGTTTTGAATCTTGTGCCACAAATCTAGTTCGTACTCTGACAAATGGTGTCTGTCAGCAGCGAACCTTTCAAACGCAGTACGGTCGGTGTGAACACCGAGTTGACGTATTTGGCCAAGCAAAGCTTTGAAATGCTCCACCGCGAGTTCTGGTTTTTCAGCAATTTTGTGGACAGGCCACGGATTGCGCTCTTCCAGCTCATGCTCTTTGATGACGGTTTCAATCAATGCATTGACCTCTTCGATGGTGAGGTGAAGTCGCTTGGCCTCTCTGCGGATGATTAAGGCCTCTTCTTCGTCAATATGACCATCTTTCAAGATGGCAAACAAGTTGGCTTTCAGCGCATCACGTTCTTTGGCAAGTTCATCGCTAAATGCCGAGGCCAGCAAAGCAGCAGGTATGGCAAAAATACCAATTCCCACCAACGCCATGATGGTTGTCATAGCACGGCCAATCGGTGTGACTGGCGAAATATCTCCATATCCGACGGAGGCGAGTGTGATCACTGCCCAGTAAATGGAGTTGGGAATATTGTCAAACTTCTCAGCCTGCGCTTCATGTTCAAACAAATAACCCAAACTTGCTGTAAGCACAACTAACAACATCATGATGAATGCTGCAGAGCTGATCATGGGCCACTCGCGCTTGATCACTTTGAAGAGAGTGAGTGTTGCGTCATTGCCGCGGGTGAGTTTGAGCAATCGTGCCAAACGGAAAACTCGTAAGAACCGTAAATCAATCAGGTGATGCAGGAAAACTTCTAAGAAAAACGGCAATATGGCAAGAAAGTCAATAAATGTAGAAGGTGTCTTGGCTTGCTTAAAGCGTCCCATGAAGGAGCCTTTGAATCCTGGTTCTTCAACGCAGGAGTAGATTCGCATGGTGTATTCGATCGTGAAAATGCCCACGGCCACAGCATCTAGAACCACAAATTGCATGTTAAATATGTAGGAAATGCTGTGAACAGATTCCAAAATTACAGACAAAACGGATAGCAAAACCCAAACAGCGATGAACACCTCAAAAATGACCTGAGCGGTTCCTCCATAAGGACTTGGGAAAACCAAGGCATGTACTTTTTGGCGGAAAGTGCGTCCCTTGTTGAGTTCTTTGAATTCTGCAATCGCTGGAATGATGATGCGAAAGAGTTTGAGGATCCGCAATAACCGCAAGAATCGCAACACACGCAAGTCAAGATCGACGCCTAAGAGTTTGAGGTAGAAGGGCGCAATAGCCAAAAAGTCAATGATGGCGAAAGGACTTCTTAAAAAGGCTAAGCGCGAATGATTGCGTGTTTTAAATTCTTCGTCTTCTGGTGCCAAGTAAAGACGTAAGACAAATTCAATGGTGAAAACAACCACAGAAAAAATATCAAAAATCTCAAACCAAAGTTGATGGGGTTCGTATACAGCAGGTACGTGTTCGAAAATTAAAGAGAACAAGTTGGCAATGATCAGCAAACTGATCCACTTGTCCAAAGATTTTTGATAATTACCAGGAATATTGGGGTCTAAAAGCCAAGCGTATAGCCACTTGCGCATTGGCAAGTCGGATGGAATGTTGGCTTCTTGCTCTTTATGTCCAAGCAGTGCGTGAACGTCTAGATTTTTTAAGAATTGGTCTTTAGAACTTGTCATGAAACACCTCAGAATTCGAATTCAGCAACTTTGACAGCGTAACCGCCCTTATCGCACACCGATATGCGCAACTGCATTTTGTAATCGATAGGGTCTGTTTCTACCAATTGGGTTCCTACAAAAGGAATAGCAGATCCGGGGGGGGTTGGCATGAGGTCTTCTAAAACAATAGCGCCCATGATGGTTCGATCGGTTGGGATGCACTTTTCAACAAAATGCGGCGGCTTATTGAAGAAGGCGTTGTTTTGGTTTTTGAGTTCTGTATTTTTCAAAATGTAGTCTAGGCAAGCACCCCATGTGCCTAGAACGGGGCCTTCCGTTTTGGCTGCTTCACTAGAGGGCTTGACGCCGCCTTTGCAGGCCTCGATTTTGTAATCTGCTTCAAAACGCGTAGTGCCTTGTTCGGTGAGCCATGCAACCCAGTCCTCACCGTTAGATTTGGCGACCTCGGTTTTTTTGCCCTCGGTAAAGTTCAAGACGCCTAACCAAGTAACCGCCACAACAATAAGTGCCATGAACAGCAAAAAACTGTAGCTAACGCCTACGTCAACTTCGGGGTGGTGGTGGGTATTTGATGATTCCATAATATTTAAGCAGTTATAAGTGGAAAAGTGACTTTATAACAAAAGCAATAAAGTCATTCAAAAAGAGCAAAGATGATAGCGGATTAGTTTTGCGAGCTTCTGTGCGCCCAAGCCGTAGTATGTTTTTCGATATAGCTAAAAAGTTCGTACATCACCATGGCCATAGCACCAACCACTACTAATCCAGCAAAAGCCAAGCCCATTTGCATGGCAGAGCCTGCAGAAATCAGTAAATACCCGATGCCTTCGTTCGCGGCAGTCATTTCAGACACGGTAGTGCCGACAAAAGCCAACGTGATTGCCACTTTCAGCGAGCCATAAAAGTAAGGCATGGAGCGGGGCAAGCCGACTTTCACCAAAACATCCCAACGTTTGGCCCCCAAAACGCGCAGCACGTCTTCCAATTCGGGCTCTAGCGTGGCCAAGCCCGTGGCGATGTTCACCATGATGGGGAAAAAGCTGATCAAAAACGCGGTCAAGATGGCTGGGCCAACGCCAATGCCAAACCACACCACCAAAATAGGCACAAAGGCCGCTTTGGGCAAGGCATTAAAACCGGTCATCAATGGGTAAACCGCTGCATAGGCCAAGCGTGAACTGCCGATCACAAAACCCAGCAGCACGCCAACGACGATAGCAATACCAAAGCCCGCCATGGTCACCCAAAAAGTGCGCCAGGCGTGTGCGGCAATCACATCGCGGAACTCCACCATTTGCTGCCAAATGCGCAAGGGGCTCGGGAAAATAAATTCTGAGACAGAAAAGGCGCTACAAACAAGTTGCCAAATAGCGATAGTGAGGACTAACAAGCCCCAAGGGGCGTAACGTTCTAATTGTTTTTGACTCATGATTTTCTGATCGCCCCAATGTGGCTGCGCAGCTCGTGCACGATGTCGGTGAAGGCCGGTGTGTAAGTGACTTCGAGGTCACGCGGACGCGGTAAATCGATATGCCGCTTGACAACAAAGCGCCCTGGGCTTTTGCTCATCACGTACACGGTATCCGCCAAAAACACAGATTCGCGCAAGTCGTGGGTTACCAAAATCACATTGAACTTTTGCTCTGTCCATAAATCGCGCAAGGTGCACCAAAGTTCTTCACGTGTGAAGGCATCAAGCGCACCAAAAGGCTCATCTAACAAAAGCATCTTGGGTTCATGGATGAGCGCGCGGCAAATGCTGGCGCGTTGTTGCATGCCGCCAGAGAGTTCCCATGGAAATTTACGCTCGTATCCGCCTAAGCCGACGGTTTGCAAGAGTTTGATAGCGCGCGCTTCAAACTCATCTTTGCGCGCTTTGAACTGCGCGCGGAAGGGCTCCACAATTTCAAGCGGTAACAAAACGTTGTCGAGTGTGGTGCGCCAAGGCAGAAGCGAAGGCGCTTGGAACGCCATACCGCTGATCTTGAGCGGCCCTGTGACGGGCTGGTTGTCTACAAAAATTTCACCACGGCTGGGTTTTTTCAAACCCGTGGTGAGTTTCATAAAAGTGGACTTGCCGCAACCTGAAGGCCCCACGATGGCAATGAACTCGCCTTGTTTGACCTGCAAGTTGATGTCCTCTACAGCGAAGTGGTCCTTCGCTAAGAGTTCATCGTTGTAGGCCAGCCATACATTTTGGAAGTCGACAAAGTTGTCAGCAGTTTCAGTCATCAAGTAGCCGTTGGTTTATTTTTTGGCGGCTGCTTTAGGTGCAGGCAAAACGTCGAGCTCTTTGGCAGTTGGCAAGAAAGATCCGTTCCAAATATCGTCTGCTTTGACGCGGGTTTTGGTGTTGAAAGCGTCAGAGACTTGCGAAGCCATCAAAGACAACCGAGGGCCTTTGATCTGACCAAAACCCTCGGCACGCGCGTCTGAACTATTGATAACAGTGTCAATTGCGAGCTTCAAGCGGCGGGTCTCGAGCTCGACGTTGATGATGCCGTCGCGCGCTTTGACAGACTCAATCGCAACTGCGGGGTCTTTGATGACATCTTTGACGCCCCTTGCAAACGCACTCAAGAAAGCTTTCACAGCGGCGGGGTTTTCTTTAATGATTTTGGGGGTTGCGATGATCGCGTTGCCATACAACTTCACGCCAAAATCTGGGTATTGCATAACAACTACGTCTTCTGCTTTGACGCCACGCGCTTCGATATTGAGCAAAGATGTGAAGGTAAAGCCTGTAATGGCATCCACATCGCCACGCACCAACATGGTTTCGCGCAGAGGGGGGTCCATTGCAGTCCAGTTGACGTTGCCAATCTCGTTGGCCTTGGCAAAGATGGGAAATGCACGGCGGCCTGCGTCAAAGACGGGGGCGCCTAACTTTTTGCCAACCAAGTCGCCTGGGGTTTTGATACCAGACTTTTTCAAAGCCATGACGGAGGCGGGTGTGTTGTTGTAGACCATCATTACCGCTACAGGCTTGTTAGGCGCGTCGGGGTTGTTGGCATGAAATTCCATCAAGGCTGCCAAGTCGGCAAAGCCCAAGTCGTATGAACCAGAAGCTACACGGGTGACCGCGCCGCCTGATCCGTTGCCAGCGTCTACGGTAACGTCTAACTTGGCATCTTTGAAATACCCTTTAGCCGCAGGCACGAGGAACAAGGCGGAAGGGCCCTCAAATCGCCAGTCCAACTGGAATTTGATGGGGGTGGTCTGGGCTGAGGCAAGTCCAATTGAGGTGGTAAACGCCAAAACAATGGCGGATTTCATAAAAGAGCGCTTGATCATGGGATCTCCTAGTGCTGGTGCGGGGTTTTAAAAAAAATGTACTTGCAATTAAAGTGCCCAGACGGATACCTTTTTTTGCACTAACTAAGAGCCAAATTGTGCTCGACTTTGGTTTGTATACAAAAAGGGTTTACACCAAAGTGGTGCCCAAGCCCTAATCAAGTGCAATCTGCTGGGCATCGATTCGCTTGGTATTGACCCCCATAGGGTTTCATCATACGAATGGCAGAATACTTTTTCGTAAACCCCTCTGCCAACCCGTTTCTGCTCTTCTATGACAACTACCCCATCACCTTTGTATCCTCGTTTGTTGCTAACGGGTGCCGCTGGCAGCCTTGGCCGTGTTTTGCGCCCGCGACTCAAAGCGCACTGCCAAACCTTGCGTGTAAGCGATATTTCTGCGCTGGAGCCAGCGCAAGCTGGTGAAGAGGTCGTGCCCACAGCCTTGCAAGATGCACAAGCGGTGGACAAATTGCTGGTTGGAGTCGACGGCGTAGTGCATCTAGGCGGAGTCTCTGTTGAACGCCCATTTGACGAAATATTGCCAGCCAACATCGTGGGTATGTACAACTTATATGAAGCCGCCCGCAAAAACGGTACGCGCCGAATCGTATTTGCAAGCTCCAACCACGTCACTGGTTTTTACAAGCAAAGCGAAACTATCAACCCCGCCATGCCAGTGCGACCAGATGGCTACTATGGTTTGAGCAAGGCTTTTGGTGAAAACATCGCCCGTTTTTATTTCGATCGTTATGGCATGGAGACGGTTTGTTTGCGAATTGGCTCGTCCTATCCCGAACCCAAAGACCGTCGCATGCTTGCCACTTGGTTGAGTTACGACGACCTCGAGCGCTTGGTCGTCGCGAGTTTGAGTTCTCCCGTGGTGGGCTTTAGCGTGATCTATGGCATGTCTGACAACCCGGTGGTGTGGTGGGACAACGCCTTGGCCAAACATGTGGGGTATCACCCCCAAGACAGCTCGGCTGTTTTTAAAAACACTTTGGAGTCGCGCCAACTCTCGCTCGATTTGAACGATCCGGCAGTAATTTTCCAAGGCGGCGGCTTTGTAAAAAACGCCCCTATCTGAGGTTTGCGCCATGGCACACGGTCCTTCTATCCCGTTTGAAACCAATTCCCGCTATCCCGACCCACGCATCGAGGTTCTTGACGAGCGGTTCTTGAAGTTGCGTTTGTTTAGCAGCAGTGTTGAACAAATTGCCAGTGGACTGCGCTGGGCTGAGGGCCCGCAATGGTTTGGCGATGGGCGCTACTTACTGGTCTCCGACATTCCCAACAACCGCATCGTGCGTTGGGACGATGCTTCGGGGCAGTTGGGTGAGTTCAGAAATCCTTCCAACAACGCCAACGGGCATGCGCGCGACATGCAAGGCCGTTTATTGACCTGTGAGCACCAAACGCGGCGTATTACGCGGACTGAATACAACGGCTCCATCACCGTTTTGGCCGATCACTTTGAGGGCAAACGTCTCAATTCCCCCAACGACATCATTTGCCAACGCAATGGCGCTATTTGGTTTACCGATCCGCCGTTTGGAATTTCAGGGGATTGGGAGGGCGACCCAGCGCCCTCTGAAGTGGTCGCGTCTGTTTATCGAATAGACCCTGAGACCGGGCAGTTGCAACAAATCTTGTCCGACTTACAAGGACCCAATGGCTTGGCGTTCTCGCCAGACGAATCCACACTCTATGTGGTGGAGAGCCGAGCGCACCCCTATAGAAAGCTATGGGCTTTCGACGTGCAAGAACAAGGCAAAGGCAGTGTGCAACTCACCCACAAACGCTTGTTTACCGAAGCCACTGACCATGGAGCGATCGATGGCTTCGCAGTCGACGTGCAGGGTAATTTATGGTGTGGTTGGGGCAGCGATGGCTCCCCCGGTGCTGAACCTGAAAAAATAGACGGTGTTCGTGTATTCACCCCAGATGGCACAGCCATCGCCCACATACATCTGCCAGAGCGATGCGCCAATGTGTGCTTTGGGGGCGCCAAAAACAACCGTTTGTTTATGGCGGCGAGCCACTCGGTTTACGCTTTGTATACCAATACACGCGGCGCTATCTAGCCCTTAGAACCCGTTAATCACCAAACTTGGAAAGCTGTTCATGTTGAATCTTCAAAACTTGAAAACTACCTTCACCTGTGGCGTGCTACTGGCAACTGCCTTGACGGGCATGGCCCAGCAGTCTTATCCCAATCGTCCAGTCAAAATCATTGTGCCGTTTGCCGCAAGTGGCCCTGCTGATAACTACGCGCGTTTCATGGCGCAGCGTTTGCAAGAGGCACTTGGGCAAAGCTTTGTGGTCGACAACCGGCCGGGAGCAGGCTCGATCATCGGCACCGACGCTGCAGCCAAATCAGCCCCTGATGGCTACACCTTGTTGATGATGTCCAACACCCAAACCGTCAACGAGTCTCTGATCCCTGTGAGGCCTTACAACTTGCTCAAAGATCTGGTTCCTATCGCGCCTGTCAATTACTCCGACTTGGTGTTTGTCGCACATCCCAGCGTTCCTGCGCAAAATTTGGCTGAACTCATCAAGTACGCCAAGGCCAACCCAGGCAAGATCAACTATGCCTCTTCAGGTAATGGCACGCCCTACCACATGGCTGGTGAATTGTTCAAACACATGGCTGGCGTGAATATGACGCACATCCCATACAAAGGCAGTGCTGCTGCACGAACTGACGTGTTGTCTGGTCAAGTCGATGTGATGTTTGATGCCGTCACCACCATGACTGAGAACATCAAAGCGGGCAAAGTGCGCGGTCTCGCTACAACTGGCCGAACCCGCTCCAGCGTTGCCCCTGAGTTGCCTACGGTCAACGAAGACGCTGTGCCCAAATACGAGGCCTTGATTTGGCTTGGCTTGATGGCACCTGCGGGCACGCCTGATCCGATAGTGCAACGCTTAAATAGCGAGATCAACAAGATCGTTAATTCGCCTGACGTTAAAGCCGCCTGGGCCAAGCAAGGCGCGGTAGCCATGTCGATGAATGCAGCCACATTTGCTAAATATGTTGCAGACGATGTAGCCAAGTGGGCCACGATCGTCAAAGTCTCAGGCGCTAAGGCGGATTGAGATGGAGTTACATCTGCTCAGCGGCGGCGCCGCTGCAGGCCTAGTGCATCCATTGAAATCCCAGTTTGAAGCAAAGCATGGGTGTGACTTGCGCTGTACTTTCAGTGCCGTTGGTGCAATGAAAGAAGCCTTGCTTGCCGGAACTCCTTGCGATGTGGTGATCCTCTCCCAATCCTTGGTGCAAGGATTGATCGACAGCGGACATGTAAAAGCTGGCAGTTTGAAAGCCCTTGGCAAGGTGAAAACAGGTATTGCTGTCAAGCATGCCGCGCCTTTTCCCGCCATTTCCACCCCGGCTGATTTGCAAGCTGCGTTCAGAAAAGCCGAGGGTATTTATTTTCCAGACCCGCAACTGGCAACTGCTGGTATCCACTTTTTCAAAGTGCTTCAAACATTGGGACTCGCAACCGAATTGGCAGACCGCTTTCGCACCTACCCAAATGGTGCGACTGCGATGAAAGCCATGGCGCAAGCAACGGGGCAAGTGATTGGATGCACACAGGTTACTGAGATCCAATACACCGAAGGCGTCGACTTGGTGGGAGTCTTACCCCCAGAATTTGAACTGGCAACCATCTATGCGCTGGGTATCACGTCGCAAACCCAGCAACCGATGCTGGCGCAGGCCTTCTCCAATACATTGACAGATGCCTCTACCCAAGCACTGCGAGTCGCTGGTGGTTTTGAATTACTCTGATCCAACACCCCCGCATGCACAAGGCCTTCAACCCTGAGTCTGAGAGCGATGAGGACGAAGTAGGTCTTCCTCCTCTACCAGCAGGGGGCAAAAATTACATCACGCCCCGTGGCTATGCAGCACTGCGCGCTGAACTCTTTGACTTGATAGATAACGAACGCCCCAAGGTGGTCGACATCGTGCATTGGGCCGCAAGCAACGGCGATCGTTCAGAAAACGGCGATTACATCTACGGAAAAAAACGCTTGCGTGAGATCGATCGGCGTATACGCTTTTTGACCAAACGCCTAGAAATAGCCGAAGTAACTGAGCCGAGCGTGCACTTTGGCAAAGACCAAGTCTTTTTTGGCGCAACCGTCACCTATATTGAAGAGACGGGAGAGGAACGCACGGTCACGATTTTGGGAATTGATGAGGCTGAGAGCCTCAGAGGCGAGGTGACCTGGATTTCTCCCATTGCGCGCGCCTTGCTCAAAGCGCGCGAAGGCGATGTGGTCAAACTATTTACGCCCAAAGGAGTGCAGGAAATTGAAGTACTTCGCGTGCGTTATCCGCAGGCTACGCAGTAACTCTTAACCGGTCGGCTTTGATCACTGCATGTAAACGGCGTAATTTACGCAACACAGATTCAATATGTGCAGCGTCGCGCACGCTGATAACAAAGCGTAAATCGGCGGTTTCTTGTCCAGAAACCTCGTCGGGCATGTTGACATGGTTGATGTCAGCCTCTGCCGAGGTGATAGTGGAGGCGACTCTGGCCAAAACGCCTTTACCGTTATTGACTGTGACAACCAGGCCAGCTTCAAAAGTTCGCACGGGCTCGTCAGCCCATTCCACAGCAATAAATCGTTCGCTGTCTTTGTATTTCAAATGCTGAGCGCTTGGGCAGGATTCTTGGTGCACTACCAAACCTTCGCCCCGCCCCAAGTAGCCCAAAATAGCGTCGCCCGGTAGGGGTCTGCAACAAGGTGCATATTGCACAGATGCATTGGTACTGCCGTCGACTATGACGCTACCTTGAGAAATAGTCTCGTGGGCAGTAAAGCGCTCACGACTCATCAACAAAGGATCTGGCTTTTGACCGGATTCAAAAAGCAATTTAGCCATGCGCTTGGCCACGATGCTAGCCACGCGCTTACCTAATCCAATATCTACTAGCAATTCGTCTAGGGACTTGCTGCCAGTAAAACGCAACAACTTGTCCCACAAAAGTTGGTGCTTGGTGTCGACAGCGGGCATGTTTTCTATGCCCTCAGCACGTAGCGCTTGGGCCAGTAATTTTTCACCCAAGTCCAGCGATTCGGCTTGCGCCATGGTTTTGAGATGGTGGCGAATCTTGGAGCGAGCTCGTCCTGTTCGAACAAAACCTAACCAAGCTGGGTTGGGTGTTGCATCGGCAGAGGTGATGACTTCCACCACATCACCGTTAGAGACCTCCGTACGCAGTGCAACAGGCGCGCCATTGATCTTGGCGGAGGTGGCGTGATCACCCACGTCGCTATGCACCGCATAAGCAAAGTCGACCACGGTAGCCCCACGGGGCATGGCCATGATGCGACTCTTAGGTGTAAATACATAGACTGCGTCGGGAAACAAGTCGACCTTGACATGGTCCCAAAACTCAGTTGCATCACGCGTCTCATCTTGGATGTCGAGCAAAGATTGCAACCATTGGTTACCTAGGTTGTCGCTGTTATCGGTATAAGCCTCGCTGGATTTATAGAGCCAATGGGCGGCAACACCTGATTCGGCAACCAAATGCATGGGTTCGGTACGCATTTGAAATTCCACATTCAAACCAGACGGCCCCACCAAAGTGGTGTGTAAAGACTGGTAGCCATTGAGCTTGGCAATCGCAATATGGTCTTTGAACCTGCCTGGGACTGGTTTGTAGAGTTGGTGAAGAACACCCAAAGCTGTGTAACAGTCTGTGACTTTTGGCAAGATCAGTCGAAAGCCGTAGATATCTGTGACTTGCGCAAAACTGAGGTGTTTGTTGTCCATTTTTTTATAAATGGAATAGAGCGTTTTTTCGCGTCCGGAGATACGCACCGACAAACCAGCTTTGTTAAATGCTGTCTCGACCTCGTGTTGCACCCGTTTCATCAAATCGCGCCGACGCTGGCGTGCTTTGTTCACTGCTTTACCTAAAACCTGGTAGCGCCAAGGCATGAGGTGCTGGAATGCCAACTCTTGCAACTCGCGGTAGGTTTGGTTCAGGCCTAAGCGGTGCGCGATGGGTACATAAATCTCCAAGGTTTCTCTGGAAATCCGACCCCACTTGCTACGCGGCATATCGCCCATGGTGCGCATGTTGTGGCTACGGTCCGCAAGTTTGACCAAAATAACCCGGACATCCCGAGCCATCGCCAAAAGCATCTTTCGGAAAGATTCGGCCTGATTTTCTTCTCGCGTATTGAATTCAAGCTTGTCGAGTTTGGTTAAGCCGTCGACTAATTCAGCTACTTGTATGCCAAAACGTTCGATCAAATCGGCTTTGGTGATGCCGCAGTCTTCCATCGCATCGTGCAGTAGAGCGGCCGAAAGGGCCTGGGCATCCAACTTCCACTCAGCACATTGGGAAGCAACCGCGATGGGATGGGTGATGTAGGGTTCGCCGTTATTTCTAATCTGGCCTAAATGCGCTTCATCGGAGTATTTGTAGGCGCGCCTGACTTGGGCTAGGCCTTCTGCGCTCAAATAATCTAATTTCGCAGTGAGTGCAGCAAAACTTGCCGCCGCCGCGTTGACCGCAGCAAGACTAGCCACCGCTTTGTCTTTGGCAAGCGCGCGGGCTATCGGGGTTTGAAGAGCACTCATAAGCTCGACTTTACCCTCAGACTGGTTCGGATTTGTAGGTTAGTCACAAATCCCGCGCTACCAGCCCTGCGTAGAAAACTGCATGGATTCCCTATCCCTTCGCAAGGTCACTTCATGCGGAGATACCGCCAGATACCAAGTTTGTCGCTCAGCATTTGGTTTTGGTTCTGCAAAGCCTGATGGCGTCAGCAAAGCTAAACACCATGAGGGCTTCGGATCACGAACTGATTGGTACAAAATAGCGCCCACTTTAGCTTCACGCGCCACTCGGGCAAATTGCTGCGTTTGCGTGTAATCGTCGGGGTGTTGCCAAATGGTGGCATCTGCTTGGAAGGGGGGGTGCTGCAAATCAACCACTGACGTAGCTACCTCTGTCCAAAATGCAGTGTGGGCAACAGGATCGATACGCGACAAATCGATTGCGTCTTTGAGAAACTTCCAGCGCCAGTAGCCCAACTCTGCGCCAGCCGTCCTGACTGATTCCGCGCCATAAAACACTCCAGGATCGTTGACAGCGCGAAACCGTGACCCCCCTCGTTGGGGGTCATACCGAAAGGGTGTAGCTAGCAAGTAATCCAATCCAGCAGTGTCATGGGGTTGGCCGGGTTTACTCGACTCCAATAAGGACTCGAGCACATCTTGCTCATCGCGGTCGTCTACCAATTTCATGGTGGCGCCAATATGCTGCGATTCCACCATGCGCCAAACACGACCTCGCCAAGCGAAGGCTTCAGACGAGACCGCGGGAGGCGTCCAAATAGTGAACGACACGGACCAACCCTTCTGTTTGACGAATCAGATCTACTGGTCGTCCGTTGAGCCCCAAATTCTCGCTTTTGAGCCACTGGCGTGCCGTCTGTTCATTGCCAACGATGGAATCAAGTGAGCGGAATACGCGCACGAATAGCAGGGCGAACTCCCATTCCTTGCGGCGTTCATCTAAATAGTATTCGCCGTTGTAGAGACGGGTCACCGTGGGTGGGCTGACGCCTAGGATATTGGCGAGTAAGGCGCGCGAGATGTCCAGCCGTTCTGCCGCTCGGGCTACAGCTTTGGTCAGCACCGAGGACGGTTCGGGATTTGCGGCGAGATTTTTGGCAGATGGACGCATACTTAATAAATTTCTATAGAAATAATTATAAACCTATATTTCTGTAGAAATATTTAAGACTGACATATTTGGGTCGATCCCGCTGGTGATTGCCTCTATTCACCCAACAAAAAAGCACCGTAAAACGGTGCTTTTTTCAGGGGTAAGGGTTGTTAACCTGGTACTTTTTTGAGCATTTCTGTGCCGACTAGACCAGCAGCGATTTCTCGCAAGGCAGTAACGCCTGGTTTGTTTTTGCTGTCAACTTTTGGGGTGTGGCCTTGGCTCAACATGCGAGCGCGGTATGTGGCGCAGAGCACTAGCTGGAAGCGGTTGGGGATGTGTTCAAGACAGTCTTCAACGGTAATACGGGCCATGGATGCTCCAGAGGTCGATTTATTTGAG
This sequence comes from Burkholderiales bacterium, assembly GCA_018969975.1. Taxonomy (GTDB): domain Bacteria; phylum Pseudomonadota; class Gammaproteobacteria; order Burkholderiales; family Burkholderiaceae_C; genus Limnohabitans. Next base: position 32,130 of record JAGWXI010000024.1, read on the forward strand.
GTTTAAGGCGTCGAATACGTCCGCCCGAGCTCGGCGCTGTGCCGAATATTTGAGTCGTTGCGCATGAACAACAGCTTTGAGGTCGAAAACTGCACGTTCAAACAACTCATTGATTATAACGAAATCGAATTGACTGGCCTTGGCCATCTCCTGCGCGGCATTCTCCAAGCGCAATGCAATCACGTCGGGCGCATCTTCTCCTCGGTTGTGAAGCCGTGATTTGAGCTCCTCCCAGCTTGGCGGAAGGATGAAGATAGAAACAGCATTGGCAAATAGTTTTTTGACTTGCACCGCACCTTGAAAGTCGATCTCGAGCACCACGTCTGCGCCTTGGGCAAT
>JAGWXI010000025.1 GCA_018969975.1 Burkholderiales bacterium
AACTGGACCATTGGTGCTTGGCGTGGTATCGCAGGCCCCAAAGGTTTGCCAGCCGATGTGCAAGCCAAATTAGGCACTGTGCTCAAGAAAATCTATGACAGCCAAGACTACCAAGGCTTTATGCAACAGCGCGGCTTTGGCGTGGTCTATGCCGATGCAAAAGGCTTTGAGCAATTCATGGCCAAAGGTGACGCCGACATGGGTGTTGTCATGAAGTCTCTCGGATTAGCCAAATAAGCGTTTATGAAAATCAATGACACCCTGAGTGGCTTAGCGCTGTTAGCGCTATCGCTACTGATTCTCTACACCGTGAGCAGTTATCCAGTAATACCTGGCCAAAACATTGGCCCGGCCGCTTTTCCTGGATTGCTTGCGAGCTTGCTGGCCCTGTGTTCTGTCCTTCTCATCATCAAGGGACTCAAGGCCAAGAAGCATGAGGATTGGGTGGTCATTGGCGGGTGGGTGAAATCTTGGTTTCACCTACGCAATTTTTTGATCACTGTTGGGTGTTTGTTTTTCTATATTTATTTATCGAACTTCTTGGGCTTCATCATTTGTGGAACCCTGTTGTTGGCAGTCATGTTTGCTGCCTTAGAAGTTCGCCCCAAGGCTATTTTGCCTATCGCGCTCATCGTCACTTTTGTAATTCACTTTATTTTTTATAAGGGGCTTCGCGTCCCTCTGCCATGGGGTCTTTTGATGCCCATTCAGTGGTAGAGAAAGAAAAAAATGACCACTGCAGTTTTGTTACAAGCCTTTTGGCTGGTGTTTGATCCCTATGTCTTGCTGGTCATTTTGTGTTCAGCCCTTTTCGGACTTTTTGTAGGTGCTATTCCAGGCCTAAGCGCCACCATGGCCACGGCCCTGCTAGTGCCCATCACCTTCTTTATGCCTCCCGTACCAGCCATTGCTGCGATCGTTACTGCAACAGCTATGGCGATTTTCTCGGGTGATATTCCTGGTGCCTTGCTGCGTATCCCGGGCACGCCTGCGTCTGCTGCTTATACCGACGAGGCCTACCAAATGACACTCAAAGGTCAAGCGGAAGTCGCGCTTGGTGCCGGCTTGGTGTTTTCTGCAATTGGTGGATTATTTGGCACCATTGTGATGGTGCTTTTCTCACCAGCTTTAGCTGAAATTGCTTTGAAGTTTTCTTCTTTTGAATACTTCTGGTTGGTTGTTCTAGGTCTTGCTGGTGCAGTATTCATTGGTAACACCAGTGTGTTGAAAGCCTCTGTGTCCTTGCTGCTTGGTTTGCTGATAGCTTGTATTGGTCTTGAAAACCCTGCCGGTCATCTGCGCTTTACTTTCGGAATGAAAGAGTTGATGAGTGGGGTGGAACTCATCCCCATGATGGTAGGCATGTTTGCCGTCTCCGAATTGCTGCGCTACATCACCAATATGGATCCGCCACCGATGATTGCCACCGAGAAAATTGGCAATATCTTTGCGGGTATGTGGGGCTTGTTGAAAAAATACCCAGGGGCGCTTTTACGCGGAAGTGTCTTGGGCACCATCATCGGCATACAACCAGGCTCTGGGGCTGACATGGCCTCTTGGTTGAGTTATGCCATGAGCAAAAAATTCTCCAAAGAGCCAGAAAAATTTGGCACAGGCCACGTAGAAGGCATTGTGGAGTCAGGGGCGGCTAACAATTCCTCTCTGGCGGGCGCTTGGATTCCAGCCATTGTTTTTGGCATTCCGGGTGACTCCATCACCGCGATTGCGATTGGTGTTTTGTATTTGAAAAACATGAACCCAGGGCCGATGATTTTTATCAACAACCCTGAGAACATTTACGCGATCTTTTTGGTCTTTATTTTGGCCAACATCATCATGGTGCCGCTCGGTTGGTTGACAGTGAAAGTAGCGACCAAAATTTTGCGTGTGAAACGCAATATCTTGATGCCGATTATTTTGATGTTCTGCATCGTTGGATCTTTCTCCATCAACAACTCGGTATGGGGTGTCACGCTGATCTTGTTTTTCGGTGTGGTGTCTTTCGTCCTTGAAGAGAATGGGTTCCCGGTCGCCCCTGCCATTTTGGGCGTGGTACTGGGCACGATGATGGAGGAGAACTTTGTGACATCGATGATCAAGTCTGACGGAGACCCTTTGGTCTTCTTCACGCGCCCAATAGCCATGTGGTTAGCAATTAGCACCATCATCATTTTGCTGTGGCCTGTGGGTACTTGGGCCTATGACCGCATTAAAAACGGCCCTGCTCCAGAACCATCTCGCTAGATCGTCACGCCACCATCCACCACCAGGCTTTGCCCCGTCACGTAGGAGCCTGCTTGTGAAGCTAAGAAAACTGCCGCGCCAGCAATCTCGTCCGGTTCACCAATGCGTCTAAGCGGTGTTGTCACCATGCGCTCTTGCAACATCGCTTCGTCTTCCCACAGTGCGCGGGCAAAGTCGGTTTTGATCAGGCCTGGTGCGATGCAATTGACACGCACATTGTGGGGGCCGTATTCAACCGCCAAATTGCGTGCAAGTTGCATATCGGCTGCTTTGCTGATGCAGTAAGCACCGATTACGGGGGACCCCCGCAAACCGCCAATCGAAGACACGATGATGATGGAACCAGCTTTGCGTTGGATCATCTGAGGCGCAACCAAGTTGATCAACCAGTGGTTGGCCACGATGTTGTTGTCCAAGATTTTGCGAAATTGCGCGTCAGCAATACCAGCTTGCGGACCGTAATAGGGATTACTCGCAGCATTGCACACCAACACATCGACCTGGCCCCAATGGCGCTCAGTCTCAGCTACCAAATTGGCCAGATCGTCTTTGGAAGAGATGTTGGCGGCTATCGCTATCGCACGGTCTTTGCCATATTTGTCTTGGATGGTTTTAACCACCTCTTCACAAGCAGGTGCCTTGCGCGACGACACCACGACTTTGGCACCGTGCTCGGCCATTCTTAACGCAATCGCGCGACCGATCCCCCGCGATGAGCCGGTGATGATGGCCACTTGACCTTGAAGACTAAATAAATTCACAGAACTATTCCTAATTATTCCGCCCTAACGCCTGCCGCAGAAATGACTTTGGCCCATTTCACAATCTCGTCATCTAAAAACTTGCCAGCTAGCTCAGGGGAATTACCGACAGACTCAATACCCAGAGATTCAAACTTTGCGCGTAGATCAGGTGAATGGATAGCCCTCGCCGTTTCTACAGACATGCGGTTGATGATGTCCTTTGGCACCGTTGCTTGGGTTAGAAAAAGAACCCAAGTCGAGCCTTCTATCGCTGGACCACCTGCTTCAGCGATAGTGGGGACTTCTGTCGCACCAGGCACGCGTTTATTGGCAAACACAGCCATCGCTTTGATTTTTCCGCTGCGCACATGGGGCATGAGCGCGCTTGGCGTATCGGTCAAAATTTGCAAATTCCCGCCCATCAAATCGCTCAAGGCTGGTGCAGTGCCTTTGTACGGTACGTGCACCATATCTGCTTGGGTAACTTGTTTGAAAAGCTCTTGTGTCAAATGCGCAGCCGCTCCCACACCTGATGAGCCAAAAGACACCTTTGCAGGATTAGCTTTTGTATATGCAACCAACTCTTTCACGTCTTTAACTGGAAGATTGTTATTGACCGTCATGAGCAAAGGCGCAATACCAACCAAGGAAACAGGCGCAAAACTTTTGACAGGGTCGTAGGGCAATCGTCCCGCATACAGCGTGGCGTTGGCGGCATGGGCACCAATGACTGTGACAAAGGTATAGCCATCAGGCGCAGCGCGCGCTGCCAGATCGGCTCCCAAAATGGAATTGGCTCCTGGCTTGTTTTCGATGACGATGGTCCAGCCAGTTTGCTCCATGATTTTTTGTACCACCATACGCGTTGCGTTGTCGGTGATTCCGCCTGGTGGATAGGGAATGATCCATTTGATAGGCTTATTCGGCCAAGCTTGGGCTTGGGCAAACAAAGGCAGGGCTAAGCAAAAAGCAAGGGCACTTCGGCGCACCCAAGAAACTGCTTGTTTCTGGTTGTGAATGGGATGCATGGATATCTCCTATCAAGCATGCAGATTTTGACCGCTTATGGGGATAAATCGCTTTGGGGTTTAACCTCTGCTCGCGTCTGATAGGCGACAGGTGTAGGGCCTTTTAAATAACTTTGCTGCGCCCCAACTTGGTTTCAGACAACTTCTTTTTGCGCTCTAAACGCTTACGCTGAGAGGCTAATGTGGGTTTAGTGGGGCGGCGTACCTTAGGGGGTAAGGCCACGGAATGCACCACATCCAACAATCGTGTGAAGGCTTCAAGGCGGTTCATATCTTGGCTACGGTGCTCTTGGGCCTTGATGACCAAGACACCATCGCGGGTGATACGGTTGTCATGGAGCGCCAGCAAGCGAGACTTGACGTCCTCGGGTAGCGATGATGCTTCTATGTCAAATCGTAAATGGATGGCACTCGAGACTTTGTTGACATTTTGTCCACCCGCCCCTTGGGAACGAACGGCTGTAATCTCAACCTCAGACTCTTTGATTTGAAAACCATGTGCCAATCAACAACTCCTTTTCAAGACTCAGGCTTTATCTAAACCCAATAACCTGACAGCGTTATCTTTCAAGATACCAGGCATCACTTCGGGCTTGAAACCCGCAACTTCAAAATCTTTCATCCAGCGCTCGGGAGTGATGAGTGGGTAATCGCTGCCAAATAGAACGCGGTCTTTAAGCAAGGTATTGGCGTACTGCACGAGTTGCTTGGGGAAGTATTTAGGACTCCAACCGGATAGATCGATCCACACATTGGGCTTATGGGTCGCCACACTCAGCGCTTCGTCTTGCCAAGGAAAGCTCGGATGCGCCATCACGATTTGCATATCGGGCCAGTCGATGGCGACGTCGTCCAAATGCATGGGGTTGCTGTAGGCCAAGCGCAAACCACCGCCGCAACGCATGCCACTGCCAATGCCGCTGTGGCCGGTATGAAAAATCGCGGGCAATTTGTAATGGTTGATCACGTCGTAGATCGGCCACGCCATCTTGTCGTAAGGGTGGTAGCCCTGCACCGTGGGGTGAAACTTGAAGCCTTTGATGCCGTCTTCTTTGATCAAGCGTTCTGCCTCGCGCGCGCCCATCTTGCCTTTGTGGGGGTCGATGCTGGCGAAGGCAATCATCATGTCGCTGTTGGCTTTGGCGGCATCGGCGATTTCTTCGTTGGGGATGCGACGTCGGCCAAGTTGCGATTCGCTGTCGACGGTGAACATGACCAGGCCGATCTTCTTTTCTCGGTAATAGGCCACTGTCTCGTCAATCGTCGGCCGTCTGTCCGAGCCAAAGAATTTGTCTGCCGCGCGGTCGTATTCCTCGCCGTAGTTGTCAAAGGGGTTACGGCAACTCACCTCGGCATGGGTGTGGATGTCGATGGCGATAAGGTTTTTGTAGTCCATGCTGGCTTTCCTGAAAAGTAGGTTTCGAGGGTAAATCCTGATTAATTAGTTATTGGACATAACCATAATCTAAATAACCGTCGAGCGCAAGCCGTCACACACGAAAAAATTTTTAAGTCCCACTTAACCCAATTGCGATGAACTCCAACCGAGATATTTTCTTCGAGATGCAAGGCAGCGTCGCCATCGTGCGACTGACACGCCCCACCAAACGCAACGCTCTGAACGACGGACTGATTGCCTCGTTGCGGCATATTTTCGAGAACCTTCCCAAGGAAGCCCGAGCTGCTGTGGTCGTTGGCGACGGAGACCACTTTTGTGCAGGCCTGGATCTGAGCGAACTCAAAGAGCGGGATGCAGGCGAAGGCCTCTACCACTCACGCTCATGGCATGTTGCACTAGATCGCGTGCAGTCGGGGCCGGTTCCGGTTGTAGCCGCATTGCATGGTGCGGTGGTTGGAGGCGGATTGGAATTGGCTAGCGCATGCCATATTCGCGTAGCGGACGAGTCCACCTTTTACGCTTTACCTGAAGGCACACGTGGTATTTTTGTGGGCGGCGGCGGTTCCGTTCGCATACCCCGCTTGATTGGCGTAGCCCGCATGACCGACATGATGCTCACAGGCCGTGTCTACAACGCAACAGACGGCGAACGCATTGGCATGGCGCAATATTTGGTTCCCACCGGAACCGCTTTTGAGAAAGCCATGGAGATCGCCCAACGTGTCGCGACCAACGCACCGCTTACTAATTACGCACTGATGCATGCCCTACCCCGCATTGCCGAGCAACCCGCTGATCAAGGTTTTTTCACCGAGGCCATGATGGCTGCCATCGCCCAATCCGCCCCCGAGGCCAAACAACGCGTGCGCGACTTCTTGGAAGGCAAGGCCGCCAAAGTTGCCAAAACTTCCTGAAATGCAAAACCCATGAGCACTCCCAAATTCAGACCTTTGAAGTTTGGCGTGACCCGCGTCAACATGCGCGAGGGTGCCAAGGGCGTGCGCTACATGTCGGCCGACCAAACGTTGGAAGACTATGCCACCCGCATGACCGACCGCTTGGTGCATTGGGCGACAACCAAACCTGAAGCCACCATGCTGGCCAAGCGCGTCAAAACCGCAGACGGCAGCTTGGGCGATTGGCGACACATCAGCTATGCCCAAGCCTGGCAAAGCGCGCGGGCTATTGCCCAAGCCTTGATTGATCGCGGCCTGAACGCAGAACGTCCCGTGGTCATCCTGTCGGAAAACGATCTCGAACACGCCTTGCTCTCGCTCGGTTGTTTGGTCGCTGGCGTGCCGTTTTGCGCGGCGTCCCCCGCCTACTCCACCATCAGCCAAGACTTTGAAAAGCTGCGTCACATCTTGACGACTTTGACACCGGGTTTGGTCTTCGCCGCAGATGCCAAGCGCTATGGCAAAGCGATCGAAGCAGCAGTCGGTAAAGACATAGAAGTTGTTCTTCACAGTGGCGAGATAACAGGCCGCGCGACCACCACTTTTGAAAATCTGCTCGCCACACCAGCTACCCCCGCAGTGGATGCCGCGATGCAAGCGACAGGGCCTGACACCATCGCAAAATTCCTGTTCACCTCTGGTTCGACCAAATTACCCAAAGCGGTGATCAATACCCAACGTATGTGGTGCGCCAACCAACAGCAGATGGCGCAATCGATGCCGGTGCTGGCGCAAACACCTCCTGTCTTGGTCGACTGGTTGCCTTGGAACCACACATTTGGCGGTAACCATAACTTTGGCATGGTGCTCTACCACGGTGGCACGCTCTATATCGACGAAGGCAAGCCCACGCCTGCGCTGATGGGTGAGACTTTGCGCAACTTGCGCGAGATTGCGCCTACGGTGTACTTCAATGTACCCACAGGTTTTGAAGCGATCGCCATCGCCATGAAAACCGACGACGCTTTGCGCAAAAACCTGCTCAGCCGCGTGCAAATGTTTTTCTATGCGGGCGCGGCCTTGGCGCAACCCATTTGGGACAGCTTGCACGAAAGCCAAGAACGCGAGATCGGCGAGCGCATCGTCATGGGCACTGGTTTAGGCATGACCGAATCAGGCCCGTTTGCTATTTTTGTTACCAGCCCGTTTGTGAAAGCGGGCGATTTGGGCGTTCCTACTCCGGGCATGGAGCTCAAACTTGTTCCCAACAGCGACAAAATCGAAGTGCGCTACAAAGGACCCAATATCGCCCCAGGCTATTGGCGTGCAGCGCAAGAAACACAAGAAGCTTTTGACGAAGAAGGCTTTTTCTGCACAGGCGACGCAGTGCAGTGGATCGATGAAAACGACGTCCACCAAGGTCTTAAATTCGACGGACGCATTGCTGAAGACTTCAAACTCGCCACCGGTACCTTTGTGAGCGTAGGTCCTTTGCGCGGCAAGATCATCGCCGCCGGTGCGCCCTATGTGCAGGACGCTGTCATCACAGGCTTGAATATGCATGAAGTAGGCGCCATGATTTTCCCAACTGCCGCTGTGCGCGGTTTGAGTGGGCTTGGCGCTGAAGCGACCATGGCAGATGTTTTGGCTAGCGCACCCGTGGTAGCGCATTTTCAACATGTGCTCAATGGCTTAGCCCAAACTGCTACCGGCAGCGCCTCGCGCGTAGCGCGGATGGTGTTGCTGAGCGAGCCGCCCTCTATTGACAAAGGCGAAGTGACCGACAAGGGTTCGATCAACCAACGTGCGGTGCTCAAGCATCGCGACAGTTTGGTGCATGCTTTGCACGCAGGCACTGCGCCGTATATTTTTTTCCCTCAACCTGAAGTTAAACACCACTAGGAGACCACTATGAAAAACAACCGTCGTCAATTTATCCAAGCCGCCTTGGCCCCCGCCGCGGCCAGCGCGCTCACTCCCTGGAGTGCATTCGCCCAAAGCGCTTTGCCTCTAGAAGTTGTCAAAATCGTCAACGGCTTTCCCGCTGGCGGCAGTGCGGACGTCACCAGCCGCCGTATCGGTGACAAGATGAGCGGCACCAGCTACACCAAATCTGCCGTAGTAGAAAACAAAACGGGCGCCGCTGGTCGTATTGCGGTGGACACGGTCAAGGTTGCTAACCCCGACGGCGCCACTTTGCTACTCACGCCCTATTCCATGATGTCGATTTATCCGCACATCTACAGCAAGTTGAGCTACGACCCCTTTAAAGACTTTGTTTCTGTGGGCATGGCATCCATGTTGTCGCACGGACTAGCCGTAGGACCCAAAGTGCCAGCAACTGTCAAAACCGTCAAAGACTATCTGGCATGGGCCAAAGCAAATCCCAACGATGCGAGCTATGGTTCGCCAGCGGCAGGGTCCACACCCCATTTCTTGGGCGCTTTATTGGGATTGAATAACAACGTCGATCTCAAACACATTCCTTACCGCGGCTCCGTGCCTGGTATTGCCGACATGATCGGCGGGCAACTGGCTTCTATGTTTACCCCACACGGTGACTTCATCCCCAACCATAAGGCTGGCAAGATCCGCATCATTGCTACTTCTGGGCGCACTCGCTCTGCTTTCGTACCAGAGGTGCCCACCTTCGCCGAGCAAGGTTTCCCCGATTTGGTGGTTGAAGAGTGGTTTGGTTTCTACGCGCCTGCCAAAACTCCTGCAGCCGTTGTGGCCGCAGCCAACACCGCGATGAACTTGGCACTCAAAGACAAAGGTGTGATCGAAGGCCTTGGACTCTCTGGCATGGTGCCGGTGGGGGGCAGTCCAGATGACATGGCCCGCGACATGAAAAAACAATTTGATACTTGGGGTCCGATCGTCAAACGCATTGGATTCACTGCAGAGTCTTAAATTGGACGCGGCGTTTTTGCAAAGTTTGCTCGGCTATAACGCCCGCCGAGCCTCGCTGGCCATCATCGAACAATTCCACGTCGATATGGCCAGCTTTGATTTGCGGCCTGTCGATTTTTCTGTGCTCTCTTTAATTAGGCACAACCCAGGTACTACCTCGCGCCAGTTGTGCCAAGCGCTCAACATCTTGCCGCCCAATATGGTGGTTTTTTTGAAGAACTTCGAAAAACGTCAATTGGTCGACCGCGCGCCCCACCCAACCGACGGCCGCGCTATGGGGCTGACGCTGACTCAAAGCGGCGAGGCGCTCATGCAAGCAGCGGAGAAAACAGCCATGGACTCAGGTCTCAAAGCCACATCCGCACTCACCGAGAGCGAGCGCCAAACTTTGGCGCGCTTGCTGCAAAAGATTTACCTGTGAGTACACTGTCAAGCTTTTTTGCTTGACTATTAAAAGGACGTCCCATGAACACCACACCCTCCGGCTTGCAATTTACCGACTCCGTCGTGGGGGAAGGCCAGGAAGCTGCTTCTGGCCAATTTGTCACTGTGCATTACACCGGCTGGCTCTATGAAGACGGCGAACAAGGTGCCAAGTTTGACTCCAGCCGCGACCGCAACGACCCTTTTGAGTTTTCGCTAGGCGCTGGCATGGTAATAAAGGGCTGGGACGAAGGCGTCCAAGGCATGAAGATTGGCGGCCAACGCACGCTCATTATCCCGCCCGAACTCGGCTACGGTGCGCGCGGTGCGGGCGGCGTGATTCCCCCCAACGCCACTTTGAAGTTCGATGTCGAGTTGATCGCCGTCGAGTAAGTTCTTTTCTATTACAAAAAAGGGGCTCTAGAGCCCCTTTTTGCTTCTATTTGGTCGTTTTTTCGTCGATTCCCTCTTGAACTGAAGGTTTTTGCCCTCAGTTCTTTGATAACTTCAGTCACCAACCACTTACCTTTTTTCAAAGACTATGTCAGACGCCCCACCTCACAACGACCCCTTGCATTCCACGCAAACGCAAGGTCAAGCGCAACCCGGCGATCCAACTCAAACAGCAGGCAGCGCTGCCACTCCAGATGCGGCGGCTTCGCAAAACCAAGAGCCAATCGACCCTTTGACCGCAGCCCAAGCTGAAGTAGCCCTACTTCAAGCCAAAGTCGCTGAATTGCAAGACCAATTTGTGCGCGGTCAAGCTGAGGTGCAAAACGCCCGTCGCCGTGCGGACGAAGAAGTGTCCAAAGCCCGCAAGTTTGCGCTCGAGAGCTTCGCCGACAGCCTGCTTCCTGTGCTCGACAGCTTAGAAGCTGGCCTTGCCATACAAAGCGCAACCCCTGAACAAATTCGCGAAGGTGCTGAAGCGACGCTTCGCCAACTCAAAAGCGCCATGGAGCGCAACAAAATCATTGCAATTGATCCAGTAGCTGGCACCAAGTTCGATCCCGCCCAACACCAGGCTATCAGCGTGGTGCCCGCGGAACAAGAGCCCAACTCAGTTGTTTCTGTTTTGCAAAAAGGCTATCTCATCGCAGAGCGCGTTTTACGACCTGCACTTGTGACTGTCTCGGCTCCTAAATAAATCGGCTGCGTTAAAACCGCGCTATTGCAGACTTAGATCAGCAAATACACAACGCAAAGACTTGAAATCGGAAAAGTTATCCACAACTGTTCCTCATCTGAATTGTTAGAAATTACCGGAGAAAAAAATGGGAAAAATTATCGGCATTGACTTAGGTACCACCAACTCGTGTGTGGCCATCATGGAAGGCAACACCACCAAGGTGATCGAAAACGCCGAAGGCGCGCGCACCACCCCTTCCATCATTGCATACCAAGAAGATGGCGAAATTCTGGTTGGCGCTTCGGCAAAACGCCAAGCGGTTACCAACCCACGCAATACCTTGTTCGCTGTCAAGCGCTTGATCGGCCGCAAATTCGCCGAAAAAGAAGTGCAAAAAGACATCGACCTGATGCCCTACACCATCGCCAAAGCCGATAACGGCGACGCATGGGTAGAAGTGCGCGGCAATAAATTAGCACCGCCTCAAATCAGCGCTGAAATTCTGCGCAAGATGAAAAAGACAGCGGAGGATTACCTCGGCGAAGAAGTATCCGAAGCGGTCATCACCGTCCCCGCCTACTTCAACGACGCACAACGCCAAGCTACCAAAGATGCCGGACGCATCGCAGGCTTGGATGTCAAGCGCATCATCAATGAGCCGACTGCCGCTGCCTTGGCCTTTGGACTTGATAAATCTGAAAAAGGTGATCGCAAAATTGCCGTATACGACTTGGGTGGAGGTACTTTTGACGTCTCGATCATTGAAATCGCTGATGTAGATGGCGAAAAACAATTCGAAGTACTCTCTACCAACGGCGATACCTTTTTAGGTGGCGAAGACTTTGACCAGCGCATCATCGACTTCATCATTGCCGAATTCAAGAAAGACTCTGGCGTTGATTTGTCCAAAGACGTTTTGGCCCTGCAACGCCTCAAAGAGTCTGCCGAAAAAGCCAAGATCGAACTCTCTTCATCTACCGGCACCGACATCAACCTGCCCTACATCACAGCTGACGCATCTGGTCCTAAACACCTCAATATCAAACTCAACCGTGCCAAGCTCGAACAACTCGTTGAGGAGTTGATCGAACGCACCATCGCACCTTGCCGCACCGCCATCAAAGATGCCGGTGTGTCAGTAGGTGACATCGACGACGTGATCATGGTCGGCGGTATGACCCGCATGCCGAAAGTGCAAGACAAGGTCAAAGAATTCTTTGGTAAAGAGCCACGCCGTGACGTCAATCCTGACGAAGCCGTTGCTGTGGGCGCTGCGATCCAAGGACAAGTGCTCTCAGGCGACCGTTCTGACGTGTTGTTGTTGGACGTAACACCGTTGAGCTTAGGTATCGAAACCTTGGGCGGCGTAATGACCAAGATGATCACCAAGAACACCACCATTCCTACCAAGTTTGCACAAACCTTCTCCACCGCGGATGACAACCAACCCGCCGTTACTATCAAGGTTTACCAAGGCGAGCGTGAAATGGCCTCTGGCAACAAGTCTTTGGGGGAATTCAACCTCGAAGGTATTCCACCAGCTCCACGTGGCACACCGCAGATTGAAGTGAGTTTTGATATCGACGCCAACGGCATCTTGCACGTCGGCGCCAAAGACAAAGCCACTGGCAAAGAAAACAAAATCACGATTAAAGCCAACTCTGGTTTGTCGGAAGAAGAGATCCAACAAATGGTCAAAGATGCAGAGTTGAACGCTGCTGAAGACAAGAAGAAGTTGGAAATCGTGCAATCACGCAACCAAGCCGATGCTGCAGTTCACAGCGTTAAGAAAAGTTTGACTGAACACGGCGACAAACTCGACGCTGGCGAGAAAGAAAAAATCGAGGCCGCCGTCAAAGAAGTTGAAGACGCTTTAAAAGGCGAAGACAAAGCCGAGATCGATGCCAAAACCGAAGCATTGATGACCGTTTCTCAAAAGCTGGGTGAAAAAGTCTATGCTGATATGCAAGCCCAACAAGCTGCTGCAGCTGGCGGCGCATCTGGCGCAGCCAATGAAAGCGCTAAGCCCGCTGACGATAACGTCGTTGATGCAGAGGTCAAAGAAGTCAAAAAAGGCTAATACTTTTTAACACCGTGCGCCGCGCCAAGGCCTATTCAGGGTCTGCGCGGCGTTGGCATATTTCACAGCAAAACCACCATGGCTACTAAACGCGACTTTTACGAAATTTTGGGTGTCCCCAAAAATGCCAGCGATGAAGAGATTAAAAAAGCCTATCGCAAACTGGCGATGAAGCACCACCCAGATCGCAACCAAGGTGATAAAGCCAAAGAAGCGGAAGTGAAATTCAAGGAGAGCAAGGAAGCCTATGAAATGCTCTCTGATCCGCAAAAGCGGGCTGCCTATGACCAGTATGGCCACGCAGGTGTTGATCCAAATATGCGCGGTGGCCCGGGCGGTGCTGAGTTTGCTGGCGGATTTGGTGAAGCATTTGGCGATATCTTTGGCGATATCTTCGGCCAAGCACGGCGCGGCGCGGGTGGCCGTCAGGTTTACCGCGGTAATGACTTGAGCTATGCCATGGAGATCACGCTTGAAGAAGCTGCCAATGGCAAAGATGCCGAAATTCGCATTCCTGGTTGGGATGAATGCGACCCCTGTCATGGCACGGGTGCCAAACCAGGAACATCTGCAAAGTCATGCACAACATGTAACGGCAGTGGCCAAGTGCAAATGCGCCAAGGTTTTTTTAGCGTGCAGCAAACCTGTCCGCATTGCCGAGGCTCAGGCAAGATCATTTCAGACCCCTGTAATACATGCAGTGGCCAGGGCAAGGTCAAGAAACAAAAAACACTGGAAGTCAAAATCCCGGCTGGAATAGATGATGGCATGCGCATACGTAGCACGGGTAACGGGGAGCCTGGTACCAATGGCGGGCCATCGGGCGACTTGTTCATCGAAATCCGTTTGAAAAAGCATGACATCTTCGAGCGCGATGGCGATGACTTGCACTGCTCTGTACCAATTAGTTTCACCACAGCTGCACTAGGAGGCGAAATACGTGTGCCTACGCTTGCCGGTGAGGCGGCCATTGATATTCCTGAGGGCACACAGAACGACAAGCAGTTCCGTTTGCGTGGCAAAGGCATGAAAGGCCTGCGGTCAAGCTTTCCTGGGGATTTGTATTGCCACATTACTGTTGAAACACCAGTCAAGCTCAGTGAACATCAACGTAAATTACTCAAAGAACTAGATGACTCCCTAAAAAAAGGTGGCTTGAAGCATTCACCTGCCGAGGGGGGGTGGGCCGAGAAGTTAAAGCGGTTTTTTAACTAATTTATTTCGAGAAGATTGTCTTAAGCCGATGGTGCCAGACCCCGCTCTATTCATCTGAGCTTAAGGTATTAATGTCAGGAATAAAAAGGACGCGAAAAGAACAAGATGAATTGCACCTTGCATGACATTGGTCTTACCAGAACCCAATGTAATTCCACCCACTAAAAATGTAAGTCCAAGTAGCACTACGTCTTTGGTATCGAGTCCCAGCATCAGTTCAAAATTAAAAATAACTGAAAAAAGAATGACTAAGGGAATAGTTAAACCTATGCTTGCAAGAGCTGAGCCTATCGCTAAGTTCATGCTCGTTTGCAATCTGTCCGCCATGGCGGCTCTTAGAGCAGCCCATGTTTCTGGGAGCAGCACAATCAAAGCGATCAAAATTCCGACTATTGCACCTGGCGCGTTGTAAACAGTTACAAATGACTTGATCGTAGGAGACAGTAATTTGGCAAATCCAACGACACACAAGAGTGATATGGACATAAGAAAAAAACTTATCCACGCCTGCTTGGAAGTTGGAGGAATTGCATGAACGGATTCATTTTGGACATCCGCAGTGGGTAAAAAATAATCTCTGTGTCGAATGGTTTGTATAAATACAAATACCAGCCACAAAGCCAGCGACGAAAGTGCAATAAATAAAAGTTGTGAGTTCGTATAGGTTCCCTCTGGAGAGCTAATGGTGTAGAGCGGCATAACCAATACCAAAACAGATAAAGTTGCCAAAGCTGCAAAACCAGAACCTGTTCCTTCTATTCGAAACAGCTGTTCCTTGTGATGCAACCCACCAATAAGTAAAGACAAACCTACGACGCCGTTACAAATAATCATGACTGCCGAATAAATGGTGTCTCTGGGCAACGTTGCATTTTTACCGCCTTCCGTAAACATGATCGACAAAATCATGGCTGTTTCGATAACGGTCACTGCTAATGCCAGAACCAGCGTTCCATAAGGTTCTCCCAGTCGATGTGCGATAACTTCCGCATGATGCACAGATGCAATAACTGCTACTAGCATGATGGCAAAAGCTATTGCAACAAGTAACCCCGTCATTGGTATTACCAGGAACACATATAGAAGTCCAGAACTTATTAAGGGTGTGAATTCAGGCCAATATTTATAGGGACTCAGGCGATTCATGGATGATAAATTCTGGCATAAAGATTTCTTATTTTAATAATTAATCAGCAACCATGGCTATGCCTGCACCCATTGCAATAACGCCCACAGGCAAAGTGAGCGTTGTAGGTGATTGGGGTTGATTCTCAGTAACTTGATCTAAATTTGCACCTAATTTTGGGCGTCGAACATCAATCACTCGGGCTGTTTTAAATTCACCGCATAATTTTTTGGTGAATTCGGTTAGTGGTCCAAAGGCTGTTTTTATAAAAACTTGGGCATGTTGCTGTTTCAGCAAAGTTTCAATTTCACAGGTAGCCTCTTGCGTCCAATCTTGACGCCATTTTTTTTGAGCAGTTTTAGATAGCCAACGTCCCCCATGCCGAGTCAATCGAGGTGGGCAACCTACCAAGACCCAACAAACTCTGGTCTCAGGCTCTTGCGGTGTAAGCATAGGAATTATTTGCTGTAGCGCATATTCCTTGTCATCGATGTAAACAATAAAAGTTTCCATTTTTTTCTCCTTTTAGTTGAGGTAAGTTATGCAGAGTAAGGTTCTGATTTAGTGGCTTGTTCTTGTCGTTTTTGAGTCAAACGACTCAATCCCAAGACCCCCAAAATTGCTAAAGCATAGGTAAGTACGCGAGCGATTTGGTTGAACAATGCATCTCCGTCATACCAAGCGTCTAAAAGTTGTTCGTTGATCAACATTTGAGCTGCGGTAAATGCAAGTACTGCAGCGCCTAAGTAAATGATGATGGGCCACCTTTCGACTAAACGCAGTACCAACCTGCTTCCCATAACCACAATCGGAATGCTGATGAGTAAGCCTATTACCACCAAATCAAATGAACCATTGGCTGCTCCAGCGACGCCCAGAACGTTATCTATGCCCATCAAAGCATCCGCAACCACAATGGTCTTCATGGCACTCCAAAATGTGGTTGCTGAAACGCTATGGTTGGCGTCATCGGAAGAATCAGAAATGAGCTTGTAAGCAATCCAAAGGAGACCGAGTCCACCAATGAACATGAGTCCTGGGATTTGAAGTAACCAAACAACGCAAACTGTCATCGCAGAACGTACAACAATTGCTGCAATGGTTCCCCAAACAATAGCCTTGTTTTGGTGCTCTGCAGGAAGATTACGGGCTGCAAGAGCTATAACTATTGCGTTATCTCCTGCTAAAACTAAATCAATGATTACGATAGTCAACAAAGCTGACCACCACGGGAATGTAAATAATTCCATGGAAGACCCTACAACGATCCGAACACTTCCACAGTAAAGCTGTGGCGCGAGAGATCGAAGGTCTTGCTTTGCTTGTAGTAATCCAGTTATATGCCCAATAAACCGAGAGCCCTAAGCCCCGTAATGACGATTTATTGATTTTTTTGTGCGCTTGTTAGCTGAACTGAACACAAAAAAATTAAGCTACTCCCCAACGACGGTGCAATTAAACCTTGACTATTTTTTTTGTCAAAGTTAATTCTTAAATAGCAATAGAATTTATGGGGTTATTTTTTAAATTGTGGTTATCGTTTGACACATTGAAGTCCGTAGAAATAACCTCATATGATTAAAAAGCAAGTTCTTTGATTTTTCACAAAGGGTCTTTATATGAAACGCATATTCCTCTTCATACTCACCAATCTTGCAGTCATGTTGGTGTTGAGCATAGTTGCTAGCCTTCTAGGAGTTAATCGTTACTTAACCGCGAATGGTTTAAACCTTTCTGCGCTGTTGGGCTTTTCTTTAATCATGGGCTTTGGAGGCGCATTTATCTCTTTGCTCATGAGCAAGTGGATGGCCAAAATGTCGACTGGGGCAGAACTTATTACGCAACCGCGTAATGCGGATGAGGCCTGGATCGTAGATACCGTCAAACGCTTATCGCAGCGCGCGGGTATTGAAATGCCAGAGGTTGCTATTTACGACGGCGAACCCAATGCATTCGCAACTGGTGCTTTCAAAAATTCAGCTTTGGTCGCCGTCTCCACGGGCTTATTGCAAGGCATGACTCGCGATGAAGTTGAAGCCGTTTTAGGACATGAAATTGCACATATTGCTAACGGTGACATGGTTACCCTCACATTAATTCAAGGTGTACTCAATACCTTTGTCATTTTCCTAAGCCGAGTCGTGGGTTACTTTGTGGACAACCTCACCCGAAACAAAGACGATGAATCCACTGGGCCTGGCTGGGGCTATTACGTTACCAGCATCGTGCTTGATATTGTTTTAGGTTTTGTTGCAAGCATGATCGTTGCTTGGTTTAGTCGCCAGCGTGAATTCCGTGCAGATGAGGGCTCTGCTCAATTACTGGGTCAAAAACAACCGATGATTAATGCTTTGTCTCGATTAGGACAAATGCAAGCTGGGGCCTTACCCTCCAGTGTTGCCGCAATGGGTATTACTGGTGATTTAAGTAAGTTATTCGCTACCCACCCTCCACTTGAAGAACGTATAGCCGCACTACAAAACAAATAAATTCCTTATCTAGACGCACCACACAGCATGGAACTTCTCTCCTCACCAGAAGCATGGGTAGCATTTGCGACCCTTACTGCCCTGGAATTAGTACTAGGCATCGACAATATTATTTTTATATCTATTCTTGTAGACAAACTCTCGCTTGATAAGCGTGAGCTTGCAAGAAAGATAGGCCTTTTCATGGCCATGTTCATGCGCATAGGCTTGCTTTTGGTGCTCTCATGGATCGTGGGGCTGGTTGAACCTATGTTCACACTACAAGGACACGAAATTTCTGGCAGAGATGCCATCTTGCTTCTTGGAGGTCTTTTTCTTATTTGGAAGAGTACGACTGAAATTCATCAGGTGCTGGAGGGATCACATGAG
The DNA here is from genome assembly GCA_018969975.1 of Burkholderiales bacterium. Lineage (GTDB taxonomy): Bacteria > Pseudomonadota > Gammaproteobacteria > Burkholderiales > Burkholderiaceae_C > Limnohabitans. Next base: position 18,055 of record JAGWXI010000025.1, read on the forward strand.
CAACAAAACGCCCAATCGAGAAATACTTTTTTTTCAGTCATCTTCCAAATCATATTGATTGATTTAGTTTTTTCATTAGATTCCATCATTACGGCGGTAGGTATGGTCGATGAAATTGAAATCATGATTGCAGCCGTTGTTACGTCTGTGGGTTTAATGATGGTTTTTGCCCGTGCTATTGGCGACTTTGTATCCAACCATCCCAGCATCAAGATGCTGGCTCTTAGTTTTTTGGTCGTTGTGGGAGTCGTTCTGATCGCTGAGGGTTTTGAGCACCATATCCCAAAAGGATATATTTACTTTGCAATGGCTTTTTCAGTATGCGTCGAAATGCTCAACATACGATTTAGAAAAAAATCTTTATCGAGCCGTTCGCCACAATCATAAAAACCGATCTAACAGCTTTCGGGTGTGTCTATCCAGCGAAGGCAAATGTCGGATTAAAAACTGCACGCCATGTGCATCAACAACAATCAACGTATGACCGCTTAGACGTTTGATGTCTTCTTCACCTTTCAATACGAACTCAGTGGAGCCACGACTAGTTTGAACCCGCCAGGTGCAAGGCGTGGAAAAGCTATTGACGCTATCTAAACGCAAAATCTCAGGCATAAACTCTCGCATTTGCAAGGCTTTTTCAATTACTTTTTGATTACTTGCACTCACATTCGCTAAGTTATCTATCCAGAGTAGTTCTTTGCCTTCAGCGCTCAAAATTGAAACACTTTCTTGCGGAGCAGCTATGGGAAAAGCACGAACAGCAACAGCAGCCTCGTGCAACATGCCATCGGGGAGTTCAACTGTAAGTTGGCCTAGCGGATTAAAGCTTAAAGAAAAAGGGTCACTCATAAAATATCTTCTTTCCGAGCAACTTCACCTAATTTGACGCGATCTGCTTCTGCATTTTTTGCTTGCGCTTCATACAAGCGCCAATAGACACCTTGCTTGGCCAATAGAGTGTCGTGATCGCCCTCTTCCACTAATTCACCCTGCTCCAAGACTACCAGTCGATCGGCTTTGTGTAGCGTTGACAAACGGTGCGCAATTGCGATCGTGGTTCGCCCTTGCACGAGGTTATCAAGTGCTTTTTGGATTTCTTGCTCTGTCTCTGTATCTACTGATGCTGTAGCCTCATCCAAAATGAGGATACGTGGATTGATTAGTAATGCACGGGCAATGGAAATACGTTGCCTCTCCCCACCTGAGAGGCCTTGTCCGCGCTCACCAACCAATGAGTCATAGCCTTGGGGAAGTCGCAAAATAAATTCATGGGCATGGGCTGCACGTGCGGCGGCAACAATTTCTTGGCGACTTGCATTGGGCATGCCGTAGGCGATGTTGTCAGCGATAGTGCCGAAAAATAAGAAAGGTTCTTGCAACACCAAACCGATATGGCTGCGGTAATCAGACAAAGCGATATTGCGAATGTCTATGCCATCGACCTTGATAGCACCTTCGCTGATATCGTAGAAACGACATATTAAATTCACCAGTGTGCTTTTGCCCGAACCACTCTGACCCACCAGTCCAATCATTTCGCCGGGTTGAATAACCAAATTCAATCCGCGAATCACAGAGCGGTTACCGTAGCGAAAACCAACATCTTGAATATCAATGCGGCCTTGTAAAGGGCTTGGTAATTTTTGTGGTTGCGCTGCCTCAGGAACGCTAGAGACGTGATCTAGTATTTCAAAAATTCGTTTAGCGCCTGCAGCCGCTTTTTGGGTAAAGGAAACAAATCGACTCATAGAGTCTAGACGCGTGTAAAAACGTCCGATGTAGGCCAAAAAAGCAGTCAATACACCCACCGTAATTTGATGATGCGATACCAACCAAATACCAAAACCCCAAACCACCAAAAGACCTACTTCGGTCATCAGCGTTACGGTGGGTGAAAACAAAGACCACACAAAATTAATCCGGTCATTAACTACCATGTTGTGTTTGTTTGCGTCACGAAATCGGTTAGCTTCGCGTCGCTCCTGCGCAAAAGCTTTCACCACCCTGATGCCGGGGATGGTGTCGGCCAAAACGTTGGTTAGTTCAGACCATACGCGGTCTACTTTTTCAAAACCAGTACGCAATTTATCGCGCACTACATGAATCAACCAAATAATGAGTGGTAGAGGTAATAGAGTAGCCGCAGCCAATCGCACATCAATACTGAGCAAAATAGCTGCCGTCATCAATATCATCAAGATGTCTGTGGCGAAGTCGAGCAGGTGCAAGGATAGAAAGACATTGATTCTGTCCGTTTCAGCACCAATACGATTCATTAAATCACCCGTGCGCCTACCACCAAAATATTCCAAAGACAAACGCATCAAGTGCTCATATGCCGTGGTGCGTAAGTCTGCACCAATTCGCTCGGAGACCAAAGCCAATATATAGGATTTAGCCCATCCCAAAACCCAAGCCAAAATTGCAGCAGCAAACAATCCACCCAGGTACCACGTTACTAAATCGTGGTCAATGTCTTGGCCGTTTTGAAATGGAATCAAAATATCGTCCATCAAAGGCATCGTCAAATACGGTGGCACCAAGGTGGCTGCAGTTGATGCAATCGTTAACAAGAATCCTATTAACAACTGCCATCGGTAGGGATGAGCGAACTGCCACAAACGAAATAAACCCCAAGTCGAGAGAGGCACATGTTTTTCCCGATTACAAATAGGGCACTCTTGGCCAAGTGTTTCTAGGAGTAATTTGCACTGTGGACACCTAGCCACCAAATTATTTTGAAATGTCTGCCCGTGTGTAATCAACTCCACACGCTCTGCAAAAATCTCTTGCAAGCGCATAGCTACTACGTTGTGACTTAAGGTGAAGCGCCAGGTGGCAAGTTGCTCCACACTGTTGCGTAAAGAGAGTGTCCCAACCCCCGCGTAATCAAAATGTTCCATCACCCAACCAGACTGCAATGGCCAACTCCTCCATTCGGGTTCGGGGCTTGCTGGACCAGCTGAGAGAACACGTTGGTCTGTCACAATTAACAAACCTTTTGAAAACTGCAATTGCGTGTCTAGGTCAACTTCTAAACAAGCTAAAACGTTTTCTAGTGGTGTGAGCTGAGCCAGCGCGGATGCCTTCCAATAAAAAGGCAACATAAAGTTGGCATTAGCCGAAAGAGATGTATTCATTCTTATAAATTTTCCGGCCTAAATCGTTTGTTTACAAACACAGATCGGCAAACAAGTAGCAGGAGACTTGGCTTGTTGCACCCAACATTGAACAACATAAATTGTATAGCTCATGATTTATTGACTGTCCATTATTTGCAATTTATCTGCTAGATCCTGTAGCAACCTAAACCTATTTATTTATGGCCTTTAAAGACATCCAAATTCTGCGCGTGAATTATTTACGCGGTCCAAATATTTGGACCTACCGCCCCATCATTGAAGCCTTGATTGATTTAGGGGAAATGGAAGAACACCCCTCTAATTCCATTGAAGGTTTTAATGACCGCATCAACGCTTGGTTGCCCGGTTTGGTAGAACACCATTGCGGGGTTGGCCATCGGGGGGGATTTTTGACACGTTTAGTTGGTGGCACATGGATGGGCCACATCATCGAGCATGTCTCGATTGAATTGCAACTGCTTGCAGGTGCACGCGCTGAATTTGGTAAAGCGCGTGAGATAAGCAAACGCGGCGTTTATAAAGTGGTATTTCGCACAGAGCACGAAGACTTAGGCCGTGCCAGTTTTAAAGCTGCGCATCGATTGGTGATGTCCGCTGCTAACAACTTAGCGTTTGATGTTGCTGCTACCGTAGAGGAGCTCAAAATAATTGTCGACACGCTTTGTTTAGGCCCGAGCACTGCTTGCATTGTTGACGCAGCAACCGAGCGCAAAACGCCTTTCATTCGTTTGACTGAAGGTAATTTGGTGCAACTGGGCTATGGCGCACGCCAGCGTCGCATCTGGACCGCTGAAACCGATCGCACCAGTGCAATTGCCGAGAGTATTTCCAGTGATAAAGACCTCACCAAACGCTTGCTGTCGCAGTGCGGAATTCCTGTCCCAGAAGGCCGTACTGTGACCAGCGCGGACCAAGCTTGGCAAGCTGCCCAAGATATCGGTTTGCCCGTAGCTATCAAACCCGCAGACGGCAACCGTGGTCGCGGTGTTTCTTTGAATGTTAAGACCGAGAATGCCGTACGCGCTGCTTGGTTAGCAGCTAACACCATTGGCGCGAGTTGGTCTGATACAGAAGAAAACGTTCCTGTTTTGATAGAACGCTATGTAACTGGACAAGAACATCGCATTTTGGTGGTTGGGGATCGGGTGATAGCGGCAACCCAGGGAGAGACTGCTTATGTAGTGGGCAATGGAGTTTCAACGGTTGAAGAATTGATCGAATCCCAAATCAATACAGACCCTCGCCGAGGTGCGTCTGAAATCTTTCCTTTGGATGTGATCAATTTCACGGATTCATCACGCGGTGAAATGACGCTTTTAGAAATCCAACGCCAAGGACTGGAGCCACAAAGTATCGTTGAAGCAGGTCGTAAGGTGATCGTGCAACGTAACGGAAATCTCAACATAGACGTCACCGATAAAGTGCATCCAGATGTTGCAGCGACTGCCACATTAGCGGCAAGGGTTATTGGTCTAGACATAGTAGGTATTGATATCGTGACAGAGGATATTGGACGACCCATGACAGAAACACGTGGCGCTGTGATTGAAGTCAACGCGGGCCCCGGTTTGCTCATGCACGTCAAACCTGCCGTAGGACAACCTCGCCCTGTCGGTAAAGCCATCGTTGATCACTTGTTTGGGCCTAACGATTCTGGTCGAATTCCTGTCGTTGGTATTGTGGGTACTGAGCAAACAACGCAACTTGCGCAACTCATCGCTTGGTTGCTTCATCTGTCTGGGAATCGCACGGGGCTGGCTTGCAAAGATGGTCTGTATATGAACCAACACCACCTAAGTAAAAATGATGCGCGTGGTTTTGAAGACGGCGAACGTTTGTTGATCAACCGAGCACTAGATGCAGCTGTTTTTGAAACTACGCCCTTGCACATCTTGAATGAAGGCTTGGCTTATGACAGATGCCAAATTGGGGTGGTTACCGATATGCCAGAGACAACTCAAATCTTGATTGACCAACACGATATCCAATCACCTGACCAGATGCGAACAGTTATTCGTACCCAGGTTGATCTAGTATTGCCCGAAGGCGCGACTGTCTTGAATGCGCAAGACGATGCGGTAGTGAGTTTGGCAGACCTCAGTGATGGAGAAGTATTGTTTTATGCACAAGATCCTAGCAACACGCATCTAACTGCACACCGTCAGCAAGGGGGGCGTGTAGTCTTTTGTCAAGAAGGCTTTGTGACCTTAGCGCGCGGTGATCAGGAAACTCCCCTCTTCCATTTAGATATGGATTTGATTGCGCGACTGCTGCAACAAGGCTTAAAAATAAATACCCTTTTGGCTGCAGTTGCATCGGGCTGGTCTCTCAACATCACCCCTTTGCTGATTCGTGCTGGTGTTAAAAATTTCGGACAAAACCTCTCTGCGGTTAGTAAAGATCTAGCAAGGATGAACGGCTAATGGAACTCTCACGTATTCGGGCTTTGCGCGGCCCCAACCTGTGGACGCGCCACACTGCCATAGAAGCATTGGTGCGATGCTTTGATGATGAATTGGATCTAAGCAAGCAGACTGACTTCGAAACTAATCTTCGCCACCTATTTCCTGGTCTTGGTCAATTAATTCCGATTGATCGCAAAGTAACCTTAACTATGGCGCATGCCATGGAGGCAGTTACATTGCATTTGCAAATCCAAGCAGGATGCCCCGTTACTTTCAGCAGAACCACTCCTACCAATGAAAAAGGTTTATTCCAAGTAGTGGTGGAATACTCTGAAGAAGAAGTTGGTTGCCTAGCTATCCAACTGGCAAAAGATATTTGCTCTGCGGCCTCGCATCACGAGGCCTTTGATATCGAAGCAGCCATCGATCAATTGCGCGGCTTGGATGAAGACATTCGCCTAGGTCCTTCCACGGGCTCTATCGTTAACGCTGCGATTGCGAGAGGCATTCCTTTTAGTCGATTGACTGAAGGCTCTTTGGTGCAACTGGGTTGGGGTAGTAAACAGCGCCGCATCCAAGCAGCAGAAATTGACGCGACCAGTGCCATCGCAGAATCAATTGCACAAGACAAGGAACTTACAAAAAAACTTTTGTACGCAGCAGGTGTTCCGGTACCTCGGGGCCGACCAGTCCATAGCGCTGAAGATGCATGGGCTGCTGCACAAGAAGTAGGCTTACCCGTTGTCATCAAACCGAGGGACGGCAACCAAGGAAAGGGCGTGGCTGTCAATATCAGCACCCAAGAAGGAGTGATGGCAGCCTTCAACACTGCAATTACATTTCGTGACAGCGTCCTTGTAGAGAGGTATTTACCTGGCAGTGATTTTCGCTTGCTTGTAGTTGGTAATAAATTAGTCGCCGCGGCCAGACGCGACCCCCCGCTTGTCATTGGTAATGGGAAAAACACGGTGCGTGAATTGGTCGATCAAGTCAATTCAGATCCTCGTCGAGGCGAAGGTCACGCCACATCTTTAACCAAAATACGCTTAGATGCAATCGCGAAAAATAGACTCCAAGAACAGGGCTTAGATGAAAATTCCATACCTGCAAAAGGTGCGCGGGTTATCTTACGAAATAACGCCAACCTCTCTACAGGTGGAACAGCAACAGACGTAACTGACGACGTTCATCCTGAAGTTGCTGCGCGGGCTATCGCAGCAGCCCAAATGGTAGGGCTTGATATCTGTGGCGTTGATGTAGTTTGCGAATCGATCCTGCACCCCATGGAACAACAAAACGGTGGTGTAGTCGAAGTCAATGCTGCTCCAGGTTTGCGCATGCACTTGAATCCATCTTTTGGTAAAGGTCGTGATGTTGGCGAAGCCGTCATCGCCACGATGTTTCCCCATGGTGAGGACGGACGCATACCAGTCATAGCTATCACGGGTACAAATGGAAAAACAACTACTGTGCGTCTAACCTCGCACTTATTGCGCGCGCATGGATTGCGGGTAGGTATGACAAATACCGATGGGGTGTATGTCAATGGGCGGCAAATAGATAGCGGTGACTGCAGCGGACCTAGGAGTGCACGTAATGTTCTCGCCCACCCTGATGTTGATGCAGCTGTTTTAGAAACTGCCCGAGGCGGTATGTTGCGAGAAGGTTTAGCATTTGATCGATGTCAAGTAGCTGTAGTCACCAATATAGGCATGGGCGACCACTTGGGTCTGAACTATATTTCTACCGTTGAAGATCTCGCTGTACTCAAACGGGTTATTGTTCAAAACGTGTCTGCATCAGGTATAGCTGTACTCAATGCCACCGATCCTATCGTTGCAAATATGGCATCGAACTGCCCAGGAGAAGTCATTTTCTTTGGCCTTGACACGCACCATCCCGTCATAGCCACACACCGAGCGCAAGGTAACCGCGTTTTGTTTGTGGAGGATGACCACATCGTTGCTATGCAAGGTCAACGTACTGTGCGCATACCCTTATCGGAAGTCCCACTAACTCGCAGCGGCGCCATCGGCTTTCAAATCGAAAACGCTATGGCGTCCATTGCTGCAGCTTGGGCGATTGGTATCCCTTGGCAAACTATATGTAAAGGGCTGGCAAGTTTTGTCAGTGACAGCCAAGGTGTGCCGGGTCGCTTTAATGTGTTTGAGTACAAAGGTGCAACAGTGATCGCCGATTACGGGCACAACCCAGATGCGATCAAAGCTTTGGTTCAAGCCGTCACCAACCTACCTGCGCAAAGAAGAAGCGTGGTTATCAGCGGAGCTGGCGACAGACGCGATGACGATATACGGGAGCAAACGCGCATCATTGGTGATGCTTTCGATGAAGTCGTGCTCTACCAAGACGCCTGCCAACGTGGGCGTGTAGATGGCGAGGTCCTCAAACTATTACGTCAAGGTTTAGAAGGTGCTAAGCGCACGCGTCAAGTGGACGAGATTTATGGTGAGTTTTTAGCGATCGACAAGGCCATGGAACGTCTGAATCAAGGGGATCTTTGCTTGATTTTGATTGACCAAGTGGAAGAAGCTTTGGCGCATATTACGCAGCGGGTTGAGGCCGCTAATTAGTTTTTTCTTCGTTGCGCGAGAGCGAGCTAAGGGGGACAGAAAAGCAACTTATATTGATCGCGCAATAAATTCTTCTGCACCTTGCCCATAGTATTACGCGGCAAAGCATCCACCACAAAACACTTCTTCGGGATTTTGAAGTTAGCCAACTGCGACTTCAAAGCAGCAATCACAGCGTCTCCAGAAACTGTGGCTCCAGGCTTGGCGATCACAACTGCCACCCCGACTTCTCCAAAATCCGGATGCGCAACACCCACCAACGCGCTTTCGGCAACCCCAGCCATGTCGTTGATATAGCCTTCAATTTCAGCCGGATACACGTTGTAACCACCACTGATGATCAAGTCTTTGCTGCGACCAACAATCACCACATAACCGCGCGCATCGATCTTGCCGACATCTCCGGTTTTGAAAAAACCATCCGCTGTGAATTCTTCTTTGGTCTTTTCAGGCATACGCCAGTATCCTGAGAAAACATTCGGGCCTTTGACTTGAATGCCACCAATTTCACCAACCGGTAATTCGGCGCCATCGTCGCTGTGCACACGCAAATGCACGCCTGGTAGTGGAAATCCCACGGTCCCACCTCTGCGTTCGCTTTGGCCTGGATAGCGCGCATCTGCCGCGTAGGGATTCGATGTGAGCATGACGGTTTCGCTCATTCCGTAACGCTCCAAGATGGTGTGGCCCGCACGCTCTTGCCATTCTTTGAAGGTTTCGATTAACAACGGTGCAGAGCCTGCAACAAACAATCGCATGTGCGAAGCTTGTTGCTTTGTCAGAGCGGGTTCAGCCAACATCCGAACGTACAAAGTGGGGACGCCCATAAACACGGTGGCCTCTGGCATTTTTTGGATGACGAATTTCGGGTCAAACTTGGACATCCAAATCATCTTGCTGCCATTGAGCAAAGCGCCGTGAATGGCTACAAACAAACCATGCACGTGGAAGATGGGCAAAGCGTGGATCAACACATCACCAGCGCGCCAGCCCCAGTAGGTTTTTAGTGTTTGGGCGTTGCTGAGCAAATTTCCATGCGACAACATGGCACCTTTGCTGCGCCCTGTTGTTCCACTGGTATACAAAATAGCAGCCATGTCGTCTGCAGCGCTTTGAACTACCGTGTGTTTGTCTGAACAATGCACGGCACGGTCTAACAAGCTGCCGGTTCTGTTGTCGTTCAAAGTGAACACATATTGCGTTCCAGCCTTGAAGGCGATTTTGCTGACCCATCCAAAGTTTGCGCTACTGCACACCACCACTGCAGGCTCGGCGTTTTCAATGAAGTATTGAATTTCTGCACTTTGGTAAGCCGTGTTGAGCGGCAGAAAAACATAACCAGCCCGCAATGTCGCCAAGTAAAGCATCATGGCTTCGACCGATTTTTCAACCTGAACGGCAACGCGTGCGCCTTGTGGAATATTCAATCCTTCCAACAAGTTAGCCAACATGGCACTTGCTCGCTCTAAGTCGCGCCAGCTGTATTGCAGGCTCTCATCGGTTTCAACGGCGGTTGTGTCTAAATTGCTTGGAAATTGTGCGCGCAATGCGGCATACAGGTTGTGGTTCATCGTCACACATTGATAAATTTTTAATCTAACTTCGCGCCTGAGGCTTTTACTACTACAGCCCATTTTTTAATTTCACTATTCACAAATGCGCCAAACTGTGGGCCCGTCAAATTGGGGAACTCAGCACCACTGTTAGCCCAACTGGTTTTAATCTCATCAGTTGCCGCGGCTTTGCGAACTTCTTCTATGGCACGCGCTTGGACATCAGCAGGTGTTCCTTTGGGAGTCCAAAGACCGTACCAAGTCGTCACGTTGTAGTCTGGCAAGCCTAATTCGGCAGCGCAGGGAATATCTGGAAAAGCGGGATTTCGCTTGTTGCCAGACACCATCAAAGCTTTGATACGCCCGCCTTTGATGTGTTGGGCTGAAGATCCGAGCCCATCAAACATCATGTCTACGTTGCCGGCGATCAGGTCTTGCAGTGCTGGCCCTGCTCCACGATAAGGAATGTGTGTGATGAATGTTTTAGTTTGAAGCTTGAAGAGTTCGCCTGCCAAATGGTGTGAAGTACCACCACCAGCAGATCCGTAGTTAAAACGTCCGGGCTTGGTTTTAACTTGATCCATAAATGCTTTGTAATCGCTAGGCATGTTTTTAGGATTGACCACCAAAACGTGCGGCACGCTAGCGACTATCGCTAGCGGAATGAAATCGCGCTCCAGGTCGTAGTCAAGTTTGGGATACATGGAGGGCGCGATCGAGTGGTGCACGGCACCCATAAACAAGGTGTAACCGTCAGGGGCAGCTTTAGCAGCAACGCCCGCGCCCAAGTTACCTCCCGCGCCGCCTCGGTTATCGATTACCAATGATTTACCAGTGAGTTTGGAGAATTGCGCAGATAAGGGTCTGGCAAAGGTGTCCGTTCCGCCGCCGGCAGGAAATGGAACGACAAGGCTAACGGGTTTAGTGGGCCAACCGGGTTCAGCATGCAGGTCTAAGCTAAGAGCTGCAAACGCGGAAGCAGAAAACCCCAACCACTGACGACGGGATTGGATAAAGTGATTTTTCATAGTTGTGTCTCCTCTTTGTTTGGAATGCCATTTAGGCCTTGAAATATAAATCTTCTACTTGACTGGAAGCAGGCGTTTCGCCCAACTCTAACTGTTTTCTATTTTTATCAATGCGCTTGAGATCGTAGAGATAGTTCACCATCAAGCCGTGCGATTGTCTCAGCCCTTTGGATGAGGGGTCTGCATAAAAGTTGATGCGCTCGATACGCGCACCGTTACCCAAATGAAAACGCGCCACGGAATCTAACACCATATCTCCGTCTTTTGCACGACCTAAATATTGAGCAGCGCATCGGGTCAAAAATTCACGCAAAGGCGATTTGACTGAGAGATTGGCTAAGGTTTCAGGTAGCTCTAACGCAGCGAGTACATGAATCGAAGAAGGTGGCTCAAAACTCAAGGCGCGACCAAGAAGGGAGAGTTCTTTATCGGAGAGTTTCTCCAACATCGCCTCTAAGTTTTTCGCCAGCCATGTTCTAAATCCGGGAATAGGCGACAAAGTCGCAAAAGTTTTGAGCTTAGGGAATTCAGAGCGCAGGGTTTCAACCACCCTTTTAATCAACGAGTCGCCAAAGCTGACTCCTCGTAATCCAGTCTGTGTAGTGCTGATGGAATAAAAAATAGCAACGGAGGCCTTATGTAGATCTGCATTGGCAGCGGTCTCGTCTAACAAGGGCATGATGCTTTCTGCAATCTCGTCGAGCAAAGCGACTTCCACAAATATCAAAGGCTCATTGGGCAAACTTGGATGAAAAAATCCATAGCAACGTCGGTCGCTATCCAAGCGGTTCTTGAGATCCGCCCAGCTACGAATGTCGTGCACGGCTTCATACTTGATGAGCTTTTCAATCAGAGAAGCAGGAGAGTCCCAGCTGATGGTGCGCAACTCCAAAAAGGCTACGTCAAACCAGGTAGAAAAGAGATTTTCTAGTTCAGCATCTAGCGCCATCAATCTTTTATTGCTTTTGACTTGCGGCAGCATCTCCGCGCGCAAGTCCACCAAAAACCGCATGCCGCCCGGATAGGCGGCAAAGCGTTGCAACAAACGGGTACGAGGCGACACCAAGGCACGTCGCAACCGAATCTCTGCCGCGCCTTCATCAACGGTGCCCAGGGCGGCATCGTATTCATCCCTCGCAGCACGAACTTTTGCGGGGTCTGGGCCAAATTGCTCGCTAATGAGCAACCATAAATCTTGTCTTTCACTGGTTAGCGCTTTGGCATACCAATCCGCCAAGGCTTTTGCGCGGCGTCCGCCTTCGACTTCGCTCACTTTGGGGTCGACCACCGCTTGTAATAGCAAAAGTGTGCGGCGCAAGGAACGCGGCGATAAGGCTTCTTTTTGTTTTCGCAAGGTAGCGCCCAAGCGTTCTCGTGTGGAACGGTCAGCATCTTGCGGGGAATCACTTGCTGGCGCAGAGTTTCGTAATAAATTTAATTTGCTGCTGAGCCAATTGGTTGCGTTCATTCTTTTGTCGTCTTGGTAAATGATTCTCCGTTTTGTAACACAGACACTGCCCATATCCAAGCACCTACCAATACCATGGGAACACATAACCACTGCCCCATACTCCAACCTAAAGCAAGAAGTCCTAAATGCGCGTCGGGTTCGCGAAAGTATTCGGCCATGAAGCGCATCAATCCGTACCCTATCAGGAACAAGGCAGACACTTCCCCTACACGCCTGGGTTTTCTGGCAAAGAGCCACATAACCAGAAACAACAACAATCCTTCACCCAAAAATTGGTAGACCTGAGAAGGGTGGCGCGCCCATAGCGTGCCGCTTTGGGGAAATACCATCGCCCAAGGTAAATCAGGATCTGCTGCTCTTCCCCATAACTCTCCGTTGATGAAATTACCCACCCGTCCCGCCGCCAAACCGGTGGGCACGCAAGGCGCGATGAAATCTGTCACAACTAACCATGGTCGCTGGCGCTGCCAAGCAAACAGCGCCATGGCTGCAATCACGCCCAACATACCCCCATGAAAGCTCATTCCGCCTTCCCACACATACAACACTTCGATCGGATGTTGGGCGTAGTAGGCCAGTTTGTAAAACAGGCAATAACCAATGCGTCCACCCAAAACCACACCGATTACTCCGTAGGTCAGTAAGTCGTCGACATCTTGAACAGCCCACTTACCCTGGGTCACCCAACCAGCAAAGGGCGCATGGTGCAAACGACGTTTGGCTAAAAACAGAAAGAGGGCAAAAGCCACTAAATAAGTGATGCCATACCAGTGAATGGAGATGGGCCCGAGTTGGAGAGCGACGCGTTCAAATTGAGGGTGCATTAGCATGCCCACCATTGTGCGCGAGGTTTGCATAGGCGACTCAGCACCAAAAAGCCACTTCGCAGGGGGCTAAACTAAGGGTTTTTGTCCGACTGAGCACTCCACCATGGCTACTTCACCTCTCAAAATCAACCGTCGCTCCGCCAACATTACCGAAGGCAAATCACGTGCGCCCAACCGCTCGATGTATTACGCCATGGGTTACCAAGAAGGCGATTTCGTCAAACCTATGGTTGGCGTAGCGAATGGGCACAGCACCATCACACCATGCAACAGCGGCTTACAAAAGCTAGCGGATGCTGCTGTGGCGGGTATCGAAGAAGCTGGTGGAAATGCCCAAATTTTCGGCACCCCCACCATCTCTGACGGCATGGCAATGGGCACCGAAGGCATGAAGTATTCCTTGGTCAGTCGCGAAGTGATTTCTGACTGTATCGAGACCTGCGTGCAAGGCCAGTGGATGGACGGCGTATTGGTCGTTGGCGGATGCGACAAAAACATGCCCGGCGGCATGATGGGCATCTTGCGCGCGAATGTGCCAGCGATTTACGTGTACGGCGGCACCATTCTTCCCGGCTCCTACAAAGGCAAAGACCTCAACATCGTCAGCGTTTTCGAGGCGGTAGGCGAAAACGCAGCGGGCAAACTCAGCGACGCTGATCTGCGTGAAATTGAAATGCGCGCTATTCCAGGCACGGGTTCGTGTGGCGGCATGTACACCGCGAACACCATGTCGTCCTCGTTCGAGGCTCTGGGTATGTCCTTGCCCTACTCCTCGACCATGGCCAACCCCCATGACGAGACACAAAACTCAGCCAAGGAATCGGCCAAGGTGTTGATTGAAGCGATCAAGAAAGACATCAAGCCACGCGACATCGTCACCAAAAAATCTTTGGAAAACGCTGTTGCCGTCATCATGGCCACGGGTGGTTCCACCAA
>JAGWXI010000112.1 GCA_018969975.1 Burkholderiales bacterium
TCTGTGGCCAATGCGCGGGCAATCTCAAGGCGACGCAAATCACCATAAGACAGAAGTTCTGAAGCTGTGTGCGCTTTGCCAGCCAAGCCCACTTGATCAAGCAAATGCATGGCGCGTGCACCGATATCGTCGGTTTTCACGCGGGGCCCGAGGCCCCACGAGAGAAGGCCATTTTTAGGACAAATGACTGGGGTAGTAGAGGGGCATTACCCTAATGCCTAGTAGTTGCACCACCCTCTTTTGTCGTGTGTGTGACTTGCTATGCCAATGCGTGTTGAAAACGCACCGTAAAACCCGCTCCTGGGTTGGGATTGCCTGGCCAGACGTCTTGCACACTTACGGTGGCGTTGTGCCGACGTGCAACTTCCATCACGATTGCAAGGCCAAGCCCTGAACCATCGACTTGGGTTCCGAGTGCGCGGTAGAAAGGCTGGAATATTTGTTCGCGTTCAGCTATAGAAATACCTGGCCCTGAGTCCTCAACTTGAACAACAACTTCTTTGCGGCCAATATCTCTGAGTACACGCACCGTGATCACGCCTGGCGCATCTGGATGTGAGGGGGTGTAATTCAGAGCGTTGTCGATCAAGTTGCGCACCAATTCTTGGAGCAAAGTGGCATTGCCCAAGATGCGCACACCTCTGCTGTTTGTTGTTACGCCCTCGTAGCCTAAGTCAATACGTTTTTCCATCGCGTGCGGCAGTGAATCTTGAATCACGGATTGCACAATTTCCACCAGATTGCATGGTGCGAGGGCAATAGATGCGTTGCCGCTTTCGGCGCGCGCTAAAGACAGCAATTGATTGACGGTGCGGGTCGCGCGGACGCTGGCACGCCCAATCAGCTGCAATGATTTTTTTAACTCCTGGGTGTCAGACCCTTCCCGTTGCGCTAAGTCGGCTTGCATACGCAAGCCTGCAAGTGGTGTTTTAAGCTGGTGTGCAGCGTCTGCTAAGAAGCGCTTTTGGGTGGCAATCGAGTCTTTGAGGCGTGTTAGCAAATCATTGAAGGAGGCTACCAAGGGGGCAATCTCTTTGGGAACGTAATGGCCCTCTAGTGGGCTCAAGTCATCAGGCTTGCGCTGTCGTATGCGGTCGCCCAATGCGTTGAGCGGTTCAATGCCGTGTCCTAAGGCCAACCAAACTAGCAAAACAACCAGGGGCAAGATGACCAACTGCGGCAATAAAACGCCTTTGATAATTTCTGTAGCCAACACCGATCTTTTTTCGAGAGTTTCGCCCACCTGAACAAGTACAGGTTTGGCATTTGGCAGGTCTACGCGGACCCATTCGTACGCAACCCGAATATTGTTGCCATGCAATTTGTCGTCTCGCAAGTACATCTCGCCTACAGCGTACTTGTCATCTTCAGTCGGCTTGGGAAAGTCTCGATCACCGCTGACTAATTCGCCATGGGTTCCAACCACTTGGTAATAAATCGTATCGGTATCGTCGGCTCGCAAAATCTCTCTTGCCGGCGAAGGTAAGTTAAAGAGCAAGCGTTGATGGTCGGTTTTGATCAACTGAACCAGGGCTTTGACGTTGTGTTCTAAGCCACGGTCAAAGGGGCGCCCCGCAATACTCTCAGCCACCACCCAAGACAGCATCACGCTCAGTGGCAAGAGCAAAAAAAGCGGGGTGAGCATCCAATCCAAAATTTGCCCAAACAATGAGCTGCGCCTGAGCTTAAAAAGCTTCACCATGCGCAAAGGGCTTTTGCTTTCCTTAGTTGGGGATTTTTTCAAGGCAATAACCTAAACCGCGCACCGTAGCAATACGGATGGGGTCGCGCTCGATTTTTTTACGCAATCGGTGGATGTACACCTCAATCGCGTTGTTGCTGACTTCTTCGCCCCATTCACACAGGCGCTCCACCAATTGGTCTTTGCTGACCAAGCGCCCTGCGCGTTGCAGTAACACTTCTAAAAGCCCAAGCTCGCGTGCAGAGAGTTCGATCATCTTGCCGTCGATGGTGGCAACGCGGCCTTGTTGGTCGTAAACCAAGGGGCCATGTTTGATGAGGGAGGTCGCGCCGCCCATACCGCGCCGTGTCAAGGCGCGAACGCGTGCTTCGAGCTCTTGCAGGGAGAAGGGTTTGGCCATGTAGTCGTCGGCGCCATAGTCCAAACCCTTGACGCGTTCTTCAACACTGTCCGCGGCGGTCAATATCAAAACAGGAATAGAGGAGCCACGTGCACGAAGTCGCTTGAGAACCTCTAGGCCATGCATGTGTGGCAAGCCTAGGTCCAAGATCAGGAGGTCAAACTGGTCGCTGGTCATCAGCGCGGCCTCCGCTTCAGTTCCACTGGCCACATGGTCAGCCGCTGAGCCCGATGCACGCAAAGTGCGTAACAAGCCGTCTGCGAGAACCAAGTCATCTTCTGCGATTAGTATGCGCATGGTCTTGTCTCCCCTGAAACTTTTAATCTTTATGCGTTTGATTTTAGGCTTGCGTAATCGCCTGCATAGGCCTCTAACCCTAAGCGCACCACGGTAGCAACGTCAGCGCCGACTTCTTGTTTGAACTCAGCCTCGGTTTGCGCGACGGCTTGCTCAAAGGCTTGGAGCCATGCGAGGCCGGTAGCGGTGAAGACGATGCGTCTTGCGCGGGCGTCTTGGGGGTCGGGGGTGCGTTCGACTAGGCCCCATGACTCGCATTGGGTGACGAG
Source organism: Burkholderiales bacterium (assembly GCA_018969975.1). GTDB lineage: Bacteria > Pseudomonadota > Gammaproteobacteria > Burkholderiales > Burkholderiaceae_C > Limnohabitans. Next base: position 2,669 of record JAGWXI010000112.1, read on the forward strand.
GTCGCCCATGGCTTGTTTGGTCATGTTGGCGCTGGCGGCTAGGTCGTTTAAACGTGAGCCCTCTAGGCTGACGTGGCGGGTGATGTGGATGTGGGCGGCGCTTACCTGCGCTCGGGCGGCTAGGTTGGAGAGGGCCAGGGGGACGTCTACGTTGTGGGCCATGAGGTAGAGGACGCGGTCGTCGAATTTGCGCATGGCGGCGCCTAGGAGGCGGCCTAGGTGGGATTGGCGCCAGTCTTGGTGTTGTGCTTTGTTTTTGGACATTTGTTTGGTGCTTGGGCGGTTTTCATGCTGACACGGCGAGCAGCGGGTACTTGTTGCGGCTCCGCGCTTCGCGCTTTATGTCGCTCGCAACAAGCACCCGCTACTCGCCTTTTGGGGTGACGCTTACGGCGGGTTTGAGTGTTGGTCAAATAGTAAGGCAAACTTACCAAAAAATCTATTTACTTCTTTTAACTTTCGGATAAAGTACTGGTCAAGCATCCAGCATGTTGATACATGCAGTAGCGTAGAGTTTCGGTAACCCTTTGTTTTTAATGGAGATTTTTATGAATGCCAAGCCACAAGTCGTAGACAGCGAAAAAGCCAAGGCCCTGCAAGCCGCATTGGCACAGATTGAAAAACAGTTCGGTAAAGGCACGATCATGCGCCTGGGTGAGGGCGAGATCATTGACGATATTCAGGTGGTGTCTACCGGTTCGCTGGGTTTGGACATCGCTTTGGGCGTTGGGGGTTTGCCCCGCGGCCGTGTGATCGAAATTTATGGCCCTGAGTCTTCTGGCAAGACAACGCTCACTTTGCAGGTGATTGCTGAGATGCAAAAGCAAGGCGGCACTTGCGCGTTTGTCGACGCGGAACATGCGCTCGATTCGCAGTACGCACAAAAGCTGGGTGTGAATTTGCAAGACTTATTGATCAGCCAGCCTGATACGGGCGAACAAGCTTTGGAAGTCGTGGACAGTTTGGTGCGTTCTGGCGCGGTGGATTTGGTGGTGATCGACTCGGTAGCCGCGCTCACGCCTAAGGCGGAGTTGGAAGGCGACATGGGCGATTCTTTGCCCGGTTTGCAAGCCCGTTTGATGAGCCAAGCCTTGCGCAAGTTAACGGCGTCTATCAAGAAGACCAATTGCACCGTGATTTTCATTAACCAAATTCGTATGAAGATCGGTGTGATGTTTGGTTCGCCTGAAACCACAACTGGCGGTAACGCGCTCAAGTTCTACGCATCGGTGCGTTTGGACATTCGTCGCACTGGCACGATCAAGCGGGGCGAAGAGGCGGTGGGCAATGAGACCCGCGTCAAAGTGGTAAAGAACAAAGTGGCGCCTCCGTTCAAGACGGCAGAGTTCGACATTTTGTTTGGTGAAGGCATCAGCCGTCAGGGCGAGATCATCGATATGGGTGTGAACGCCAAGGTGATCGAAAAGTCAGGTGCGTGGTACGCCTACCAAGGCGAAAAAATTGGCCAAGGGCGTGACAACGCGCGTGAGTTTTTGCGTGAGAACGAAGCCTTGGCTTTTGAGATCGAAAACAAGGTGCGCGAATCTTTGGGCATTCCGTTGTTGGCTGAGTCGGTCGATGGACCTGCTGTCAAAGAGGCCAAAGAACCGAAGGAAGCCAAAGAGCCCAAAGAAACCAAGGCCGCCCGTCAAGCGCGTGAGGCGCTCGAAGCCGAGGCCTGATCTCTGTGGCGCGATTGGCGATGAAGCCCTCCCTCAAAGGGCGCGCGCTGCGGTTGTTGTCGCAGCGCGAACATTCGCGCAAAGAGCTGGAGCAAAAGCTCAAACCCCATGAAGAAACGCCCGGCGAATTAGCCGAGGCATTGGACTTTTTGGCGGCCAAAGACTTCATCAACGTAAAGCGTGTGGTTGAGTCGGTTGTGAATCGACGCTCTACCAAGCTTGGTGCGGCGCGCGTTCGGCAAGAGTTGATGGCCAAAGGCTTGCCAGCGGACGATATTGCTGACGCTATGCAAACTATGCGGGGCACGGAGTTTGAGCGTGCCTTGATGGTTTGGCGCAAGAAGTTTGGGGCACCTCCAGCTGATGCATCTGAGCGTGGGAAGCAAGTGCGGTTCTTGGTGAGTCGTGGTTTTGCGGCTGAGGTTGTGCGGCGCATCGTTGCTGGGGCTGATGAGCTGTGCGATTAAAACTGCTTGCGCTGTGCCAAGGCGATCACCCGGCACTTGTTGCGACTCCGCGCTGCGCGCTTTATGTCGTTCGCAACAAGCGCCGAGTGCTCACCTTGTCACGAGTCACTGTGGCCGAACCGTTGAACGTTCTTTTATCGAAGTTGGTCTGCACGCAACCCGCGTCAAGGTGAGCGCTTGGGGCATGCTGCGAACGACATAAAGCACGCAGTGCGGAGTCGCAGCATGCCCCAAGTGATCGCCTTGGCGCAGCGAGCGCAAATACCTAAACCCCCAACATCAACCGCAAATTCTGCACAGCCGCGCCACTAGCCCCCTTGCCCAAGTTGTCGAGCCGCGCAATCAAAACTGCATGCCGATGCGCCTCGTTGCCAAACACACGAATCTCCAAATCGTTGGTGTCGTTCAAAGCCGTGGCATCGAGTTTGCCGTTTTCCGTTGCAGGCAAAACCTTCACATGCCCTTCGGGGCTCTTTGCATAGTGCTTGAGCAAAGCTTCATGTAAATCACTAGCTTTGGGTTTCGTGGGCAAAGCGTCTAAGTGCAACGGAACTTGCACCAACATGCCTTGTTTGAAGTTACCTACCGAGGGCACAAAAATTGGCCGAGTGATCAAACCTGTGTACGCCAGGATTTCTGGCAAATGTTTGTGCTCTAGTTGCAGCGCATAAGCTTCGAATAGTGGGGCTTTGCCAGCTTCGTAGTCTTCGATCATGGCTCTGCCACCACCCGAATAGCCGCTGACGGATGGCAGGGCAAGCGGGAAGTCTTTCGGGATCAGTCCAGCATCGACCAAGGGGCGTAATAAAGCAATCGCACCTGTGGCGTAACAACCAGGGTTGGCCACGCGCTGGGCGGATTTAACGGCCTGCGTTTGGGTGCTCGACAACTCGGGGAATCCGTAGACCCAACCAGGTGCCACGCGATGCGCGGTAGAGGCGTCGATGATTTTGGG
>JAGWXI010000113.1 GCA_018969975.1 Burkholderiales bacterium
ACGGGTGAAGTCACGCTTGAATTACGTCGTGGCAATGACTATTCCATCTTGAACACCGAGAGCCCCAACCTGACTTATGCGCCTGAGCGTTTGAGTATGGAAAAAGTAGAAGATGCGCCATTCACCCCGCTGGACCGTATTGGGCAGTTGACTATGCGCAATTTGGACATCACGGACACGCGCGCCAAGCTAAGTATTTATGCGCAGTCTGGATTGCTGTCTTTGGGTGAAGGGGCTGAGATGATTAAGCTTGAGGGTGGCACTAAGTAGCTTTTCTCCTGCCTTTGGATTTGTTGGAGTTTGGCTCTTCTTTTGTTTCCTTGGCCTAGGGAGTTGTCATTTGGGATAGTTGGCGATGCAAATGCTGGGTGGCATGCACTGCGCCGCTCATGTCCTCCGGCTTCGGCCAAGCCGAAGCCTCCCCCTTTACTTCGCTCTGCAGTACATACCACCCAGCATTTGCGCGAAATTAGTTTGAGTTCCACCACTTTGTTTGAACTCCACTCCGCTTGCCGGCGTCAGCTCGGCGGCGCATGATGCGTAGCGAAGTAAAGGGGGAGGATTTGGCCTTCGGCCAAATCCGGAGGACATGAGCGGAGCATCGTGTGCCGTCGGGCTGACGCCTTGCTACAAAAGTCCCAAACTAAAAACAACGCATAAGGGCAGAGGTCAAACAACCACAGGCTCAGGCTCCAACAAAATCCCAAACCGTTCATACACACTGGTCTGAATCGCCTTAGCAAGCGTCATCACCTCGCCCCCAGTGCAAGGGTTCTCCCGCCCACCTTTGTTCACTAACACCAATGCCTGTTTCTCATAAACAGCAGCATTGCCCACAGACTTGCCCTTCCATCCACAAGCGTCGATCAACCAACCAGCAGCGAGTTTGATACGCCCATCGTCGAGTAGGTAGTGCACCACCTTCGGATCTCTGGCAATGATGTCAGCGCATTGCTCAGGAGTGACGGTCGGATTTTTGAAAAAACTTCCTGCGTTTCCAATCACGGTTGGGTCGGGTAATTTGGAACGCCGAATAGCACAGACCCATTCAAAAATTTGCTGTGCGGTAGGTTGACGGATACCCGTCTCAGCCATCTTTTTTTCTAGATCTAGATAGCCAAGCACTGGCTTCCAAGCCTTGGCTAACCGAAACCTTACCCGGGTAATTAATGCCCGGCCCGCCAACCCCATGCCGCGCGAAGCGCCAATATGCTGTCTAGGGCCATGTTTGAAAATCGAGTCACGGTAACCAAAAGCGCATTGCGCAGCGTCTAGGGTGAAGGTATTTCCAGTCGCGAGATCAATCGCATCTAGAGTGTCGAAGCGGTCTTGCAATTCAACGCCGTAAGCGCCGATGTTCTGAACAGGTGATGCGCCCACACTTCCGGGAATCAGCGCCATGTTTTCCAAACCCGGCCAACTGTTGTCTAAGGTCCATTGCACAAAGTCATGCCAATCCTCGCCCGCCGCGGCTTCGACAATCCAGGCCTTTTCGGATTCCTCCACCAATCGCATACCTTTGAGCTCAACCTTGAGAACCAAAGCTTTGAGGTCGCCCGTCAGCACGATGTTGCTGCCGCCACCAAGCACAAATTTCTGGGTATCGCGCAATTGCGGGTCGGCTAACAGGGCCGCAATATCGGACTCCGACTGCACGCGCACCAATTGCAAAGCCTTGGCAGATATACCAAAAGTGTTATGCGCTTGCAGGGGGACGTTTCGCTCAACTAACATAGCGAGATTGTCTCACCCTGATTTTGAAAGACTCACCCCATGCCCTCTTTTGACACCGTCTGCGAACCTAATCTGCCCGAAGTGAAAAACGCTGTCGACAACACCGCCAAAGAAATTGCCACCCGTTTCGACTTCAAAGGCACCTCCGCTGGGGTCGAACTCAAAGACAAAGAAATCACCTTGTTTGGCGACGCTGACTTTCAGCTCACGCAAGTAGAGGATGTTTTGCGCAATAAATTGACGAAGCGCGAAGTCGACATCCGCTTTCTAGACAAAGGCGATGTCCAAAAAATCGGCGGCGACAAGGTTAAGCAGGTCATCAAAGTGCGTAATGGGATTGAGACCGAGGTCTCAAAAAAAATCCAACGCCTGATTAAAGACAGCAAGATCAAAGTGCAAGCTGCTATTCAAGGTGATGCGGTTCGTGTCAGTGGTGCTAAACGCGATGACTTGCAGGCTGCTATGGCTTTAATCCGCAAAGAGATGACCGATTTGCCTTTGTCATTTAACAACTTTCGCGATTGAGCTCTGCTCTGATACGGGTTGGCGATGCTCCTGCTTGGGGGCATGCGCTGCGCCGCTCATGTCCTCCGGCTTCGGCTAAGCCGAAGCCTCCCCCTTTACTTCGCTCTGCAGCACACACCCCCAAGCAGGAGCGCGAGAATAGTTTGAACGCTAATAGGCTCGCTGGCGTCAGCCCGGCGGAGCATCGTGTGCCGTCGGGCTGACGCCACACTACAAAAGCCACAAACTAAGCCTAAGGCGACTTAGTCTCCCCAATCTTGCTCTCCTGCCCCAACACCAATCGCGTGATGTTCTCTTGATGCCGCATGAGTAGCAAAGCACTGATGGCAATCAAGGCCATCAGTTGTGGCTCACCAGTAGTCCAAGCCACTTGGTTGCCAAAGAGGTAATACAAAGGCGCAAACAACGAGGCAGCAATGGCAGCCAACGAGGAATACCGGAAAAAATAGGCCACGATGCCCCACGTAGCCAAAGTAGCAAACCCAAGAACGGGCTCAATACCAAATATGACACCTGCCGCCGTCGCCACACCTTTGCCGCCTTTAAAGCCAAAAAACACTGGCCACAAGTGCCCGATAAACGCTGAGATTGCCACCAACGCCAAAACCCGCTCGTCCCAACCAAATGAAATGCCGAAAAGTTTGACAAGCAAGACAGGTAAATAGCCTTTGAGCGCATCCAAGGCCAAGGTATAAATCGCTGCTTGGCGATTACCAGATCGCAGCACATTGGTCGCGCCTGGGTTTTGGCTGCCATAAGTACGCGGGTCGTCTAGCCCCATGAAGCGACTGACGATCACAGCGAATGACAAGGAACCCACAAGGTAGGCTCCAAAAACCAAAACTAATAAGAAATTAGAGTCATTCATAGCTGGCAGTAGAGATTTGCGTTGAGGGTATTCTTTGCAAAAAGCACATCACAGTGCGGGGTCGCGCATATCCCACCGGATGGCATCGATTGCAGCCAACACCTCTGGCGACAGCGTCTTTCCCCAGACATCTAAATCGGTATCCAGTTGCGCAATTGAAGTCACGCCAATGATGGTGCTCTTAACTTGCCACTTGTTGTAGCAAAACGCGAGGGCCATTTCAGTCGGGGTTAACCCATTTTCTCGCGCTAGGGCGTTGTACCGACGGGCAGCTGCCAAGGCCTCTGGTCGGCCCCAGCGTTGCTTTTGGAATACCTCGTAAATAGCCAGGCGACCCCTGTCTTTGCCCTGTGGGGCATTTGGGCCTGTTACACCACCCACATCGTATTTACCGGTCAGCAAGCCAAAACCCAGCGGTGAATAGGCCAACAAGGACAGATTCAAACGATGGCAGGACTCATCCAGAGCATTTTCAAAAATACGGTTCAATAAGCCGTAGGCGTTTTGAATGGTGTGTACGCGTGGCAAACCATGCTGATCTGCCAAGCGAATAAATTCGTGTACGCCATAAGGTGTTTCATTGGACAGGCCAATATGGCGCACTTTGCCAGCTTTCACCAATTTAGCCATGGCCTCGAGTTGTTCATGGATAGGGGTGGTAATTTTGTCTTTGGCTGGGTCGAAATACATAAGGCCAAAAGCAGGGACATGGCGCTCGGGCCAATGGATTTGGTAGAGGTCAATCACATCGGTTTGGAGACGCTTGAGACTGGCATCACAGGAATTCAAAATATCTTGCGCGGTCATACCACTGCCCTCGCGTACCCAAGGCATGCCCCTTGAAGGACCGGCTACTTTAGTAGCAAGCACTAACTTTTGTCGAACTCCGGGGTGCTTGGCAAACCAATTTCCCAAAATGGTTTCCGTCGAACCAAAGGTCTCGGCCTTGGTGGGGACTGAATACATCTCTGCCGTATCCAGAAAATTCACACCACGGGCTAATGACCTGTCCAAGATAGTGTGCGCATCTGCCTCACCCACCTGCTCACCAAAAGTCATCGTGCCCAAACAAATAGGTGTGACGCGCAAATCACTGGTGCCCAGTTGAACAAGGGGAAAAGACATTGCTACAACTCCAAGAATCGGTTTTTCAAAGCGGGTAAGTCTAATGCCTCGTTATGTGTTTGACGCAAAGGCATTTTTAAGGTCTTTATGATCTAAACAATGTACCCAATTCAAAAAGCCTCGCGTAGCGAGTTTGTACCGATACGCTTACTCCGATACCACGTACGTCAATGGGGCATGCCCGACAACAACACGCCTGCCTTGGTCATGCTCCACGGTTGGATGGACGTCTCAGCGTCGTTCCAGTTTGTTGTCGACGCTATGGCCCAAGACCGCTGGATCATTGCGCCTGACTGGCGTGGTTTTGGCCTGACTGAAACCCCGCACCAAGACAACTATTGGTTTCCAGATTACCTCGCTGATCTGGATTTTTTACTCGACCACTATGTAGGTAATCGCCAGATAGATTTAATAGGGCATAGCATGGGCGGCCATGTGGCCACCTTATATGCAGGTGTTCGCCCTGAGCGCATAGCCAAACTGATAAACCTCGAGGGCTTTGGCATGGCCAGCACCCGATCTTCCCAAGCTGCAGGGCGATACGGCAAGTGGATTGACGAATTAAAAACCCTGCATAAAGGAGAGCTAGACCTTCGGCCCTATGCAAGCTTAGAGGGTGTAGTCAAGCGGCTGATGAAAAACAACCCACGATTGGGCAGCGACAAAGCCCGCTGGTTAGCCAGCCATTGGGCCAAGCCCAACGACAAAGGCGAATGGGAAATTTTGGGGCATGCTTCGCACAAAATCATCAATGCGCAATTATTCAAAGTTGACGAAGTATTGAGCATCTACCAGCGCATCGCTGCTCCCACCCTATTTGCCATGTCCGATACCGATAGCCTGACGCAGTGGTGGAAGGAAAAATACACCTTGGATGAATTCAAACAAAGAATCGCCTCTGTACCCCATCTGCGTCACGCTGTTATTGAAGACGCAGGCCATATGCTGCACCACGATCAGCCTGAAAAATTAGCCCGTCTGATCGAAGAATTCCTCGCCTAAGTAACGCTGTGCTGTCGCGCGTGAGAAAATCTTGGGTTTTCCCCGTTATGTAAAGAAGAAGCACCATGGAAGCAGAACGCATCAACCTTATCGGCACCACTTTGACCGACCTCACCTTTCGCACTGCTGAACTTCGGGGGTATCTTTGACTTCGATGCCAAATCTGAGCGATTAAGAACCGTCAACGCCTCCCTCGAAGACCCCAAAGTCTGGGACGACCCGAAAAAAGCCCAAGAACTCGGCCGTGAGAAGAAATTACTCGACGGCGTTGTCGTCACCCTCACCCGCCTAACGCAAGAACTCGCCGACAACACCGAACTCTTTGAAATGAGCAAAGCCGACGGTGACGACGATGGTTTGGCCACGATTGAGGCAGACACCAAGTCATTGGTCAGCACCATCGAAGACCTCGAATTCCGACGCATGTTCAGCCAAGAGGCGGACCCTTGCAATGCATTCCTAGATATACAAGCTGGGGCTGGCGGTACCGAAGCCTGTGACTGGGCCAG
>JAGWXI010000026.1 GCA_018969975.1 Burkholderiales bacterium
TCGGTCAAATCGCGATGCGTATCAATCAGCGCCTCATAAAAATCATCGCCCGGCGTGAAGTCACGGAAATAGCGCTTACCGGTCTCGTAAAAGTTGGGTTGTAAATTCAAAGCACTACCTCTTTATTTCAAAATCTCGACTTGTTTAAGCTGCGACCATGGACGAACCAATAGCTAAAAGCAATGCTCGTTCAACAGCTTGCATCTCAAAACGTCTCCAACGGCCTGCAATGTGTTGATCTGGTCTCATCAACCAAGCACTTCCAGACTGCGCATCGTATCGCTTAGCGAACAGTCCTTGCACATCCACAAGTACGCGCATACCTTCAACAGAGCCAGCGCGTTTGCTGATCAGCACAGGTTCAATAGGAACCGGAGCGTTACTTAAAGCAAGCAGCGACTGGCGAGTGTTCGCATCGATTTGCGCGACATCCTCAACAAATACCAAGCACTGAAAAGCACCGCCCACGCAATCCACAAGCCACACAGCCGCACCATTGCATTGCATAGGCGCATCATCGATGGGCGCACCCGGCACCATAGCACCCGCAAAAGAATCAACGTCAACCGTATTCAAAGGTGACTCAGTAATAAAACTAGGCACTGACAAACGCCCAGAATTCACTAACTTACGCGCAAAGGGATGGTGTCTAGCCAACGCAAGAGCAGCATCGCGGAACACGCGACTCGTTTTACTTTTAGGCGTGATGAAATCTGTGGACCGAGTAGAGTTCAAAATATTTTCATCTGCCGCATATGCGCGTTCGCTGTGATAGCTATCCAACAAGGACTCAGGCGCCAAACCACGCATTACCAAATCCAACTTCCATATCAAACCGTCTGCGTCTTGCAAACCAGAGTTGGCACCCCGCGCGCCAAAAGGAGAGACTTGGTGTGCAGCATCACCCACAAACAATAAGCGTTGATGGCGAAACTCTTTCATGCGACGGCATTGGAAGGTGTAAATACTGACCCACTCCAACTCAAATTCTGTCTCGTTGCCAAACATGGTTTTGAGACGAGGCAAAACTTTTTCAGGTTTACGTTCTTCCTCAGGATCTGCGTCCCAGCCCAGTTGAAAATCAATCCGCCATACGTTGTCGGCTTGCTTGTGCAACAACACGCTTTGCCCTGGATGAAACGGCGGGTTAAACCACAAGCGCCGCTCAGCAGGAAAATCCACCTTCATCACGACGTCGGCAATCAAAAAACGGTCTTTGAAAACATGGCCATCAATATCCAAACCTAGCATTTGTCGAATCGGGCTGCGCGCACCATCGGCAACGATTAACCAATCTGCAGAGACAGAAAATTTACCCTCAGGTGAATCGATATCCAACTTCGCAACGGCATCTTCTGATCTCACGCCAACCGCTTTGCAGTTCCATCGCACATCCACACCAAGCGCAAGTGCACGTTCCACCAAAGCCTCTTCTAAGTAGTACTGCTGTAAATTGATCATGCCTGGGCGCTTATGCCCCGCCTCAGGCACCAAATTGAATTGGTAGACCTCTTCTTCTTCCACATAGGTGCGCCCAATATTCCAACTCACACCTTTTTCACAAAGCGGTTGGCCCACACCTAATCGATCCAAAATTTCTAGTGTGCGTTTGGCGTAACAAACAGCGCGCGATCCAAACGAGACAGAATCGTCTTCGTCTAACAATAAAACTTCCATACCTTTGAGTCGGGCATCGATAGCCGCAGCTAAACCCACAGGCCCAGCACCCACGATCACCAAAGGCTTGTGTTGTGGGGGTTGCGTCAGCAAATCGGCCACTGACTTGTAGATAAATTTGGGATAGGTATAAGAACCCATAACGTGCCGTCCTTCGCTAATTGGCCGCATATTTAGCGCCAATAAAGTTTAACATCGGCATGCATTTTTCTTATATCGTTAGCCCTTAGACTACTTCCACACACCATGAAAAAAGCATTCTCAAATCTTGATGACGCAATCGCGCTTTCGAACGGTCTACAACAAGGCGCCTTCTCCTCGGTTGATATCGTTACCGCATATCTAGACAGAATTCGAACTGCGGATGCTTGGTTGCATTGCTTTGTCGAGGTATATGAATCCGAAGCCCTAGAGGCTGCCAAGGCATCAGATCAAATGCGCAAAGCCGGTTATTACTTGGGGCCACTACATGGCATGCCTATAGCTGTGAAAGATTTAGTCGACATAGCGGGCAAAGTCACGACGATTGGCTCGCCTTTGTTTGCCAACAATATTGCCAAGTCAGACGCCTATTTGATCGAAAGACTCAAAGCAGCGGGCGCCATCATCATCGGCAAAACCCATATGGTGCAGTTTGCGCTGGGTGGCTGGGGCACCAACGAACATATGGGCACGCCTCGCAATCCATGGGACCACCAAGTGCATCGTGTGCCAGGAGGCTCGAGCAGTGGCTCTGCAGCTGCAGTAGCTGGTGGACTAGTACCGCTTTCCATTGGGACTGACACAGGCGGCTCTGTCAGACTACCTGCGGCTTATTGCGGCATCACAGGTTTTAAATTCACTGTAGGCTTAGTGAATACACAGGGCGTCGCACCGTTGAGCAAAACTTTAGACAGCATTGGTGTTTTTGCAAAATCCATGGCAGAAGCGGCTTTGGTTTACGACGCCTTGGTGGAAGACCCCCATCGTGCAATGTCTGCATCCGCAATGAGTGCAGCATCTGCGCGCAAATTACTGCAAGGACTTCGCATTGGCCGTATTGCACACAATGAACTCCATGGCGTGCAAGCAGATATTGTTAAGGCGTATGAAGCTTGCTTAGCGTTTTTTCAAACAGTCGGTGCGCACATCACCACTTTAGAGCTTCCCTGCTCCATTGCTGATTTGGCACCGGTAGCTATCAATATCATGGTGACAGAGGGTGCCGCCTCCTATGGCGCCTTAGCCAACGATTTAACCAAGCCTATGGATTCGGGCATACGTCCGCGCTTGCAAGCTGGGACCAAGCTTCTAGCAACAGATTACATCGCGGCACTTGACAATCAAGCCCAATTAAAAAAGCAGTTTGCAAAAGCGCTCGAACAGGTGGATATATTCGCAACCCCCACGGGACTGACTACCGCTGTGCCACTGACAGAGGTTGATCCGTTTGCTCCGCCAGTACATTTCACACGCATATTGAACGTATTGGATATGTGCGGCGTCTCCGTACCTGTGGGATTAGATGCACAGCATTTACCAATCGGTATTCAGCTTGGCGCAGCGGGCGGTCGAGATGCTTTCTTGATAGAGGTGGCTATTGCCTTGCAGACTTTGACGCAGTTTCATCTAATAAGCCCAAAGCCGCATTTTTAAAATATCTTTCGTTATGTCGCAATAAGTTTTTGCAATATATGCGCAGAGACATGCTGATCCAAAAAGTCTGCAAGTCCATCAAAGACAGTCTCTAAAGTTATAGTTTCTGCACCAAAGAGAGATTTCAATACCGCTGGATTTTCAAAAAGGCCATGTAAATATATTCCAGTGACATTGCCTGCAGCATTTTGCCAAGCTAAGTTGGTCGCGATCTCATGAATACCATTTCCATTAGGCAATCTATCTGTGTGAGCAACTGTTTGTCCGTGGTGGATTTCATAGCCTGATAACTCTATTCCTGACAAAGCAGACAAAACACCACGCACATGAGCAAATTTAGCCAAAGTGCGCTTAACCGTTTTAAGGGGCTCAAAAGTAGTCACCAGTGGCAGAAGTCCTAAACCTGCAGCATTTCCATCTACTCCGTGGGCATCCACCAAAGCCTCGCCTAATATTTGCAGACCACCGCAAATACCTAATACAAAGCGGCCATGGTTTGCATGGTCAACAATGCTTTGGTCTAATCCCTGCGAACGTAACCACCTCAAATCACTGCTTGTATTCTTGGATCCGGGAAGAATAATCCAATCGTCTTTACCAAGTCCTGCTAAATCACTAGGCGAGCGTGCCCAAACTAACCTAAGGCCAGAGACATTTTTGAGTGGCTGGAATTCGTCTAAATTACTTATTCGTGGGTAGGCAATCACTGCTACTGTTTTGGTAACCAAGCCAGAAGAGCGACTTCTGTCATCAAAAACCCCATCTTCTTCAGGTAAACCGTGCTGCCACCACATTGGCAGTACCGCTACCGTCGCAACACCGGTCAGGTTTTCTAACATCTGAGGTGCGGGTGCAAGCAAACTTGCATCACCTCTAAATTTATTTAGCACAAATCCGTGGATACGATTTCTGTCCTCCAAAGACATTAAGGCCCAGGTACCGTAAAGGTGCGCAAATGCACCTCCTTTGTCAATATCGGTTACCAACAAACAGCGTGCGTCTGCATGCGCTGCCACTCGAAGATTGACGATGTCATGGGCCATGAGATTGATTTCTGCTGGCGACCCTGCACCTTCCATCACCACGATATCGTTGTCTGCACGTAATGCATCTAAAGAGGCTGCAATCTGAAGCCAGACTTTTTCACTCCGATCGCGCCATGGCGTTTGGGTGAGTGCATCGCTTACTTCACCAAGTAGAACCACTTGGCTGTGCGTATCGGCCTCAGGCTTCAATAACAAAGGATTCATTCGAACGTCGGGTTCTGCGTAGCTGGCTAGGGCTTGAAAATACTGCGCTGAACCTATCTCACCTAAGCCGTTGTGTGAAGTAACAACTCTTGCGTTATTACTCATATTTTGTGCTTTGAACGGCGCGACTTTAAATCCCTTTCGCGCGTACCACCGGCATAAAGCGGTGGTCAGCCAACTTTTACCTGCACCACTAGAGGTGCCCAATACCATCACACACTTGGCTTTCATGGGATAAATGATTGCTATTGAATTTGAGGCAAGGCCACAAATTGGCCTTCAAAATTTTGTATCGAAATACGGTTATCAAACACTGTCTCGATAACTCGGTGCGTTTGATCGCTTTCGCTGGCACCGTGGTGCACTACTCGCCCAGCTTGCATAACCACAACGTCATCTGCCAACAAGGCCATGCCTACTTCATGCAATACGCTGATGACTGTCGTATTTTGTGCTGTAAGACAACGCACTTGTTCAAGCCAGTCAACCTGATGTGGCGGGTCGAGGTTAGCCATAGGTTCATCCATCAACATGATTGGAGCCCGTACTGCCATAGCGCGCGCTAAAAGCACACGTTGGCGCTCTCCTCCAGAAAGTTGGCCTACCGATCTTTCGCGCAATTCCCAAGCTTGCGTTGCCTCTAAAGCAGTTTGGACAATTTTGTGGTCATTGGCATTGGGCGGTGCTAACCAATCTTGATGTGGAATTCGTCCAAGCATGACAACATCCCACACGCATAAATCATCGGATACCGCCTCGTTTTGACCAAGCCAAGAAAGTTGTTGGGCTCTTTGCTTGTGATTGATCAATTTAATCTCTTGACCAAGCAATGCAGTACTCCCAGTGGTCGGGATCAGACCCACCATGGCTTTGAGCAAGGATGATTTACCAGCACCATTGGGGCCCACAATGCTCGTCCAGCGACCTAAGGCAAAGTCTATATTGACACCGCACAACACCGCATTGCCGTCAAGCGATGCATGGACATTTTGCAGCTGCAAGGCAATCTCAGGCTTGGTCATAAAACAGCCTTCTTGTTTTGACCTTGGTACATCAGCCACAACAAATACCCACCACCTAGCACAGCCGTCAATACGCCTACCGGTAGTTCTTGTGGAAAAAGCGCCATGCGTGCGAGCAAATCAGCCACCAATAGTAATAAGCCACCCATCAAAGTAGAAAGCACTATCGCCCAGTTATATTTTGTTTTGATTAAGGATCGCACTAAGTGCGGTGCCGCAAGTCCGACAAAGGCGACCAAGCCAGTTTGTGCAACAGCCGTTCCTGTCGCCAACGCTAATACACCAACCAGTGCAGCACGTGTTTTTACAAGCGGAACACCCAAACTCAAGGCAGTCGATTCACCCAAGCTCAAGGCATCCAATACGCGACTGAGGAAAAATGCAAAGCATGCGCAAATTAACAAAATGCTGAGCATCAAAACACATGCGCTCCAACCTATAAAACTGGTAGAGCCCAATAAAAATCCCTGCATTCCTTGAAGCACATCCGGTCGTAAGACGGTGAGCAGTGAAGCTATTGCACCTAAGACCACCCCAACTATCACTCCTGCTAACAACAAGCGCAAAGTGTGTTGCACGCCTTTAGACAAGGCAATGGTAAGGAGGACCGCAAAAATCGCGCCCACAAAAGCTGCACCAGTTAGCCCCAGGCGGATCAGAAATTCGGTTGCAAAAGGATTACCGCCAAACAGGGTGAGAGCAACCGCCACTCCCAACGATGCACCTGAAGCGCTACCGAGCAAATAAGGGTCAGCCAATGGATTGCGAAACAATCCTTGCGCTAACGCGCCAGCAAGACCTAGCAAGGCACCTGCTGCAAATGCACCTACGCTTCGCGGCAGTCGAATATCTCCAATAATTTTCCATGCCGTTTCGTCATGCAGCGCAGAAAATAAACTTTCAAAACCCGTGCTGCCAACAGAAGATCCACAAGCTATTCCCAATAAACTCAACAGCAAAAGGCTTACAGCTAGAAAAGCTGGTGTCAAGCGATTTACTGGAATCGTCATGGCCTTGACTTCTCTATTAAGCACTGCGCCATTAATTTCGCCGCTTCAGCCAAACGCGGACCAGGCCTAGCCAAAATATTCGAATCTTCTTTTTTGAAATGACAGACATGCTGCATTCGCATTGCTTGCATATTTTTCCAACCAGGGCGGGATGCCATATCTGCAAAATTACTGTCTCCGACCATGATGATGTCCGGTTGGGCGCGCACCACGAACTCTGGATTTATTTTGGGAAATGGACCTAGGGATCCGGGCAAAATATTTTTTACACCTAAGTGGTGCAGTGTTTCGCCAATAAAAGAAGATTCGCTAGCGCCATAAGGCGCGCGGCTTACTTCAAAATATATCCGCTTGCCTTTTGCTTCTGGAGGTACTGATTGGGCAGCAACCTGCAATGCGCTTTGAATTTCTGTCCACACCATAGCGATCTCTTTATCGGAAACATCCAGCGCTTTTCCAAGAATTTGTATGGTGCGTTGGACATCTGCATGCGTGCGGGGCTCTAATGCAAGCACCGTCAAACCTAAAGATGTGAATCTCTCGGCTCCACGGGCAGATGTTCCCATCAACACCAAATCGGGCTTAGCGGCCACCACACTTTCAATATGGGGATCAATGCCCCCGCCCATACGCGGAAGTTGATTAACACTTTCGGGCCAACTGGAGTACCTATCGACTCCCACTAATTTTCTACATTGGCCTAGGGCGCAAACCGTTTCCGTCAACGACGGCAATAAGCTAACGATGCGTTGCGGTGGTTTGACAATAGTTACATCTATTTGACGATCATCTTTCAAAACTACTGCTTGCGCGTTAGTCAAGACAATCCAAACAACGCACACCACACTTAGTTGAATTTTGCGCAGAAATTTATGCATGGTGTAACTGCCACTGAAGGACGATTTGGTGCAATTGCGCTACGCCATCGGTGAGAGCTGCAGGCCCTGGTTGCAAAATATCTGCAGATTTAATTTCAAACAATTGATTATTTTTAACCGCAGGAATGTTTTCCCATCCTGCTCGTTGACGAATTTTTTCAGCACGAAACTTCTTTCCACACCAAGAACCGATGATGATGTCTGGAGCGCGCTCCACAATGCTTTGGTCGTCTGTAATGATTCGGTCTTTACCCAAAGGCATATTTGCCAATTCTGGAAAGCAATCCTCTGCGCCAGCGATCGTGATTAATTCGGACACCCAACGAATACAACTGATACGGGGTTCATCCCATTCTTCGAAGTAAATTTTGGGTCGTCGCTTGAATTTGGCTGCCTTAATTTGAAGGTTGTCAAGATTTTTTTGGTATTGTTGCAAGCGCTCTTGACCTAGCGTGACTTCTCCCACCATGGCTGCAACTTGGTAGAGCATAGAAAAAATGTCGTTCACACTCCGTTGGTTAAATATGGTGACTTGAATGCCCGAGCGAATAAGCGAACTGGCAATATCTGCTTGTAGATCGGAGAAGCCAAATACACAATCCGGCTGGAGTGCCAATATTTTGTCAATCTTGGCACTCAAAAAAGCACTCACCTTCGGCTTTTCCTCGCGCGCTCTGCGCGGTCGGACTGTGTAGCCAGAAATACCCACAATCTTGGCCTCTTGGCCTAAAAGATACAACCATTCCGTAGTCTCCTCGGTGAGACAGACGATGCGTTGGGGGCCAAATTGATGGAGGGACATTATTCAAGTTTGTGTTTAGGCATAACAAGGGTGTGGCCTTCACCATTTTCTAACATTTGATCTATGCCCAGAAGCCCTAGTTGATGCACAAGATCTGGATCAAAAGGGGTTCCCACTGGCAGTGTCGAATTAGGTAGTTTGATTTCTGTAGAAAGACTAATAGTGAGCTCTTTATCCTGAACCGACTTCCATAGCTTTCTTAAAAGCACAGCGTAAGAAATATCAAAAAGAGGGGTAACAACCTCGTAGTCAGACCAAGTATCAACGCGCCATTGCTTGATATCCTGCAAATGCAAATCGCCAAAAACGAGTCGCTTAATTGGAAGTCCAGTTTTCTCTTCAATCATTCTGAAGGCCTCCTCAATACGCGCTTTGTAGTCGGTATTGGGATATAGAGGAACCAAGCAAAGGGGAGTTTTGAAAAAATCTGCCTGCTTAGCAATATCCTTGATGTCAACATCTTGAATCGAAACTCTATTTGTTAAAGCCCCAAAGCTAGTAAGCAAAACTACATTTCTTTTGTCTTCCCATAAATGCATCAATGTTAAAAAACTATCTTTTCCACCAGACCAAAAAAGTATGTCTAGCGCACTATGACTATGGTTGGCGACCCAATTGATTAAAACCGGTTGCTTCATCAACTGCAGACCAGTTGTAGTATTTTTAACATTCACATGCCCGAAAGGGCAATGGCGACAGGAGTTACCACAACACTTCCCTTTTTTAAGCAGTGCGTCGCTTGTAAGTACCTTGTAGCCAGAGATGGGGTCCTTGTAAGTTTCCAATCCAGCGGCGCAGGCCTGCTGATTTAATGTATCGAAATTTGATGAATCCATTGCTCGCCAGAAGATTTATAGGAGGGCTGAATAATGTCTTATTGCAAGTTCGCTAAAGACATTACTGAGGATGGTATTGCAACGTAGCGTAAATTCCTCTC
This sequence comes from Burkholderiales bacterium, assembly GCA_018969975.1. Classification (GTDB taxonomy): domain Bacteria; phylum Pseudomonadota; class Gammaproteobacteria; order Burkholderiales; family Burkholderiaceae_C; genus Limnohabitans. The sequence goes on from JAGWXI010000026.1 coordinate 9,212, forward strand.
CCAGGTGTGTTGTATCCATTTGCGAGTTGGTATTTGTGGTCAGCTGCATTTTCTAAACGCACACGCGCTGTTAATTCACGGTTTACTGCGTGACTTGCATAGAAAGACCACAAGCTGTAACCGCCCAGCCATACAGAGTCGTAGTCACTGTTTTTGCGCTTACCTGCAGCATAGACTTTTGCCCCAAAGGTATAACCTTGGATGGGTCTAGATATATCAAGAGAGCCATATTCACGGGCGCGACGCGCAAGCGCAGTGTTGGTAGTTACATTCCATGGATCTTGCGATACAAGCGTAATTTTGACGTTGTTACCGGCTAGGAGGGTCTTAGCTGTAATTTCAACACCCTTGTTTTCAACTTCTCCTATGTTGCTGTAGGCAGTGAATGAACTATTTGAAGTAATCGCATTTTTGGTTATGGAAGTGAAATAGTTGGTCCTCAACAAGGTGTTGTTTGAAACATAAGATAGTCCGATTTCTTGACTATTGTGTGTTTCTGCAACTAATGTAGGGCTTAAACTTATTTCATATCCGCTAGGCGCTCTGAATCCAGATGAAGTTGTAGCGCTTAATCGCAAGACTTCACTCAACTGGTACCCAGCACCTAAAAGCGTTGAGTCGGTATTTGTTGAATTATTTGAAACTGAGCTTGAAGAATTTACATGGGAAGTCTTAATGTTGTCCGATCTCAAATTAGCTTGAAAATCCCACTTTTGATGTTTATGAGAAAGTCCGCCAAAATACCCATTGGTATTTCTCGTCAGGTCGTAAGTACTGGACTGCCCAAAAGTTTCTCTGTTTAGGTCAATCCCAAAAACACCAGTAGTTCCAGGCAGAAGTTCATAAGTGTTTGTCCACCGCAGTACATTTTGCTCTCCAAAATATCTGTTATTCAAATTCCCATTTTTCATATCCTCGTAAAGGTAATTAGAGTTTGAAAAATCCAGATTGCTCAACCAGTGATCAAAAATAGAGGTTTTAATGAATGCACCAGCAGAGTTTCTTTTAACTCTAAATTGGTTAATTTCAGATGTTGTTACCCCATAGGCGTTGTCGTATTCAGTGTGTGAATTATTTACGTTCACTCTCAAACCAAGGTTTATGTCGCGATTAATTTTTTTTTCTGCTTTTGCACCGATATGTGCATTTCTAAATGCATCGTTATCTGCATTGGCTCTGGAATAAATCACTGGATCTATGGCTGAAAATCCTTTAGTTGTTGCTTGCCCAGCATTTAAGTCAAATTTCATATCTTCTACCTTGCCACCAAAACCCACGAAATATGTTGCGGTGTTTCGGGTCCCGTAGGAGAGAGCGCCATACGTAGCAGGAGCACCTTTGCCCTGTCGAGTTTGTATATTGATCACGCCACCAATCGCAGACTCCCCGTAAAGTGCCCCTGCGTTTCCACGCAAGATTTCGATACGTTCGATTTGGGACAAAGGCATATCCGTCATCGTCAAAGCAGCTATTCGATCTGTTTGAACACGAACACCATCGACCAATACCAGGACGCTAGTGCTTTCCTGACCTCTCAAGAAAAATGAAGTCGTAGTTCCCATTCCCCCATTTCTCCCAAACTCTACTGCGGCCTCACCTTGGAGCAATTCAGCCAAAGTCGGCGCTTGCGATTTTTCAATGTCTTGTCGAGTGATAACAGAGACCGAGGAGAGCACTTGTGACAAGGGCTGTTCTAGTCGGCTGGCTGAAACAACAACGGGATTGACTTCTGTAACTTGGGTTTGAGAATGAGACAGGCAAACAAAAGAGGCCATAGATATTGCGGACGCAGTCGCGCGCAAAGAGAGAGTTTTTTTCATGAGAAATCCAACAGAATTTGCCCTCACCGCCTTCCCCGACAGTGCATGGACGAATTAGCAATGCGTTTTGGACGCACCACCACCTTGTTGGCCGGTATCCGGGCTGACGGAGACAACCTTTGTCGCCTTCCCAAACGCTTGTTCAAGGCATTCAGTGGCTAATTGACTAAAGCGGAGTTAGTAAAAACTCGTCCGTTTGACCGTTGCGGGGGCAGCGCAGGTGGGGCCGTGTCGAGCGAGCGACTTCAACCCTCCTGCTTCCCGTTGAACTGCGGCGTGTGAACCACACCGCGAGCACCAACAATGCCTATTTTAGCCGCTGGTCTACTAGTCCCCTTAAAATATGAAGTTCATGCCTCAATCCAGCCTTATAGATCAAATTGCCGAGCGCGTGGAGCGTTTATTGGTTCGTCATGAAGAACTCCAACGCACCAATGCCTTACTTGCAGCCCAAGTTGAGCAACTCACGCAAGAGCGCGACCTCATGAAATCTCGTCTAGGTGCTGCCCGTCACAGAATTGACGCTTTGATCGACCGCTTGCCACAAGAACAAAACACAAAGGACAAAGTGTGAAGCAAGTTGAAGTGCAAATCATGGGGCATGGATACGTTTTAGGTTGCCCCGAAGACGGCGAAGCGCGTCTCAATCTAGCAGTTGCTAAGGTTGACGAAGCAATGTGCAAAATTCGCGATGCTGGCAAGATCAAGGCACGTGATCGCATCGCTGTATTAGCAGCACTTAACCTTGCATTCGATCTAACCGACCGCCCCCAAGCGCAGGATTCCAACTCGCCAAGCTTATCCATGGCACAAATGCAATCACTGTTGCAACGCATGGACGCAGTACTAGGACACGACAACCAATTGTTGTGACGCGCAGGTCTACAATCAAAGCGTCTGCTCGGTCCTTGGGGCTTTATATTTCCTTGAACCAATGCTCCTAGAGCTCGGGCTTGGAAAATCGTTTGATGAGCGTGATCGTCTCGCGTCAGATGAACCCAACGTCAATCTGACCTCGCCCACCTGAACCCCGGTTCAGGATGCCGGCCCTGAGGCCTTGCAGACACCTTTTCAAGACCCCTACTTCAACTCCCCCCTGCAGCAATGGATTTCCAGCCTGAACTTTTACTTGAACTTGCCGCACTTGGCGTTTGCTCTGGATTCCTAGCAGGTTTGCTAGGAATTGGGGGAGGCATGGTCATGGTTCCTTTTTTATCTATTCTTTTGGTGCAACGTGGCGTAGATGACAACCTTGCCGTCAAGATGGCCATTGCTACTTCTATGGCGACCATCATCTTTACATCGATCTCAAGCGTACGCGCTCACCATAAACGCGGTACCGTGCGATGGGATTTGGTAAGGGGTTTAGCCCCCGGCATTGTGATCGGAAGCTTGGCTGGAAGCATGGCTGTGTTTGCTTTTCTCAAAGGCTCTTACTTAGCTATTTTTTTTGGATTATTTGTAAGCTTTTCAGCAACGCAAATGTTTTTAGATAAGAAACCTGCGCCTTCGCATCAAGTACCAGGCACCGTCGGCCTTTTGGGTGCGGGTAGTGCGATGGGTTTTTTTTCTGGACTCGTTGGTGCAGGAGGCGCTTTCATCAGTGTGCCTTTTATGACTTGGTGCAATGTGCTTATCCACAATGCAGTGGCTACCAGTGCAGCGCTGGGATTCCCCATTGCAGTTGCTAATGTGGTGGGATATATCTTGGCCGGTAGCAAGGTTGAAGGCTTACCCCATGACGCATTTAGTTATATATGGGTACCGGCATTGGCAGTGATTGCACTTTGCAGCGTTTTGACAGCCCCGCTTGGTGCAAAAGCTGCCCACCAGCTACCCGTTAAAAAACTCAGACGTACATTTGCCAGTGTGTTGTATGTATTAGCGGCCTATATGTTTTACAAAGGCTTTGGGAGTTAAGCGTCAGCTTGCACCTTGGCATCTTTAATAACCTTGGCCCATTTTTGGGTTTCATTGCGAATAAATTCAGCAAATCGCTCAGGTGAGCCACCTCCATCCTCGGCACCATAGAGGTCAAATTTTTCGATGACGTCTGGCATAGCCATTACCTTGTTCATGTCCTCATTAATGCGCTTGATAAAGGACGGATTTAGTTTCGCAGGGCCTACGAGCCCGTACCAAGTGGTTGCGTCAAATCCTGCAAAACCTTGCTCTTCCATGGTCGGCACATTAGGGTGACCCTTGGCGCGTTTGGAGCGTGTTTGCGCAAGTGCAATGGCCTTGCCACTCTTTACATGGGGAGTAGCAGAAGTCATGGTCTCGAAGCAATATTGCACTTGACCGCCAATTAAATCGGTCAATGCAGGCCCTGAACCTTTATAGGGCACATGCAGAGCATCAATGCCAGCACGTAACTTGAACATTTCTAATGCCAAGTGCTGGGCGGATCCACCGCCTGCAGAAGCAAAACTAATCTTGCCAGGGTTTTGTTTACACAAAGCCACTAAGTCTTTCACCGTTTTTGCAGGTTGGTTTTCATTGCATATCAATAAATTAGGCGTAACACCGACCAAGCCAATTGGCGAAAAATCGCGCTCCACGATATAGCCTAGCTTGGGCTGCAAGCTAGTTGCCAGGGCATGGCTGTTGATGTGCGCCATCAGCAGTGTGTTGCCGTCAGCCGGTTGCTTAGCTACATAGTCCGCGGCAATAACCCCTGCTGCACCAGCTTTGTTATCAATCACGATGTTGATATTCCACATCGCTTGGAGTTTTTGCGCCAGCACACGTGCCAGTGCGTCAGTACCACCGCCTGGTGGGAACCCCACCACAATTCTGATGGGGCCTACCGGCAAAGTCTGCGCTTGGATCATGGGTGCGGCCAAAATAGCTGCACTGGCTGCCCCAGCTTGAAGTAATTGTCTTCTTTGCATAGCGTCTCCTTAAAGTTAAGTTTTATCGAATCAATGCAGGCACTGGATGTGCCGAAAAGTAATCCATAGCGGCTTGCACACCAGAACCTGCCAATTTAACGCCACTGAGCTTGAGTCCCATTTCACAAGCAGACACCGCAGCGATCACCGTCAAATCATTGCAGTCGCCCAAATGGCCAATGCGGAACATGCGCCCTTTCACCTTACCCAAACCTGTGCCAAGCGAGCAATCAAAGCGCTCGTAGATAACTTTACGAACCGCGTCTGCATCCACACCTTCAGGCGTCATCACGCCAGTCAATATAGGAGAGTGCAAAGCAGGATCAGCACATTGAATAGGCAGCCCCCACGCGGTCACTGCAGCGCAAGCACCATCAGACCAACGCTTGTGGCGTTTGAACACAACTTCTAAGCCTTGGCCCAGAATCATGTCGCAGGCTTCACTCAAGCCATAGAGCAAATTGGTGTTCGGTGTGGATGGAAAGTAGCCCGTTTTGTTGAACTCAATCATTTCATCCCAAGCCCAAAATGATTTCGGCATAGTGGATTTTTTACTCGCCTCAATCGCTTTGGGCGATAGGGCGTTGAACCCTAAGCCCGGTGGCAACATGAGTCCTTTTTGCGAACCACCCACGGTAACGTCTACGCCCCATGCATCATGTCGGTAGTCAATCGCTGCAAGACCTGAGACGGTGTCCACCAACAACAAAGCAGGATGTTTGGCGTTGTCCATTGCACGTCGCACAGCAGGAATATCACTGGTCACACCTGTCGATGTTTCGTTATGCACCACGCACACCGCTTTGATGGTGTGGTTGGTATCGGCTTTTAAACGCGCTTCAATCAAGTCAGCTTGCACACCATGGCGCCAACCTTCTGAGCCTGGCATGCCGATGAATTCCGTTTTGATGCCTAAGCGGGTGGCAAGCTTGTTCCACAAAGTGGCGAATTGGCCAGTCTCGTACATCAACACATGGTCTCCCACACTCAAGGTGTTGACTAATGCAGCCTCCCACGCGCCAGTGCCTGAAGCGGGGTAGATCATTACAGGGTGTTGGGTTTGGAAAATTTTTTGCATGTCAGCAATGACCTTGAAAGCCAGCACCGCAAACTCAGGTCCCCGATGGTCAATCGTGGGCAAACTCATAGCGCGCAAAATACGATCAGGAACTGGGGATGGTCCAGGAATTTGCAAGAAGTGACGGCCTGAGGGGTGAAAGTCAAGCTTTAACATAAGAGTGAAATCTCCAATAGATTTGTAATTTTTTAGAATCAGAATAGTCCGATGAACAATGCGATCTTATCCACTCCAGAGCAAACATACGAACACATTGCTCACGCAAGCAATGAAGTAGCGGGTCGACTAGCGGCAAGACTGGTTGAAGAAACCCAGGGCGAGGTGCTATTCACGCCTGCGGACAAAGGTCGCTATGCGACAGACGCCTCCATCTATCAGGTTATACCCTTAGGCGTATTTGTTCCCCGCAATATCGAGGAAGTTGAACTTGCCATGGACATTTGCCGTGACCTCGGTGTGCCAATCGTTCCACGCGGCGGCGGTACCAGCCAATGCGGACAGACCACAGGCGCAGGCTTAGTCGTTGACCACAGCAAATATGTACGTAACGTTTTGCAAATCGATACAGAAAAACGTACCGCAGTTGTTGAACCTGGCTTGGTGTTGGACCACTTGAATGCCCAACTCAAATCCAAAGGGCTTTGGTTTGCGGTAGATGTTTCTACCAGCGCGCAAGCTACTTTAGGTGGCATGGCAGGCAACAACTCATGCGGTAGCCGCTCGATTGCTTACGGCAATATGGTGCACAACATATTGGGTGCGACAGCCAGAACGAGCGATGGCACGGTCATGCAGTTAGGGCGTTTTGACCAAAGCACAGGGCGCGCAAAAGAGGTGGGTGAATTTGTGCAGCAGCTTGCCATGCAATTGCAACCAGAGATTGATACCCATTGGCCCAAAGTCTTGCGCCGAGTAGCTGGCTACAACCTTGATATCTTTTGCAACCAGAACGAGCGTCCTTACACAACCGATGGGTCCGTGAATCTCGCACATTTGCTTGTCGGTAGCGAAGGCACTTTGGCCATGACGCAATCGCTCACTTTGCAATTGGCGGAACTGCCTCGCGCCAAAGTGCTGGGGGTGGTTAACTTTCCTACGTTCTACCAAGCGATGGATGCCGCACAACACATTGTCAAATTAGGTAGCGGCACATTGACTGCTGTTGAACTAGTCGACCGCACCATGATCGATCTGTCTTTGCAAAATCCTGCATTTGCGCCCACGATACGCACCGCTTTAACAGGCGAGCCCGAAGCTATTTTGTGGGTGGAGTTTGCGGGTGCTGATAAAGAATCGCTCAAACCCCATATGCGCCAACTGGTGGAATTGATGGGTGACTTAGGTTTACCCAACAGCGTTGTAGAAATGATCGACGACGCGCCGCAGAAAAACTTATGGGAAGTTCGTAAAGCAGGCCTCAACATCATGATGAGCTTAAAGGGAGACGGCAAACCCGTGAGCTTCATCGAAGACTGCGCCGTGCCTTTGGTGCATTTGGCTGAATACACCAACGCATTGACAGAAGTTTTTAAACGCCATGGCACCAAGGGGACTTGGTATGCACATGCCTCCGTCGGCACATTGCATGTACGCCCTATCTTAGACATGCGACGCGATGGTGCCAAGAAGATGCGACAAATTGGCGAAGAGGCCAGCGAACTAGTACGCAAATTCAAAGGCGCTTACAGCGGTGAACATGGCGATGGCTTATGCCGTGGCGAATGGATTGAATGGCAATTTGGTTCACGTATCAACGATGCCTTCAAACAAATCAAGCAGCATCTCGATCCTTTGAACTTACTTTCTCCCCAGCGCATCATCGATCCACCCAAAATGGATGACACGCGTTTGATGCGTTATGGCAATGACTACCAAGTCATCCCTATCAAAACTGCTTTGGATTGGAGTGCATGGAATGTGCATAACGATCCGGCCACGGAAAACACTACCGCACCTGGAACTGGCGAAGACCCCTCGCACGGATTGGCCAAAGCGGTCGAGATGTGTAACAACAACGGCACGTGCCGCAAGTTTGATGCAGGCACCATGTGCCCGAGCTATCGCGTCACCCGCGATGAAAAACACCTAACCCGCGGTCGTGCCAACACACTACGCTTGGCGTTAAGCGGTCAACTTGGTGCACAAGGACTTGCCAATCCAGATGTGATGGAAGCGCTAGATTTATGCGTGGGTTGCAAAGGTTGTAAACGCGACTGCCCGACTGGCGTCGACATGGCACGCATGAAGATTGAAGCCACACACCACTTCAAAGCACACTACGGTTTCACCTTAAAAGATAAGCTGATCGCTTACCTGCCCCGTTATGCCCCATGGGCTGCCAAGTTTGCGTGGGTATTGAACTTACGCAACCAGTTTTCTTGGCTCGCCAAAATAGCTGAAAGCATGACTGGTCTTTCAGCGCAACGTAGCTGGCCTACATGGCAAAGCGACCATTTCTTTTCTAAACAGCAACCTGGTGTCTCCAAGCAAGAAGTTTTGCAATCGACTAAGCCTGTCGTATTGTTTGTCGACACATTCAACGGATTTTTTGAATCTAGTAATGCAACCGCCGCATTGGGTGTCTTGCAGGCCGCAGGCTATAGCGTGCATATTGCATCTAAAGATGCCCATTCTGAAAACCAAGGCCACTTATGTTGTGGGCGCACATTTCTTGCGAACGGCATGGTGGAACAAGCGCGTGAACAAGCACAAGAATTGGTCAATGCTCTACTTCCATTTGCGCAAAAAGGTATTGCTATCGTGGGGCTAGAGCCCTCTTGCTTACTCACACTCAGAGACGAGGCTTTGGTTTTAGGCTTGGGTGAATCTGCTGAATTGGTCAGTGCGCACGCTGTGCTGTTCGAAGAGTTTTTGGCTTCCGAGCACAAAGCTGGAAAGTTAGATGTTTTGAAGCAGAACTTAAAACCTGCAGAGAAAGACATACTGTTGCACGGTCACTGCCATCAAAAAGCATTTGGTTTGATGCCTTCTGTTTTAGATGTAGTCAAACTCATACCGAAATCCAACCCACAACTGATAGAAAGCAGTTGTTGCGGCATGGCAGGAAGTTTTGGTTACGAAGCGTCGCATCTCGATGTATCTATGCAAATGGCTGAACTCAGTTTGCTGCCTGCCATTCGGCACCAACCCGATGCGATTGTTGTCGCTGATGGCACGAGTTGCCGTCATCAAATCGCAGATGGCGCAGCCCGCAAAGCGATTCACGTGGCGCAGTTGTTAAGCGACCACTTATTGCGGCACTAAACACCATGGGGCTTGGTACTCGACCAAGCCCATCCATAGCGCCCAACCCGATGTCAGGATGAGTGCCAGGCCTGCGAGCCGCACACCCCAATCACCGTTGGAATTTCCAAAATTAGAAGAGCTACGCATACGCAACCAAACCCAAGGCCCTACCGAGAGCACGATAGCGCTGCCAAAGGCAAAAAGAGCCATCACTAGTGCTCCTTCTAGTGCATGGTTAGTTAATGCTGCCACCAAAAGCGCACCATACAACAATCCGCAAGGCAGCAGTGCCCAAACAAAGCCTAGCAGCACGGGGCCGCCGTGGCGCAATTTCACATGGGCTGTTTTGTTTTGGACTTTTTGCCAAACCCATCTTCCTAAGGCGTCCATAACCAGAGGTTGTTCAGCTTTTATCAATAACAGCAGACCAAGTAAAAGAGCCAGCATATGAAACAGAGTCCATACAGGCCTAAAAAAAGCGGATTGGGTACTCAACCATCCAACACCTTGCATAGTTGAAGCAGCGACAGCCCCTAGCGATGCGTATCCCACAATGCGGCCAAGTTGAAACAGCAAGATGGCTCGGCTAGCAGACCCATCGCCTTGTTTTTGCAATTGGGCCGATCTGCCAATGCCAGCACAGGCTGCACCACACATTGTCAAACAATGGGGCCCGCCTGCAAGACCCATCAATAAAGCGGTGAGCGCCAAGCTTGTCGTCATCTGCGTGATTTTAGTGAGCGCACCTCTTTATACGAGAAGAATACATAAGTGCACATTTATAAAAAAGTCATAATGTCGGCCTACCATTCGTCTGCTAGTAAAAGTATCCAATTTTTTGTAACCCAGCATGATTAGCCAAAGCATCAAAGTAGCCTGCTCCAACTGCAACTTGCGTGAGTTGTGTATGCCTTTGGGGCTTAACGAAGATGAACTCAAACGCTTGGATGATTTAGTCGCAACGCGACGCAAAGTCGAACGTGGCAATAGTTTGTATCGTAATGGCGATAAATTCTCAGCCCTCTACGCTATTCGCACTGGTTTTTTCAAAACTACTGTTGCAGTAGAGGACGGGCGCGACCAAGTCACTGGATTTCAAATGGCTGGGGAAGTCATAGGCTTAGATGGCATCGTCAGTGAACACCATACCTGTGATGCGGTTGCGCTAGAAGACGCTGAGGTATGTGTCATGAACTTTGACCGCATTGAAGACCTCTCACGCGAAATCAATGCGCTTCAACGTCACGTTCATAAAATCATGAGCCGCGAAATTGTCCGAGAGCATGGCGTCATGTTGTTGCTTGGCAGCATGCGTGCTGAGGAACGCTTAGCCGCTTTTTTATTAAATCTTGTTCAAAGACTTCATGCACGTGGATTTTCGCAATCCGAGTTGGTATTGCGAATGACCCGCGAAGAGATAGGCAGCTATTTAGGACTCAAATTAGAGACTGTCAGCCGTACTTTTTCAAAATTTGTGGAAGATGGAATTGTGGAAGTCAAGCAGCGCCATGTTCGTATATTGAATTCAGACGCCCTCCAACTAATAGTCAATACCCAAAACTGCCAGCCAAGCTAGTTGGCTAATCATTAGGTTCCACGTATAAGAAAAGCGACAAGCAACTAGAAGCTGCGCAAACAATCCAAAAAACAAAAAAAGACAAGGTATATATGCCTTGTCTTGGTAAATCGAAAGCTTGGTTGAAGATGTGTAAATCGTGTGGATCGACCATGGCAAATACCACTATCTCCATGATTCCAGCCATCAAAAATGAAGGCCACAAAATAAACATCAAATGCTTGCGCATCATGGCCGATCACCTCCAACACCTGTCTTTGGCGTTGCCACATGGTTACGCGTTTGCATTGCAGGAGCCATTTGTAAAGCATTTTGCGCTGTTATGGCTTTTTGCTCTGCCAAAGTTTTATTGATATGGAGACCTCTGCGGTAATAGTCTTGAGCCAGAACAGGATCCGGGTGGCGCATTGCAATAAAGGCTGTCACGAAACACGCTATAACTACGAGAATAGGACCTGCAAGTACTAACCAGACATGGCCATAACGCCACCAAGGTGCGGATTTCTGAACATCGATAACTAGTGGTTGCATAAATTACCTCGGAACGATGAAAACAGATTTTTCTACAACAAAGTCAGGTGTATTGACTGCTTGTATTTCAAACGCAATGGGGTGAGAACCAGGCGATGACGAGCCGTAGGGAATATCTGCTCGAACAACCACCCAACGCGACTGAGCAGGTGCCACTAACAAGTTGGACGGTGACTTTAACTTTATGCTGGGGAGCCCTCGAACTTTAATTTGGTAAGTTTGCTCTTTTTCTGATGCATTCATGATTTGCAAACTGTAGACGTTTTCTAAGGTGCCTTCCTCTGTAATCCTAGACAATGTCGAGCGATCACGAACCACATCGACCTTAAATGGTGTGCGCAATCCAAGCGACACCAATAATCCCAAAACAATACTCACCAACACAATGCTGTAAATTTGTATGCGCGGGCGCATAACGCGTTGCCACATTTCACGCTTATTCCAATTATTTTTGATGGCGTTTTGTGTGGTGTAACGTACCAAGCCCCTTGGGTATTCCATTTTGTCCATCACCTTATCGCAAATATCAGCGCATGCCCCACACCCAATACATTCGTATTGCAAGCCTTGGCGAATATCTATGCCTGTAGGACACACCTGTACACACAAGGAGCAATCTATGCATGCACCCAAATTCGCGGTGGTGAGGTCTGCATGGTGTGAGCGTTTACCTCTAGGTTCGCCGCGCTTTTCGTCATAAGTGACGATCAAGGTGTCATGGTCAAACATCGCGCTTTGAAAGCGCGCATACGGGCACATGTATTTGCAAACCTGCTCGCGCATAAAACCTGCATTAGCGTAGGTTGCGAGTGCATAAAAGAAGACCCAAAACAATTCCCAACCGCCCATGGTAGTGTGAAAAAACTCCATGCCAAGTTCGTGGATGGGCGTGAAATAACCGACAAAGGTAAAGCCAGTCCACATCGATAAGCTAATCCACAGAAAATGTTTGTACCATTTTTTGACTAATTTTTCGAGAGAAAAGTCAGCATCATCTAACCTAATACGAGCAGAACGATCTCCCTCTACTTTGCGCTCAATCCATAAAAATATTTCGCTGTAAACAGTTTGTGGACAGGCATAACCACACCACAACCTGCCTGCGACTGCGGTAAAAAGAAACAGTGAAAGCGCGCTCACGACCAGCAAGCCCGTGAGGTAGATAAAGTCCTGGGGATACAACACCAAGCCAAATATATAAAACCGCCTGGATGCCAAATCAAATAAAACAGCTTGGCGTGTACCCCATTCCATCCAAGGCAAACCATAAAAAACGATTTGTGTGATGGCAACAAAAACCCAACGCCAATAGGCAAATAGGCCTTCTACGGAACGGGGATAAATTTTCTTGGATGCCGCATAAAGCGACACCAAAACTTCTTCTTTAGACAAAGGTTACTTCGCTGTAGGCTTATTAGAAAATCCCCACACATAGGCAGTCAACACATGTATTTGAGATGGAGTCAAACGCCCCTCTTGAGCAGGCATCTGGTTGATCTTTCCAGCGTTAATCATGGACACGATCAATTCTTGACCCCAACCATGTAACCAAATTTTGTCTGTCAAATTAGCTGCACCTAAAGACTGATTACCCCTACCATCTGCACCGTGACATGCTGTACATGTCCCAAATTTAGCTTGTCCTAAGGCAGCACGAATTGAGTCGTGTGGGCTTCCAGACAAACTCAACACATAGTGCGATAAGTTTCGAACTTCGTCCGAGGAACCCACCGCAGCAGCCATTGGAGGCATCTGTCCTATACGCCCCTTGGTAATGGTTTCTTTGATCTTGTCACTTTCACCACCATATAACCAATCCTTATCTGTGAGATTTGGGAATCCTTTGGAGCCTCTAGCATCGGATCCATGGCATTGCGAGCAGTTGTTCATGAATAGTCGCTCACCCACAGCCATCGCTTTGGGATCGCCCGCCAATTGCTCAGGCGTTTGGGCGTCGAATGACGCATATATGGGTAGAAGCGCTTTGTTTGCTTGTGCAACTTCTTGGTCGTATTCGTTTTGTGAAGTCCAGCCAAGTTGCCCACCGAAACTTCCTAAGCCCGGATAGGCAATGTAATAAAACACGGCATAAACCATAGTCAAAATAAACAACCACAGCCACCAACGGGGAAGCGGGTTATTCATTTCCTGTAATGTTTCGTCCCATACATGACCGGTGGTTTGGTCGTCGGGGTTGTGAACCTGCACCTTTACTTTGGAAGAAAACCAAAGCAGCAATGCGCAATACACAATAGCAAGCACCGATACAACCGCGATAAAAATAGACCAAAAGTTGTTACTGAAATCACTCATGACTCATTTCCTTGGAGACGTGGTTGGATCTTCTTCGCGGTCTAGAGGAATCTTGGCAGCATCCTCAAAATCTTGCGCTTTGTGTTTAGAAAAAGCCCATACCAAAATACCGATAAAAACAGCAAATGAAAAGATAGTTGTGATAGCCCGTAGATCGTTGATATCCATATAACGCCTCTTTATTTCAAAGCCAATCCAAGCATTTGCAAATAAGCAATGAGTGCTTGCATCTCTGTTTTTCCTGAAACTTCTTCTACCGATTTAGTTATTTCTTGATCGCTGTAGGGAACGCCCACCTTTCGTAATGCAGTCATACGCGTTGGAATTTGTGGAGCATCGACTATATTTTTTAACAGCCATGGATAGGCTGGCATATTGGACTCAGGCACCAGATCTCTTGGATTATTCAAATGAATGGTGTGCCATTCATCGCTGTATCTACCACCTACACGGGCCAGGTCAGGGCCAGTGCGCTTACTACCCCATTGGAAGGGATGGTCATAGACTGACTCACCTGCTACTGAATAGTGGCCATAACGCAATGTCTCTGCCCGAAATGGGCGAATCATTTGTGAGTGGCAGTTATAACAACCTTCACGCACATAAATATCGCGTCCAGCGAGTTGCAAAGCTGTGTAGGGCAACACGCCAGTCACCGGTTCGGTAGTTGATCTTTGAAAGAACAATGGCACGATTTCTACCAGGCCGCCGAATGCGACAGAGACCAAAATCAATACGATCATTAAAAAATTACTGGTCTCCACACGCGCATGCGAAAAACCTTTGGATTGTTCGTCTGACATTAATAACTCCTTAGGCGTGCGCTGGGGTGGGAATAGAGACCAATGGGGCTTGGCCTTGCAAGGCTGTTTTGAGCACATTCCACAACATGATCAGCATGCCCACGAGATAAAGTAAACCACCCACAAAGCGAATCACATAGAAAGGGTAAGTAGCCTTAACAGACTCGACAAAGGTGTAAGTCAGAGTTCCATCTTCGTTGATAGCACGCCACATCAAACCTTGCATTACACCGGCAATCCACATGGCAGCGATATAGAGCACGATGCCAATCGTTGATAACCAGAAATGCAATTCAATAGCAGGCACGCTGTACATTTTTTTCTGCCCAAATAACTTAGGCACTAAAAAGTACAAAGATCCCATGGACACCAAGCCCACCCAACCTAAGGCGCCGGAATGCACATGGCCTACCGTCCAGTCGGTGTAGTGGCTCAAAGCGTTGACCGTCTTGATCGCCATCATCGGACCTTCAAATGTCGACATGCCATAGAAAGACAAGGACACAATCAAGAATCGCAGAACTGGGTCATCGCGCAATTTATGCCATGCGCCAGACAGCGTCATGATGCCATTGATCATGCCGCCCCAACTAGGCGCCAACAACACCAAAGAAAAAACCATGCCCAATGACTGTGTCCAATCGGGCAATGCGGTGTAGTGCAAGTGGTGAGGACCTGCCCACATATAGGTGAAGATCAATGCCCAAAAGTGCACGATCGACAAGCGGTAGGAATAAACAGGTCGCTCGGCTTGTTTTGGAATGAAGTAATACATCATGCCCAAGAAGCCAGCTGTCAAAAAGAAACCGACTGCATTATGTCCATACCACCACTGAATCATCGCGTCTTGCGCGCCAGCATAGGCTGAATAGGACTTCATCCATCCGGCAGGAATTGCTGCACTATTGACAATATGTAATAACGCCACAGCAATGATGAAAGCAGCAAAGAACCAGTTCGCCACATAAATATGTTTAACCTTACGAATTCCTAGAGTTCCGAAGAAAACAATGGCATAAGACACCCAAACGACTGCAATCAAGATATCAATGGGCCATTCAAGTTCTGCATATTCCTTACCTTGGGTATAGCCCAAAGGCAAACTAACAGCGGCCGCCAAAATTACCAACTGCCAACCCCAGAAAGTCACAGCTGCAAGCTTTGGCAAAAACAATGCGGTGTGGCAAGTGCGTTGCACGACGTAATAGCTGGTTGCAAATAATGCGCAACCACCAAAGGCAAAAATTACAGCATTGGTATGCAACGGACGTAAGCGACCATAGCTCAGCCATGGAATACCGAAATTCAATTCAGGCCAAGTCAACTGGGACGCGATGACTACGCCCACCAACATGCCAACCACTCCCCATACAACCGCCATGATGGAAAACTGGCGCACAACGGTGTCGCTGTAAACGGCTTGATCTGTTTGGTTCATTTGTCACCTTTCATTTGTATAAATTGTCCTGAAAGGTACGAAAAAGTTCTTTGATATATATCAATCGTCGCGCAATATGCGCTCAGCTTCCTGCTCTAAATCTTCGAATTGCCCTCTGTCAACCGCCCACCATAGGCCGACCAATATGGCCAACACCAGCAATACAGATAAAGGAATCAGCAAATACAGGCTATCCATTGTCAATCTCTTGTCAGAATTGAAAGGCGCAAAGCATTCAGCACCACACCCAAAGAACTCAGTGCCATTCCCAAACCAGCTAACCACGCGGGCAACCATCCCATAAGTGCCAAGGGAACACAAACGGCGTTGTAGATAGCAGCCCAAGCAAGGTTTTGTTTGACGATTTTTAGGGTGCGGTGTGCCATTTGGATACTGTGCACGACAGCCATCAAGCCCTCACCCATCACCACCAAATCGGCTTTTGATTGCGCCAAGGGCACTGCATGTCCAAATGCAACAGAGACATCCGCGGCTGACAGCACAGGACCGTCGTTGAGCCCGTCCCCCACCATGGCAACGCGGGCTCCTTGCGCTTGTAAGACTTGTAATTTTTCTAGCTTGTCCTTGGGCTTACATAATCCTTGCGCATGGGAAATACGAAGCTGCTTAGCTGCGATTTGCACAGCCTCAGACTGATCGCCTGAGAGCAGCCATACATCGATCCCAGATTGCTGGAGCAAGCGTACGGTATCAGCAGCATCTTGCCGAATGTCCTCAGCGAACTTCCAACTTCCTATCCAAGCAGTCTCACTGCATAGATGCACTTGTGCGCTAAAGGCTTCGAGAGGCACAGCCTTATTTTCTAATTTACAAAATTGCGCTGAGCCCAAGCGCATTTTTTTGCCTGCCACCTGGCCCTCAATGCCTTGGCCCATAAATTCCAAAACAAGGTCAGCGGATTCTGTAGACACCACGCCAGAGTTTTCAAAAGCCAGACAAATGGCGCGCGAATAAGGATGTAGGGAATGTTTGGCCAAAGTAATTGCTAAAACCAATGCGCCTTCAGCGGATACATCTTGCGCTGTCCACGATTGGGTGATGCGTTGTGCATCGCGGGTCAACGTACCCGTTTTATCAAATACCAAGGTGTCGACCTCGGCCAAAGCCTCTAGCGCTTGCAAGTGGCGTACCAAAACGCCTTGGCGCGCTAGCGTGCCAGAGGCTGCCAACATGGCTGCCGGCGTAGCAAGTGACAGCGCACAAGGGCATGTCACGATTAACACCGACACCGCCACCATCAAGGCTTGGCTAGGACTTGTTTGCCACCACCATGCTGCAGCTATCGTAGCCAGCAGTAAAACCCCCAGTAAAAACGGTTTGGCCACTCGGTCTGCAAGTTGGGCTAACCGGGGTTTTTGGATAGACGCACTTTGCATCAACTCGACAATTTGCGCAAACTGGGTGTCTTCACCGACTTTGACAACACGCACCACCACGGGTGCGCTCAAATTAAAGCTACCAGCAATAACTGAGTCGCCCGTAGCACGCACTTGCGGATGTGATTCACCCGTCAATAGTGCTTCGTCGGTCAAGGTATCGCCAAGCGTAATGACGCCATCAGCTGCAAAACCTTCGCCGACATTGACTCGGATCAAGTCGCCTACAAGCAAACGTGCAACGCTGACACGTTCAAACTCCCCATCAGCCTTTTTCCGCTCGACGCTATCTGGCAGTCGGTTCATCACCGCCTCTAAGGCACCAGCGGTTTTATCGCGCATGCGCAATTCCAACCAACGCCCTGTGAGTAAGAAAAACACAAACATGCTCAGCGAGTCGAAATACACCTCCGAACCCCAAACCCCTGTAGGGTTAAAGGTGGCTGCCGAACTAACGAGAAAAGTAATGCCCATGCCCATGGCGACAGGCAAATCCATGCTGATTTCGCGTCGGCGAATATCACGCCAAGCATTGCTAAAAAATGGCGCGCAAGAAAAAAGTAACACGGGCAGCGTTATCACCCATGCGGCCCACCGCAATAAATTGACCATCTCGGGGGTGATGTCACCATCGCCCGCGATGTAACTGGGGTAGGCATACATCATCAACTGCATCATGCAAAAGCCAGCAACCAGCCAGCGCCACAGCGCCATGCGCATTTCTTTTTTACGAATCTGCCGAAGCGATGTATCTAGCGCGGGTACAGCGCCATAGCCCGCATCCACCAAAGCCCCAATCCATTGGGAGGGCGTTACTTTGTTCGCGGACCACACCACTTTGGCGCGATGGGTAGTGGCGCTGACTTCTGCCGATTTCACGCCTTCAACAGACATCAGGGCTTTTTCGACCGTATAGGCGCAAGCTGCGCAGTGCATGCCCTGCACTACGACGTGGGAGATCCAATCGTCATCACTCTTGCTATTGCCACTGCCTGATGCAGGTTGCCCAAAACGTGGCCACTCTTGGCGGTCGTCTAGCAGGGTGAGGTTGCTGTGATTAGACATAGACGGCAAGCTTAATGGTTTCATCTTTTAAGTCATTGATATGCATCAATAAGTTTTTCAAATAATCTTCTAAGCTCAAAACATATAAATCAAGGAGTAAAAGTCTATGTATAAAAAAATTTTGGTGGCTACCGATGGTTCCACACTTTCCAAGAAAGCGACCACGCATGCGATTGCACTAGCCCAATTCCATGACGCTAGTTTGATTGCAATCAAAGTGATCCCTCGCTTCACGCAAACCTATTTTGAAGGTTCGATTCCAGTCAATATGGATGAGGCTGAAAAAATTGAAAAGTCTTGGTCAGATCATGCCCATACGCAATTAGACCGAGTTGCTAATGAGGCTAAAGCCAAACAAGTTGAAATCAAAACCGTAGTGATCAAGTCTGACAGCGTCTCAGATGCACTTATTGCTAGCGCCAAGAAAAATAAAGTTGACCTGATTGTCATGGCCTCGCATGGCCGAAAAGGCATCAAGCGCTTATTGCTTGGAAGCGAAACCCAGCAAGTGCTAACGCACACCACGATTCCTGTCTTAGTGGTGCGCTAAGTTCAGACGTGCTCTCGCCTCTTCGTATTCACGCTGGAGGCGAGCGACTAAATCGGCTGTGGGCACAACGGCCTTGACGGCGCCAATGCCTTGGCCGCAGCCCCAGATGTCTTTCCAAGCTTTTTTGGCGTCACCGCCAAAATTCATTTTGGAGGCATCGCTCTCAGGCAAGTTCTCGGGGTCTAAGCCCGCGTTGCGGATCGACGGCGCCAAGTAATTACCGTGCACCCCTGTAAACAAATTGCTATAGACGATGTCGTCCGATGACGCTTCTACGATGGCCTGTTTGTATTCTTCAGCTGCACGGGCTTCCTCGGTAGCAATAAAAGCGGAGCCTATGTAAGCAAAGTCAGCACCCATGGCTTGGGCCGCAAGAATGGCGCCGCCATTGGCGATCGCGCCACTCAAGGCAATCGGACCATCAAACCATTCACGGATTTCTTGGATCAAGGCAAACGGGCTTTTAACACCTGCATGGCCGCCAGCGCCAGCTGCCACCGCGACTAAACCGTCAGCACCTTTTTCAATCGCTTTTTTAGCGAACTTGTTGTTAATGATGTCGTGCAACACGATGCCACCATAACTGTGGGCGGCAGCGTTGACATCTTCACGCGCACCCAACGAGGTGATGATGATCGGCACCTTGTATTTCACGCACATGGCCATGTCATGCTCAAGACGGTCATTGCTCTTGTGCACGATTTGGTTAATAGCGAAAGGTGCAGCAGGTCTGTCTGGGTGCGCACGGTTGTGGGCGGCAAGTGCCTCGGTGATTTCGATTAACCACTCTTCGAGTTGGTCTGCCGGACGTGCATTGAGCGAAGGCATAGAGCCCACCACTCCAGCCTTACATTGGGCAATCACTAATTTAGGATTGCTGATGATGAACAAGGGCGAAGCAATGACGGGAAACTTCAGTTGCTGTAAAACTGCTGGCAAATTTGACATGAAAATTCCTGTTGGGAGAAGCGTATTGCAGTTTAGAAAGCTTCCAAAGCCATCTCCGTCACGCTATCAGCTCCAGCGACGATGCTGTCGCGCACGCCAGGCGCCTTGGACAAGATATGGTCTGCATAAAAACGCGCCGTAGTCACTTTGGCTTGCATGAACGCCACATCGTCGTTTTTTGCGATGTGTTCGAGCGCCACCAACATGGCGCGCGCCATTTGCCAACCCGCCATCAGGTTACCCGCGAGCATGAGGTAAGGCACGCTTCCGGCATAAACCGCATTGGGATTGGATTTGCTCTGGGTCACAAAGAACTCCACCACATCTAAAAACGCCTCACGCGCTGCAGAGAGTCGCTTGGCCACCGCATGACAACGTGCGTCGCTGTGGGCTTTGAGTTGTTTTTCAGTTTGTTCAATTTGGCTGGCGATGGCTTTGGCTGTTTGGCCGCCGTCGCGGGCAGTTTTGCGGCCCACCAAATCGTTGGCTTGGATGGCAGTGGTGCCTTCGTAAATCGTCAGAATTTTCGCGTCGCGGTAATACTGAGCCGCACCGGTTTCTTCGATAAAACCCATGCCGCCATGCACTTGTACGCCGAGGCTGGTGACTTCCAAACTCATCTCGGTGCTAAAGCCTTTGACCAAGGGCACCAAGAATTCGTAGAAGGCTAAATTTTCTTTGCGGGTCGCAGCATCCGGATGGTGGTGTGAAGCATCGTAAGCTGCCGCCGCCACAGTCGCCATCGCACGGCAACCTTCGGTGTAAGCGCGCATCGTCATAAGCATACGGCGAACATCGGGGTGGTGGATGATGGGCGCGCTGGTTTTCATGCTGCCATCGACGGGGCGGCTTTGCACACGGTCACGCGCAAATTGGGCTGCCTTTTGGTAAGAGCGCTCAGCCACGGCAATGCCTTGCACACCCACGGCGTAACGGGCGGCGTTCATCATGATGAACATGTACTCCAACCCGCGGTTCTCTTCACCTACCAAGTAGCCGATGGCACCGCCATGGTCGCCGTATTGCAAAACAGCAGTGGGGCTGGCTTTGATACCCATCTTGTGTTCGATGCTGACGCAGTGCACGTCGTTGCGCGCGCCAAGCGAGCCATCTTTGTTCACCAAAAACTTAGGCACCACAAACAAGCTAATACCTTTTACGCCTTCAGGTGCACCTTGCACGCGGGCCAACACGAGGTGGACGATGTTTTTCGCCATATCGTGTTCACCGTAGGTGATGTAAATCTTGGTGCCAAACACTTTATAAGTGCCGTCAGGCTGGGGCTCGGCGCGCGTGCGAACCGCTGCCAAATCTGAACCCGCTTGGGGCTCGGTGAGATTCATCGTGCCGGTCCACTCACCAGAGATGAGCTTCTCTAGGTAGATAGCTTTGAGATCATCCGAGCCGGCAGTAAGTAGCGCCTCAATTGCACCGTCCGTGAGCAAGGGGCACAAAGCAAAACTCATATTGGCGGAATTCAAAATTTCGCCGCATGCCGCACCAATGGTTTTGGGTAAACCCTGACCACCGAAAGCGGGCGGGTGTTGAAGGCCTTGCCAACCGCCCTCTCGGTATTGGTCATAAGCCTCTTTGAAACCAGGCGTGGTGTGCACATGGCCGTCTTTGAAAAAAGACGGGTTTTTGTCACCCTCCCAGTTCAAAGGCACCAAGACCGATTCATTGAGTTTGGCGCATTCTTCGAGCACCGCTTGGGCGGTTTCGAGACCCGCGTCTTCAAACGCAGGCATTTGGGCAATTTGCTCTAGGCCACCAAGATGGGCCATGTTGAACAACATATCTTTAACGGGGGCGATGTACGACATGGCGTGCTCCTTACAAAGCGGCTACGAGTTCTGGCACCGCCACAAACAAGTCAGCTTCGAGGCCAAAATCAGCCACCGAGAAGATGGGTGCTTCGGGGTCTTTGTTGATCGCCACAATCACCTTGCTGTCCTTCATACCGGCCAAGTGTTGGATAGCGCCGCTGATGCCGCAAGCCACATACAACTGGGGCGCGACGATCTTGCCGGTTTGGCCGACTTGCCAATCGTTGGGCGCATAGCCCGCATCGACGGCCGCGCGGCTTGCGCCTAATGCAGCACCCAGCTTGTCAGCCAAGGGTGTGATGACTTCGGTGAATTTCTCAGCGCTACCCAAGGCGCGACCACCGGAGACGATGACCTTAGCCGCCGTGAGTTCTGGGCGATCACTCTTGGCGATTTCGCTGCCCATGAATTTGCTCTTACCTGAGTCAGC
>JAGWXI010000114.1 GCA_018969975.1 Burkholderiales bacterium
CTAGGCTGACATCATGACCGGCCATGATGAGTTTGCTGCCCAGAAGAGAGCCGTAGGAGGCGCCCAGAATCAAAATTTTGTAATTGCTCGACACCTACTTTTCTCCAAAAAATTATTACAGCTAATTTTACGATTCGGCTGATCGTAGCGTCAGGAATTTTTGAGGATACCAAGAAATTCAGGAAATTATTAAATTAAAAACTGGTAACTTCTAACCCCCATTGATATCAACGTAATCGATCATTATCCTTTGTAACTTCTCGAACCTCTGCATCAATGATGTCAGGATTACTGGTTTGATGAACAGTAGTTCCCTTAGCTAAATTCTTCCAGCGTTGATAGGCCTGAACATACAAAACAAATGTTGGCCTTTTACCTGTAATTAACCAACGAATGGCTGAAGTAAGGCTATAAAGACTAATGAACACGAGCGCAAATAGCAGCACAAGTGTTGCTAGAACCAACATAAAAAATTTGATGAGAAAGTTCATTTACAAAATCTTCGCACAGCTTGTATGGGCATACCGCCCGCAAGTGATCGTTGAGGTCTTCTCATTTTTTCAGTTTTGTGTACAGGCTGACGAAAAAAGTGCCCACATCATTTCTTCTGCGCCGTCCTCATTGCTTACGCCTGTTTGTACCAAAATTGTTTTTGATTTTCGATCGATCAAGACGTTTTGAGACATGGCGCCAGCCATTCTCAATATGCCTCCATCAGCTGTATGGTGCCAAAAGAAATTCTTATACGCCCGTCCGGGGCGTGCCACATTAAAACGTGTTGCTTGGTCTTTTTCGGAGTGATTGGCAGTGTCTTCAATCCATTTCTTCGGTACTATTTGAAGCCCGTTTAAGTATCCGTCATGTGCGACCAACATGCCTATACGAGCCCAATCGCGCAGCGTTGCAGACACACCAGCGCCGCTGAATGTGAAGCCTTTAGAGTCTGTAAGCCAAGTGGCATCCGCAGCAGCGCCCATGGGTTGCCAAAGCTGTTGTTCAGTAATAAGTGTCAATGGCTTTTGGTAAACAGTTTCTAAAACCCAAGCTACTAGCACTGGATTGATATCGGTGTAGTTGAATTTAACTCCCTGCGGTTCATTGCGTCCCCATTTGAAATGCAACAGCGCTTGTATTTGATCCGTGCCTTGACCTCGACTAGGAGAGTAACCGATTTGAGAAAACCCATAACGTTCAAAACCATTGATAGGGCTACAAAATGATTCGCAGATGTTGATGCCGCTGGTCATGTTGAGAAGATTGCGTAGGGTAATGTCTGCAAAGGGGTGACCAATAAGTTGTGGAACATACTTGTCGATACGGTCGTCGACAGAATCTAATTTTTTTTGCTCTAAGGCAATACCAGTTAACAGACCAACGATACTTTTAGTCATAGACCAACCAAAGAACCGCATTTCGGGGTTGCGTTTGAATCGGTATTCTTCATGCCAAATTTCGTTATTTCGTGTTATCAGTAAACCTGATCGGTTGTATTGAGCAGCGAAATCCGAAGCATCCATGAAAAAGTTAATTTTGACTTTTCGCATAGCCTCGCGGAGTACCAATGCCTTACTGCTGGCATGAATTAGTTGATGCGCCAGCATTGACTCAATCCCGCCAGAGAAATTCCCTACATGGTATTCGGTGTACCCAACCCACTTCTGCTGCTCTCCAACTTGCCCCCAGCCTGTGGGAAACCCTCTCATCTCACCCCATCTATCTTGGGACCGCGAGGAAAAGGGTAGCAACGCTGACCCTAAGCCCATACTTGCAAAAAGAAACTTACGTTTATTCATCTTATACCGTCACTTGAATCAGTACCTGCTTAACTTGGGGCTTAAGAGTTTTCGAATTCAACGCATCCATCTATCTGCTGCATCGAGTAATCCTTGTCGAATCATGCGTTGACGAGATGGATCAGTTTGACCACACAACATACGGCAAATCCAGTCGGTTGGTGCCTCAAAATCGCAATGTGATGCACCAGAAATTAGTTCATCTCGCCAAAGATTTTTAAGTTCTGTATGCCATGCAGAAGCAATTGAGTGGGCGTTGCATTGCGAAGCTGGCGCTCTTATAAGCAAACTTTCAACATCAATGCTTTTGGCAGTGGCAACTCCTAGGAGTTCATTTTTATGGGAGGCAGGGCGGTCAAATGGATCTAATCCAACAAATCCTACGACCCCAATGGTTTCTGCTGCCATTAAGCTTGAAAGGCCGCCAGCCGAAAATCCAACCAACATGACTCGTCCCACGCTTTCACCGAATTCTTCAGTATTTCGCAGTTTATTTACCAAGCCAGCAATACTTCTCGCATTACAGCGAAAGTCAAAAGTGCAAGGCATATCGGGTGTAAGTGCAATCAAACCTTGCTGGGCTAATGCCTGCGCATGTTGGGACATTGTTGTTCGACTTCGCGTGAAACCGTGAACCAAAATTGCTGCACCAATTGGTGAAATAGTTGGGATGTAGACATCTACTACAACCTGGCGTTCATCAATTTGCAAAACCAGTGTTTGAGCTGGTTTTCCGTTCATTTGTTCAATAGCAATAGCTGGGCATACCCATAAATAAAATACCGTGTAAAAAAAGTATTTTCTTGCTTGGCGCATTCTTGCTAGTCTTTGATATTGGAATCGTCAGAGCGGCAAATCAGTTTGAATAAGTTCTATCGTGTCGGCTAGGAGAATTTAGCTTTTTTTCAACTCTGTATAAAGCAATCAAGCAGCCAATTTAGCTTTAGGTGCAACCGCATCGAGTGCACTTCGCAAGTGTCCCAAAGTGCGTTCCACGTCGTGCCATTTTTCTAAGCCAAACAGGCCAATTCGAAATGTGCTGAAGTCGGCAGGTTCATCGCATTGCAGTGGAACACCAGCAGCGGTTTGTAATCCAACGGCGAGGAATTTCTTACTATTTTGAATATCGGGATCACGCGTGTAACTCACCACCACTCCTGGCGCTTCAAAGCCCTCTGCGGCCACGCTCTTGAAGCCATGTTCACGCAATAGTTCGCGCACACTTTGGCCTAGTGCGATTTGTTCTTGTTTTACTTTAGTAAAACCATAGGCCTCAGTTTCGAGCATAGCCTCTTGCAAGCGCAACAAAGCATCGGTGGGCAGGGTAGTGTGGTACATGTGCTCACCTCTTTCGTAGGTCTCCATAACTTGCAACCACTTTTTGAGGTCCATTGCAAAGGTGGTGCTGGTGGTTCCATCGATGGCCTTGCGTGCGCGCTGACTCATCATCACCATCGCACAACATGGCGAACTGCTCCAGCCTTTTTGTGGCGCAGAAATGACCACGTCCACACCTGTTGCAGCCATGTCCACCCACATAGCGCCCGAAGCAATGCAATCGAGCACAAACAAGCCGCCTATTGCGTGCACCGCTTGAGCTACTTCTTGCAAATATTGATCTGGCAGCATCATGCCAGCTGCTGTTTCAACGTGCGGAGCAAATACCACCGCAGGTTTTTCACGTGCAATGGCCGCCTTGACTTCTTCTATAGGGCATGGCAACCAAGCAGATTCGCTTTGCTCGTCAACACGACGTGCTTTAAGCACAGTATGGCTTTTCGCGATACCTCCCATGTCAAATATTTGGGTCCATCGGTAGCTAAACCAACCATTACGAAGCACCATCACATGCTGGCCACTGGCAAATTGACGCGCTACCGATTCCATACCAAATGTGCCACTTCCGGGTACCAATGCGACGCTGTGAGCGCCATAGACCTGTTTGAGCATACGCCCAATGTCGGTCATGACCCCCTTGAAACGTTGCGACATATGGTTGAGAGCGCGGTCGGTGTAAACAACCGAAAACTCCAACAGTCCGTCAGGATCGATGTGAGGTAAGAGTCCAGGCATGAAGATGTCTCCGAAAGTGGGTGAGGGATGCTGAGTTTATGCGAGATGCGCCATATTGAAAAGTCACTTGCACGGACATTGCCCTTAGTACACCGCTGGCGGTAAATGGTACATCTATCAGGTAACAGGATTTATTTAACAATTAGCGCGTCGGTGGTCAGCGACGGCGTTGTCAGAAAACTTCATTTCAGCTGGGCGCAGTAAGCGGTGTTTGGTAACTCTACCTTTCATTCTCTTTCGCCAAAGCTTGAAAGAATGCGGTTTCAGTTCAGATCGCATGATTTTGATGACATCTGATTCACTAACTCCAATACGTTCTCGTATGGTTTCAAACGTTGTTCTGTCTTCCCATGCCATTTGTATAACTGCAGAGATATCGCCGGCTGAAAGTTTGGTGGTTTTTTCGAATGTTTTTTTGCGTGGCATGAAAATTGAATCCTAGTTGCTGACCCCGCTCAATCGACTCGTGCACCGCTTGCTTTCACTACCTTCTCATACTTGGCCCGCTCGCTGGCCATGAACTCAGCAAAGGCTGCTGGTGAATTCACTACAGGCTCGGCCATCAGTTGCGCAAAACGTGAGCGAGTCTGCTGGTCGTTCAGGGCTGCGGCAAAAGCTTGGTGCAAGCGCTGGACCACGTCAAGTGGTGTGGCAGCAGGTGCGACCAACCCCCACCAAGTGTCCACCTCTAATCCAGGAAGTAGCTCCGCCATGGCAGGTACATCAGGCAATATGCTGGATCGCTTGGCAGTGGTGACAGCCAGCGCCTTGAGCTTGTCTGCACGAATATTAGGTGCCGCCGTTGCTAGGTTATCGATATTGAAGTCCACTTGACCTGAAAGTAGAGCGAGTTGTGCGGGGTTTGCGCCGTTGTAGGGGATATGTACTGCAAAAATACCGGCTGCCTTCTTGAACATTTCGCCAGCCAAGTGTCCAGCACTGCCATTACCACCCGAGCCGTAATTGAGTTGACCAGGATGCGCGCGTGCATAGGTGATGAGGTCCTGAAAAGAGCGGATGTCCAGTCGCTGTGCAGTTTGCGCATTCATCACCAGCACATTAGGTACACGCAATATCTGCGTGATAGGCGCAAAATCATTCGCAGCATCAAATGGCATGCGATTAAACAACCAAGGGTTGATGGCATGTGTGGCAACAGCAGCGATGCCGATGGTGTACCCATCAGGGTTCGCTTTGGCCACCAGGTCGACTCCCAGATTGCCACCAGCACCCGGACGGTTTTCAACTACCACCATACCCAAAGTGTTACGCACCCGCTCGGCCAACCAGCGAGCGGTGACATCGATCGGTCCGCCTGCAGCGTAAGGCACTACTAATCGAATCGGCTTAGTACTGTTACCCATGACGGTTTGGGCCAAGAGCTCGTTGGAGACAAGGGTAGCTATTGCCGCCAACGAGAGCACCACCTCACGGCGACGTTGTCTGAAAGGGTTGTGTATTGATGTCATTCGGTTGGAATTTAACTGCTCTGCAATATATTTTGGTTTGGTATTTGAAAGGGTTCATTAGTCTAACGTCCTGCAGTTGCTGTAATGGACCTGATATTTTTCTAACAGCCTATTGGAAATTCAATTACTTAAACATTACCAGAGTGTCTAGGTTGTAAGTCGAAATCAGTGATTGGGGTGTTAGCGTTGATTGGCTCAGAAATTATTGC
>JAGWXI010000027.1 GCA_018969975.1 Burkholderiales bacterium
AGCCACGGAACTTTTGGGCACGATGCTGGGCGGTTACAACCTGACGCCTTTAATAGATTTGCTCGACAACAAAGCGTGCGCGCCTATGGCGGCGGCTGGTTTAAAGAAAACCTTGTTGATGTTTGACCAGTTCCATGACGTCAAAGAAAAAGCCGACAAGGGCAATGCGTTTGCCAAAGAAGTCGTTCAGTCATGGGCCGATGCTGAATGGTTCACCAGCCGTCCTGAAGTGCCTAAGAGCATCACCATCAGCGTGTTGAAGGTGACCGGCGAAACAAATACTGATGACCTCTCTCCAGCGCCTGATGCGTGGAGTCGTCCTGACATTCCATTGCATGCGTTGGCGATGTTGAAAAACAAACGCGATGGCATCACACCCGAAGAAGACGGTAAGCGCGGCCCTGTGAAGTTCATTGAGGACTTGCGCGCACGTGGCCATTTGGTGGCGTATGTGGGCGATGTGGTGGGAAC
The DNA here is from genome assembly GCA_018969975.1 of Burkholderiales bacterium. Classification (GTDB taxonomy): domain Bacteria; phylum Pseudomonadota; class Gammaproteobacteria; order Burkholderiales; family Burkholderiaceae_C; genus Limnohabitans. The sequence goes on from JAGWXI010000027.1 coordinate 472, forward strand.
CGGTTCTAGCCGTAAATCTGCGACCAACAGCGTGTTGTGGTTCACAGGCGAAGACATTCCATTTGTGCCCAACAAGCGTTTTGGTGGTGTGTGTTTGGGTAACAAAATCGCCCCGATTTTTTACAACACCATGGAAGACGCTGGTGCATTGCCGATCGAACTTGACGTGTCGCAAATGAATATGGGCGATGTAATTGAATTACGCCCCTACGAAGGTAAGGCCCTGAAAGACGGCAAAGAAATTGCTAGCTTCACGGTTAAGAGCGATGTGTTGTTTGACGAGGTGCGTGCCGGTGGTCGTATTCCGCTGATCATTGGTCGTAGTTTGACTGCCAAAGCACGTGAAGCACTAGGTTTGCCAGCATCGACTTTGTTCCGTTTGCCCGCAGTGCCAAAAGGCCACGGCAAAGGTTTCACTTTGGCGCAAAAAATGGTCGGTCGCGCTTGCGGTTTGCCAGAAGGTCAAGGGGTTTTGCCAGGTACCTATTGCGAGCCACGCATGACATCGGTCGGCTCACAAGACACCACCGGTCCGATGACGCGCGACGAGTTGAAAGACCTCGCCTGTTTAGGCTTTAGTGCTGATTTGGTGATGCAATCTTTCTGCCACACCGCTGCTTATCCCAAACCCGTGGACGTGAAGATGCACCACGAGTTGCCAGAGTTCATCAGCAATCGCGGTGGTATCAGTTTGAAGCCTGGCGACGGCATCATCCACTCTTGGCTCAACCGCATGTTGTTGCCTGACACCGTGGGCACTGGAGGCGATAGCCACACCCGTTTCCCTATCGGCATATCGTTCCCTGCAGGCTCTGGCTTGGTAGCGTTTGCTGCCGCGACAGGCGTGATGCCTCTGGATATGCCGGAGAGCGTCTTGGTGCGCTTCAAAGGCAAGATGCAACCGGGCGTGACTTTGCGCGATTTGGTGCATGCGATTCCTCTTTACGCCATCAAAAAAGGTGTGTTGACGGTCGAGAAAAAGGGCAAGAAAAATATTTTCTCAGGTCGTATTTTGGAGATCGAAGGCTTGCCTGATTTGAAAGCTGAACAAGCCTTTGAATTGGCTGATGCGTCAGCTGAGCGTAGCGCTGCGGGTTGTACCGTGCATTTGAACAAAGAGCCGATCATGGAATACATCCACAGCAATATCGTGTTGTTGAAGAACATGATTGCCCAAGGCTATGCCGATGCACGCACCATCACACGTCGTATTCAAGCAATGGAAGCTTGGTTGGCTAATCCACAGTTGTTGCAAGCAGATAAAGATGCGGAATACGCTGAGGTGATTGAGATCGATATGAACGAGATCAAAGAGCCCATCGTGTGTTGCCCGAACGACCCAGATGACGCTAAAACCTTGAGCGATGTCGCTGGCGCCAAGATCGACGAAGTCTTCATCGGTTCTTGTATGACCAACATCGGGCACTTCCGCGCTGCGTCTAAGTTGCTCGAAGGCAAGCGCGATATTCCCGTCAAACTTTGGATGGCGCCGCCCACCAAGATGGACGCACAACAGTTGAGCGAAGAAGGCCACTACGGCGTATTCGGCAATGCTGGCGCACGCATGGAAATGCCAGGTTGCTCCTTGTGCATGGGCAACCAAGCGCAAGTGAAAGAGGGCGCCACGGTGATGTCGACAAGCACCCGTAACTTCCCCAACCGTTTGGGTAAAAACACGAATGTGTATTTGGGTTCAGCCGAGTTGTCGGCAATTTGCTCCAAGCTCGGACGCATTCCAACGCAAGCCGAATACTTGGCTGACATGGGCGTCATCAACGCGGATGGCAGCAAGATTTACAAGTACTTGAACTTTGACCAGATTGCGCAGTACCAAGAGGCTGCTGAGGCGGTGAAGGCTTAAGCCAATACTTTTCTGCTTTTAGTTAAATGGGCCCTTCGGGGCCCTTTTTAATTTTTGGCACAAGCATTACCTGCACTCAAATTGTTTTGAATTGCCCATTAAGGGCTGCCTAATTAACATAAAAGTATTAACTAGAAACAACACTTGTATTTGAATTCTCTTGACAAGTGTTTCACCAGGTGCAATACTTTCATGACATCAAACCTTCAAGTCTTCGCAACTAAAACCTTTGCGCGATGGATGCGGAAAAACAAGGTATCCAAAGAAGATCTTCTGGATGCGACACAAGAAATGGTCAATGGCCTCATCGACGCTGATCTTGGTGGGTATGTTGTGAAGAAACGCGTGGCGCTTCATGGCCGAGGAAAAAGTTCTGGAGCAAGAACAATTGTGGCGACCAAGTTTGGTGTGCGTTGGTTTTTTCTATTTGGATTTGAGAAGAATGAAAGATCGAATATTGACTCGGATGAACTCAAATCTTTGCAGCAGTTGGCACTCACGCTGTTGAGTTTTGACGCGAGTCAACTAACAACTGCAGTGAATGCGGGTCAGCTCATTGAATTAAATGGAGATATGTGATGGTGGCAAAAAGTAAAAGCAGAATACTTCAAGAAGTCCATGAATCAGCCTTGGGCTTGCATGACATTGGCCTCATTAGCAAGCGCCGCATGCTCGAGTTCGACGCGCTTTGTAATCTAGAGGTGAAGCCAATTTCGCCGATAAAAATCAAACAATTGCGCGAAAAAGAGCATGTCAGCCAAGCGGTTTTTGCGGCAATTCTCAATATCAGCGTTTCCACGATTCAAAAGTGGGAATTGGGAGACAAAAAGCCCAGTGGCCCATCACTCAAGCTGCTGAATATTTTGGAACGCAAAGGTCTGCAAGCAGTTCTTTAATCCTAGATGCTAATCAGCAAGGGCTGATGCTTACTCCGGCTCAATCTTCGCATCCCGCACTACTTTGCCCCATCGTGGGGCCTCAGCCTTGATGAGTGCAGCAAATTGTTCTGGAGTTCCGCCACCAACTTCATTGCCTTGGCTCAAGATTTTTTCTTTCACTTCTGCAGTTTGCAAGGCTTGGTTGCAAGCGCTGTTGAGCAGCTTGATGATGTCTGCAGGTAAACCTTTGGGGCCTATAAGCCCTTGCCAGTTCAGCACCTCCACCGCAGGGTAGCCTTGCTCGCCCATAGTCGGCAGGTTGGGTAACAGGGGGGATCTGTTTTTGCTGGTAATGCCCAATGCGCGCATTCGCCCGCCTTGGATGGCGGGCATCGCAACATACATTTGCTCGAACATCATGTGCACCTGACCGCCCATCAAATCGGTTGCGCCAGCTGATCCACTTTTGTAAGGGGCGTGGATCATATCGACGCCAGCGCTATGCTCAAACAATGCGCCGCTTAAGTGGTGCGATCCCCCAATACCACCTGAGGCATAACTCAATTTCCCAGGTTCAGCCTTAGCGGCTGCAACGATGTCTTTCACGCTCTTATAGGGTGAATCATTGCGCACCATCAAGATCAAAGGACCGCGCTCAATCAAAGCTATGGGAACAAGATCATTGAGAGGATCGAAGTTCAATTTTTTAAATAAAGCGTGGTTGACGGCGAGAGGCGCAAAGTTACCCATGCCAATGGTGTAGCCGTCGGGCCTGCTACGCGCAATTATTTCAGTGCCGATATTGCCGCCAGCGCCAGCTTTGTTGTCGATGATGATGGGTTGTCCCAATATCGCACTCATAGCTTTGGCGACTTGGCGTGAGCGGCTGTCAGCGTTGCCGCCAGCAGCGTATGGGCAGATCCAGTTGATGGTTTTATTGGGGTATTTTTCTTGGGCATGAGCCCAAGGTGCAGCCATGGAGGGGGCCATAAGCGTTGTGGCTTGAAGAAGTGTTCTGCGTTTCATCGGGGACCCAAGCAATTAGTTACAACAGCTGTGGATCATAGAGTCAAAGGGTAACGAAACATCTAATCAAATCCGCCATGCACAATGTCATCTATGGCAGAAAAAGTTTTGGTCGTGGGTGGTGGTATAGCGGGACTCGCAAGTGGACTTGCATTGGCGCGTGTGAATGCGGATGTACAAATTTTGGAACGTGCACATGAATTCACGGAGCTTGGGGCTGGCGTGCAATTGGGACCTAATGTCACACGCATATTGAACGCTTGGGGTTTGCTGCCTGCTATTCAAAAGGTGGCTTCTTACCCTGCTAATTTGAATGCGCGCAGTGCAGAGTCTGGCGCAGTTTTAGCCACTTTGCTCTTATCAGATATGACGACGCGATATGGTGCGCCTTACATCACCATCCACCGCGCAGATTTACACCATGAATTGCTACAAGAGGTTGGTCTGCAAGGCGTTGATTTGCAATGCAATACCCATGTGCAGAAATTGCACCAGGATTCTCAACAGGTTTCTGTGACTTCTTCTGTATGCAGAACACCACAAGGCATGGAAAATGTAATTACTGCAGTGGGCGCGCTTGATCAAACCGCACAAGAAATCGCTAACGCGCTGGTCATAGCCGATGGTGTCTGGAGTACTTTGCGTCAACAACTATTAGATGATGGTTCTGCGCGGATGACCGGGCACGTGGCCTACCGTGCTTTGGTGCCACAGGCAGATTTGCCAGCGTATTTGCGAACCCAAGATGTATCGGTGTGGATGGGCCCTAATGTCCATGTGGTGCAGTACCCCGTGCGAGGTGGCGACTGGCTCAATGTGGTGTGTCTCACCGAAGGACAGCTACAAGGCATCACTTTGCAAGATCCGCAAAATTGGAATTTATCCAAAACTCCGCAGGAAACAAGTGCTGATCTGCAAATTGCGTTGCGGGGTACTTGCGCGCATTTGCAAGCCTTGATCGAAGCCTGCGGTAACTGGCGTTTATGGCCTTTATGCGATCGCCCACCTATGCAAAGTGCGGCACAACATGCACAAGGTCGCGTCGCTTTGGTAGGCGATGCCGCGCATCCCATGCGGCCTTATTTGGCGCAGGGTGCTGGCATGGCGATTGAAGATGCGGCGGAGTTAGCAGGCCAATGGACTGCGCTGGCTAAGCAAGATGTGCCCCAACGTTTTGCAGCATTTGCGCAAGCCCGATGGCAGCGCAATGCCCGCGTGCAAGCGCGCGCGATTCGCAATGGCGAAATTTTTCACGCGACTGGTCCACTGCAGTGGGCGCGAGATCTGGGTCTGCGTACCTTGGGGGAGAGGCTGATGGACATGCCGTGGTTATACGGTCGCTAGCGCAGGAAAACAAACACCGTTTCGCGTAAGGTTAGAGCCGAATTTAAAACGCTTACTCGGCGCCCAATGTAGGGGGATTCGATAAAAGTGCAGAAATGGAGAGTTCCAGCACCTCCACATGCACTAACTTTGCACGCAGTTTCCGAATGTACATGCGCTTTAATGTTTCGGAGTCCCTATGCGTTGTCACAAATAATCGAATCTGTTGCATGCCTACGCCATGTAAATAATGGATGGCAAGTCTAAAAAGCGCATCGCTGATGTGGGCCATCCAGCGTGTTCGACGAAGGTGAGGGGCAATGAGAAAGTAGCGAATTGTGCCGTTTCGACCATCCCAAGCTGCAGTGAGCGTCCCCACAATTTCTTCTTGGTACGTTGCCACAAAAATTTTCGCTGCGGGGCATCGGTACATATTGGGTATATGGTGAGAAGGGTCGTTGGGTGCTTGTCCGATGGGATCGCTTGATAAAAAATGAATTAAATGGGCAACGTCAGACTCTGCTGCTGGTCGAAATGTAAATTGCGCTGAATGCATCACAGCATGCGGGTTTTTAAATAGTTTCTTTGTGCGCGGCATCAGCGCGCAAAAGTACTGCGGCATCGCGGGCATTGGGCAATGCATGAAAAAGCTTCATGGCTGCGTTGTTGACCCAGTGCGGCGACAACTGTTCAATTCCCCGTTCCCGCCTTCGATGGATATCGCTTTGTGGGTCGTAGATATTCATGTTCGTGCCATAGGTGCGCACAACGCCTGGATACACTTTTTTCAAGCTAGCGTGGCGCATGGCAGGTATGAATTGCGCAACGCCATCAATAATTTGGCGACCTGCATGCTCGATAGCGGGCGTCTGCGCGCACTGCGTTACTAATGACGCCATTTCCTGAGGCAACGCCGCCTCTTGCGTGTGGAAATAATTCGTCACAGGTGCGTAGGTAATCCTTCCAACCCCCTTGCCCATATTGCTAAACATCGCATAAGGACCAACACAAAAGAAGCTTGAATGCATATTAAGCAACGCGGGTGGAAGGTGAACTTCCGCGAGTAGTTTAATGCGCAGACTTGCTGTGTTTGGGGATGTGAGCTTAGCCAAAGCAGCAATCGACTCCATATTCTCCCAAGTGCAATTAACGACTTGATCGAATGGTTCACCGTTGATGTAAAAGCCATAGTCTCCGATAGAGCGAACAGTTTTTACCGGTGTATTGGTGAAGATAGACAGGTTTTGCGCGTGACATACGAGTTGTTTTAAATGGTTGCTAAATTTGAACCAATCTAGTAGAGCTTCACATGTCTCAATTCCTAAAATGACCTTGTCACTATTGATTCGATCATTCAACTGATCTTGCTTGAGCACGCGGAAAAATTGATCGGGTGGGCCAAACAATTGATTCGCTGGATCTTGTTCGCACAACGATGCATATGCGCTTTGCAAGGCTTGGATGACTGACATGATCTTAGGGAGAGACAGTCCATGCCTTTGCGATGGGTCGTCCACAAGAAAATACCGACCACGTGTCAAATGCGATTGACCTTGGCCCAAGATAAAGCCTGGAAACTGCCTGGCAAAACCGACTGTGGAGTGGAGGTATTGGGATGCTGAATCGAGATCGGCAAGGTAGTGAAACCCTAAACCCATACGCCCAGGCGTTCTTGCGCTCGTTCCCTCCAGAATATGCGCTTTTGATTCAAATAAGGTGACCCTATTGGCGTCGTTTTTAACCAATTCCAACGCTGTGGTTACACCCGCGATGCCGCCGCCAAGTACAGCGATTTTCCTCATGTGCTTAGGCATTCGCAATTTCGTGGTTGCACACACTGATGTGTATGGGTCTGATGCGAAGAGGTGAAATGAACTCCCCTTTTAGCTTAGCCAAGGCTGGATCTAGGCCGCTGTCATGTAACGATTTCATGTCGCCTACTTCTTGACTGTCGCCCACTACATGCCCACCATTCGCACGATCTCCGCGAAAAAGCGCTAGCGTTGGTATGTCGATGTCGTCCGACTTATAGCCTCCATTACTGCGCACCCAAAGATCTTCGAATCTTGCTCTAAATGTCGCAATAAAAGCACTACCTGCTGGAATTTTCCCGGCAATCTTTAATATATGCAGCAAATGTTCTCTGCTTAAAAAGTGGATACCGTTGAGATCAGCCGCAGCTTGCACGTTTGAAAAATCTGCTACTTGAACAGTCCAATAGCGATCATCGTTGTCCATGCGATGTACGACTCCTTCTTGGTGAGCGACTGTGCGTCCACGTGCAATGCGAAATGATTGGCCATTCACCATGATGGCTTCGCCACCTCCTTCAAAGTCGCCCGTTATTTGCGATCCTTTTGCGGCAGAACCAATGGCGATATCACCTGCTGTTTTGACGGTTTGGTGACCTACCACCGCAGAGCGTTCAGATCGGTATAACTGACCCATCGTTCCCCATTGCGAACATATGAGGGTAGGGGATGTCAGGACCTCTTCGGATGCGCATTCAGAATACAACTGGTTTTCATCTGCTACCAATTGGTCACACGCGATGGTGTGGATATGGAGATAACCAGGCGAAGAAATTTCTGGATGGATGTCTGGGTTTGCATACGAGCAAACAACTTCGTATTCACGCATCACAAAATTCGGCCTGTATTGCCTTGCATGCGCAAAAATTGAGCGTACTGCTCTGTGATGGCAAGTTCCACACTTTGCATGGTCATTCACTTTCAGTTGGGTTGCGCAATTTTTTAAATTGCACCAAAATTCGCTTTATTATACTACTTAATAAGTATTAAATAATAAATAAATAATTATATATAGTTATATTAGATTAAATAAATTTCGCGCTGCCCATGGGCTCAAGTGCTGTTGCAAATGACTAAATTTTTGCAATACCAAAGGGCTTATTGCTTACCGAGCAACAAATATTCCATCAACGCCTTTTGCACATGCATACGGTTTTCAGCTTCGTCCCACACGACAGACTGAGGTCCATCGATCACATCGGCCGCAACTTCTTCGCCACGATGTGCGGGCAAGCAATGCATGAATAAAGCATTGGGTTGGGCTTGCGCCATCATTTCCGCATCTACGCACCAATCGGCAAACGCTGCTTGGCGGACAGCGTTTTCTGCTTCATAGCCCATACTGGTCCACACGTCGGTGGTGACCAAGTCTGCACCTTCGCAGGCTTGCATGGGGTTTTTGAATACCTTGTAGCTGTCGCGCGAACGCAAGCCGGCGATGGCGGGGTCCACTTCATAACCACTAGGAGTGCTCAGGTGCACGGAAAAGCCCAGCATGTCGGCAGCTTGCAACCACGTGTTGGCCATGTTGTTGCCGTCACCCACCCACGCGACCACCTTGCCATGGAGGCATTGCAGGGGATGTTGTGTGTCACCGCGGTGTTCGATGTAAGTAAACAAGTCAGCCAAGATTTGACAAGGGTGGAATTCGTTGGTTAAGCCGTTGATCACGGGCACACGCGAATTGGCTGCAAAACTGGTGATCTTGTCTTGTCCGAAGGTGCGAATCATTACCAAGTCGACCATTCGGCTGATCACTTTGGCGCTGTCTTCGATGGGCTCGGCGCGCCCGAGTTGGCTGTCACCTGTTGTTAGGTGCACAACTGACCCTCCCATTTGGTACATGCCCGCTTCAAAACTCACCCGCGTACGTGTGGATGCTTTTTCGAAAATCATGGCCAGGGTGCGGTCCGCCAAGGTATGGTGTTTTTCGTAGGCTTTGAACTTGCGTTTAATCAGGGACGCGCGGGTGAACACGTAGGCGAGTTCATCTACCGTGAGGTCGGTGAATTGCAAAAAGTGTTTCATGCGGTTTCTGTCAAAAAGTGCTTGATGACAGGCACCAAGATCGAGACGATTTCATCGGCCTCCTCTGTAGTGATGATGAGTGGTGGAACCAAACGTATCACGGTATCGGCTGTAACACTCAAAAGCAAACCAGCTTCTAGCGCGCGGTTCATGATCACGCCACAGGGTTTTTCTAGTTCAATGCCGAGCATCAGGCCTTGTCCACGAATCTCTTTCACGCCTTGCAGATGCGATAAGTTTTTTTCCAACGCAGAACGCAAATGCTTGCCCACTTGGGTGGCGTTTTCAAGCAAACCATCTTCTTCCATGATCCGAATCGTCTCAACACCAGCGCGCATCGCCAGTGGGTTGCCGCCAAAGGTAGTGCCATGGTTACCGGGCTGAAAAATATTGGCCGCTTTTGGGCCAGCCACTACCGCGCCCACAGGCACGCCAGAACCCAAGCCTTTGGCCAAAGGCATCACGTCAGGCAAAATGTCCGCCCATTGGTGGGCAAACCACTTCCCGGTGCGTCCCATACCGCATTGCACTTCGTCGATCATCATCAACCAGTCTTGTGCATCACAAAGTTGGCGCACGGCTTTTAAATATTCAATGCGCATGGGTTGGATACCACCTTCACCCTGGATGGTTTCCATGAATACAGCAGCCACATTTGGGTTGCCGACAGTGGCTTTTTTCAAGGCCTCGATGTCGTTGACAGGCACACGGATAAAGCCATCCATCATCGGGCCAAAGCCTTCTTTGATTTTGTCGTTGCCTGTAGCGGCTAAGGTTGCGAGAGAGCGGCCGTGGAAAGATTTCTCATAGACCACGATTTCAGGCTTTTCGATGCCTTTGCTGTGGCCAAATTTACGGGCCAGCTTCAATGCTGCTTCATTGGCTTCTAGGCCAGTCGAGCAAAAGAACACATTGGTCAAACCCGACAACTCCACCAGCTTGGCCGCCAAGGCTTCCTGGTTGGGTATGTGGTAGTAGTTGCAACTGTGCATCATCTTGCCGACTTGGTCTTGCAAGGCGGGCGTGAGCTTGGGGTGGGCATGGCCCAAGGTGTTGACAGCGATACCCGCCAAACCGTCTATATAAGACTTACCGTTGGTGTCCCAGACGCGCAAACCTTTACCATGCGACAAGGCCACGGGCAGACGTCCGTAGGTGTTCATGGTGTGGGGCGATGCAGGCGTGATCATGGTGACTCCAAAAGAGAAACGACCCAACGAAGGTTGAGCCGTTGAGGTGCGATTTTAGGGGTATCGAGGCCACAAATTCTCAGTGGCATTAGGGTTTGTGCTAATCGCAAGTCTTATACAAGATAGAATCGTTTCACATTCGCAATTCCGAGTGATCCTCGAAGCGCTACCCCTCATCCCCACCTCTATCCGATGGTTTCTGATCACACCAAAGAAGTCTTTATCTTGGGCCTCACCCACGAAGGGCGAACCTTTCGACCAAGTGATTGGGCAGAGCGTTTGGCAGGCGTGATGAGCCAATTTCGCCCAGGTGGCGCAACGCCCGACAGTTACATCAGTTATTCACCTTGGTGTGTTCCTAATACTGTGGACGGGAAAAAATGTGTCATCGTTCACACCGACTTGCGCGAAGAAGAACCCATGGCGTGGGATTTTGTGATGAATTTCGCCAAAGACAATGATTTGCAGGTGTTGGAGGCGTGTTTGTTGCCGGATCCGCCTGAGAGGGCAACGACTTTATAAATTCTTTTATAGACCTCTAGCCCCGAGAAGTTGTAGACGCCCAACAAAAAACCCGCCGAGGCGGGTTTTTGCTTTTTTGCTTTGCTGACAGCGCACCCGTTACAAACGGCAGCCTGATATGTCAGGCTGGGCGGGTTGCCTGGTAATTAGGCGGCGAGTGCCAAGGCTTTGACCTTGGACGCGAGGCGGCTCTTGTCACGAGCCGCTTTGTTTTTGTGGAAGATGCCTTTGTCAGCGACAGTGTCGACAACGGTTTGCATCTTGCCGAACAATTCGGCTGCTTTGGTTTTGTCGCCAGCCAAAACAGCTTTCTCGACGTTCTTGACTGCAGTGCGGTACTTGGAACGTAGCGAGGTGTTGGCGGCGTTGATTTTTTCGTCCTGACGAACGCGTTTACGGCCCGACGCGAGGCGCGGGTTCTTTTTCTTTGGCTTAGCAGATGCCATTATTGGATTTCCTTAAGTGTCTGTGGATGTTGTCAGCAAAGCCGACGATTGTAGCTGGAAACGCCGTCTGGCTACACTTGTGGCCGTGTCCTTGATCAAATCCGTCTCTATCGTCTCGAGCCTGACCTTGGTGTCGCGCATCACCGGTTTGGTGCGTGAGCTCTTGATTGCCTCTACATTTGGCGCGAGCGCGCTGACCGATGCCTTCAATGTAGCTTTTCGAATTCCCAATTTGTTTCGTCGTTTATTTGCCGAAGGCGCATTCAGCCAAGCTTTTGTCCCAGTTTTAGCCGCTAGCCGCCAGCAAGCGGGAGATGAAGCCACGCAGGATCTCATTAACCAAGTCACGACCGTTCTGGCCTGGGTCTTGTTTGTGGCCAGCGTTGCAGGAGTTTTGGGCGCGCCTTGGCTGGTCTGGGCGATGGCCAGTGGTTTGCAGCAATCGCCTCCAGGGTTTGAAGCTGCGGTCGTGATGACACGCTGGATGTTCCCTTACATCGCCTTGATGTCTTTGGTCGCTTTGGGCGCTGGTGTATTGAACACTTGGAAACGCTTTGCGGTGCCGGCGGCGACGCCTGTGTTGCTCAATGTTTGCATGATTGGCGCCGCCTTATGGGGAGCTCCGCTATTGGGGCGTTGGGGCATTGAGCCTATTTACGCCATGGCCGGTGGCGTGATGCTAGGCGGTGTCGCGCAATTGAGCGCCCAGTGTTGGGCTTTGCGTCAACTAAATCTGTTGCCCCGCGTGGGTCTGAGTTGGACTTCCCTGCGCCAAGCTTTCAAAAGTGAAGGCCCAAAACGTATCTTGCAACTGATGGCGCCTGCTTTGCTCGGTGTGAGCGTGGCGCAAATTTCTTTGCTCATCAATACCCAAATCGCTTCGCACTTGACGCCCGGCAGTGTTAGTTGGTTGAGCTATGCCGACCGCTTGATGGAATTTCCGACAGCCCTGCTTGGCGTTGCATTGGGGGCGGTGTTGATGCCGCAGCTCTCCGCTGCTAAGTCGGCCAATGATGCTCAAGCGTTCTCGAACATGCTCGATTGGGGTTTGCGTTTGGTGTTGTTACTGGCATTGCCTTGTGCAGTGGCTTTGTTGGTGTTTTCACCCGCCTTAGTGGCTGTGCTCTACCACTACGGTGCGTTCAATGCGCATGATGTGCAGCAGACCACGGTCGCGCTCATGGGCTATGGCGTTGGTCTGATCGGTTTAGTTGCCATCAAAGTGTTAGCCCCTGGCTTTTATGCCAGCCAAGACACGCGCACACCTGTGATCATTGCGGTGTCTGTGCTGGTTATTACCCAATTACTCAATCTGGCACTGGTTCCGGTCTTTGCTCATGCTGGCTTGGCCTTGTCGATTGGCTTGGGGGCTTTGATCAATGCTGGATGGTTGCTTATTGGCTTGCGCAGACGAGGATCCTATGTTCCCAACCAAGGTTGGTGGCGCTTGGTTGCCCAAGTGTTGCTCGCTTGTGCTTTATTGGGTGCTTGGTTGGCAGCTATGTCCTCGGTTTTGAATTGGACTGAAATGCAGGTGACACCGTTTTTGCGCATTGGCTCTATGGCTGGCGTCCTATTGGTCAGTGCGCTGATTTATTTTGTTACCCTTCGCTTGAGCGGATTGAATGTCATCAACTTGTTGCGGCGATAAAAGGCGTTGAACCATGGATTTCAAGTTAGAAGTGCCCACCTCCCTGGAATACTTTGCGTCGCTGGTGCAAAGCGACACCGAGTTCCCCCTGCTCGAATCGGCCATCTGCTTGGCCCAAGACGAATACCCTGAACTCGACATCCAAGAAGTCTTGGGGCAAGTCGACCAACTTGTTAGCCGACTCAAAAAACGCTTGCCCGCAGATGCAGGTTCCATCCACAAATTGCGCGTGCTCAACAAATTCTTTTTTGAAGAAATGGGTTTTGCAGGCAACGCCAACAATTACTACGACCCTGACAACAGCTATTTGCACGTCATGTTGCGCACCCGCCGTGGCATACCCATTAGCCTAGCGCTCTTGTGGCTAGAACTGGCTGGGCAAATAGGGCTTGAGGCTTATGGCGTCGGCTTTCCCGGACATTTCTTGGTCAAGGTGCATTTGCCATATCCGCACGAGGGCAAGGTGGTCATCGACCCGTTCAACGGCCACTCGTTGACCAAAGAAGACTTGATGGAACGCCTCTCACCCCTCTACGCCGAGTCAGGCTTGGCGAAAGATGGCGAGATTTCTGAAGAATTGCTCAAACACTATTTGCGCAGCGCCTCGCCAAGAGAAATCATGACCCGTATGTTGCGCAATTTGGAAGAGGTCTACGGCTCACAGTCCGATATGGAGCGCTTGGACGCCGTTAAGAAACGTTTAAAAGTGTTGCTACCCAGTGTGGATGAGGCTGATTAAGCCACTACCACCGAAGCGCCATCTCCCTTAGGCGCAATCACCCCAATCGTGTGCACCGACTCGCCCAAATCTTGCAGGGTTTGCGCGCAGGCTTTGGCGTGTGCTGCATCGATCACCACCACCATGCCAATACCGTTATTAAAGGTACGGTTCATCTCGATGTCGTCGATACCCGCCGTGGTTTGAAGCCAGGCAAATAACTCGCTACGTGGCCAACTGCCGTGTTGCAAATGGGCTGCCATTCCGTCTGGCAAAACACGGGGGATGTTTTCTAGCAAGCCGCCGCCAGTGATATGCGCCAAGGCTTTGATAGGGTGCTGGGCCAGTGCGGCCAAAACGCTTTTGACGTAAAGCCGAGTGGGGGCCATGATGGCCCGCTTAAAAGGCTGACCATCGAGGGTGGCGGGCGTGTTCGCGCCAGCGCGCTCAATCACTTTGCGCACCAAAGAAAACCCGTTGGAATGCACGCCCGAAGACGAGAGCCCCAGCACGACGTCACCGGCCTGTACATTTTGGCCCGTCAAGATTTTTGACTTTTCCACCGCGCCCACGGCAAAGCCAGCCAAGTCGTATTCACCTGCGGGATACATGCCGGGCATCTCAGCGGTCTCGCCGCCAATCAACGCACAACCAGACAATTCACAGCCTTTGGCGATGCCCCCAACCACAGCGGCGGCGGTGTCCACATCTAACTTGCCACAAGCAAAGTAGTCGAGGAAAAAGAGCGGCTCCGCGCCTTGGACCAACACGTCGTTGACGCTCATGGCGACCAAGTCAATACCCACCGTGTCATGCATTTGCCATTCGAAGGCCAATTTGAGTTTGGTGCCCACACCGTCGGTGCCACTGACCAAAACAGGCTCCTTGTAACGTTTGGGCACTTCAAACAAGGCGCCAAAACCACCAATGCCCGCCAAAACGCCTTCGCGCATGGTTTTTTTGGCCAGGGGCTTGATGCGTTCGACCAAGGCGTCGCCGGCGTCGATATCAACGCCTGCGTCTTTGTAGGAAAGGGGGTGGTTCATGGTGCGCTGTGGGGGTGGTAAGCAAGTAGGCACTCACCGATAGAATGAAGCCCTCTATTTTAGTAGCCCCAACCCCCGTCTCTGTATGCAATTGAACCCGCCACAACGCCACTTTTTCGCATGGGCCTTGATTGCCCTTGTGATGGGGCTTGTTCTTTGGGTGCTTGGGCCAGTTTTGATGCCTTTTGTAGTGGCAGCGGTTCTGGCTTATGCCCTCAATCCCGTTGTTCGCGCTTTAGAGCGCATGGGTGGTGCGTTCATGCCGTCTGTTTTGGCGGTATTGATTGTTGAAATTGGCTTTCTGGTTCTGGTTTTAGCGGTATTGACCTTGCTGGTGCCCATTGTGGTGACCGAGTTACCGCAAATGCGCGACAAATTACCAACCCTTTTAGAGCGTGGTCAAAAAGTGCTTGCACCTTGGCTAGCCAGTCTAGGGGTCCAAGTCTCCCTAGACCCTGCCAGCCTGAAGGCATTTGTTTTGCAAAATATAGATTTATCTATGGGCGAAGGGCTTACAAAGGCCTTAGCCTCTCTGCGTATCGGTGGAAGCATGGCTTTAGCTGTTGTGGGAAATTTAGTGTTGATTCCCGTAGTGCTTTTTTATTTGCTGATCGACTGGCGCCATGTAGTGCGACATATGCACTCTCTGGTACCTATCAAGATGAGGAGCGCGGTTGACAGTTTTGTGCATGAATGTGATCTGGTCTTGGGTCAATACCTCAGAGGTCAACTCTCAGTGATGGCGGTGATGGCGGTTTTCTACAGCTGTGCGTTGGCCTTGTTCGACCTAGAACTCGCTTTGCCGATTGGCGTATTTACGGGGCTGGCTGTATTTATTCCCTACGTGGGTTTTGGTTTGGGTTTGATCTTGGCAACGGTTGCAGCCTTGTTGCAGTTTCCCTTTGAACAAGCCGCTGTGATGTTGGTGGTGGTGTTTGGATTGGGCCAAGCGCTAGAGGGTTTTGTATTGACGCCACGCTTGGTGGGTGAGCGCATTGGGCTGCATCCTATCCATGTGATTTTTGCTTTGCTGGCGTTTGGCCAATTGTTTGGTTTTGTTGGCGTATTGATTGCGCTGCCTGCGAGCGCGGTTTTATTGGTGGCGATTCGACGTTTGCGGCACCAGTATCAAGCCAGCGAGCTATTCAGGGCATGAAGCAAATAGCGCTCGATATCGGATTGGCCGCTGGTCCGAGTTTGCGTAATTTTTTAGCGGGTCCTAATCTCGCTGCCCTAGAGCACTTGGTGCTATGGTCAGGGTATGACAAGCGCTCGCCGGTACCCACTTACTTATGGGGCGAATCTGGGAGTGGCAAGTCGCATCTGCTGCGTGCGGTATTGGGCCAACTTCAAGAACAGGCAAGCCCCGTTGGTTGGTTAGATGCCACTATCGCGGAGCCACCAGCTTTTCAAGAAAATTGGCGCGTTGTTTTGTTAGATGATGTGGATTTGTACAGCGCTGTTCAACAACAAGCCGCTTTCAATTGGTTCGTCAACGCCACCTCGCCGCAAGATGGACAGCAACGCTGGGTCTTAGCAAGCGGAAATGTGCCACCAAGCGATCTGCAATTGCGCGAAGACTTGAGAACCCGATTAGGTTGGGGCCATGTTTTTCAACTGCAGGTTTTAAGCGAATCGGAGCGCCGTGCGGTTTTGCGACAGAACGCGGACGAGCGCGGTATCTTTTTGAGCGATGAGGTGATGGACTTTATGTTGCATCGCTTTAGCCGCGATCTTGGTAATTTGTTGCAAATGCTTGACCAACTCGATGGGTACGCTTTGCAAACGCAGCGCGCCATCACCATTCCACTTCTTAAATCCATGTTAGAGAACGCGCCATGAAGTTAGCCTTATTTGATCTAGACCACACACTTTTGCCTATTGATTCTGATCAAGCTTGGGGTCGTTTCACCACAACATTGGGTTGGACTGATGCACAAGAGTTTGCACAAAAAAACGACGCCTTTTACGCCCACTACCATGCGGGTACGCTAGATATTCATGACTATGTGCGCTTTGCCACCCACGCATTTCGTATGCGCACACTTTCCGAAGCCGAAGCTGCCCATGCCCGCTTCATGCGCGAAGTCATCAACCCCGCTATTCGGCCAGAAGCTTTGGCTTTATTGAACAAGCACCGTAGTGCTGGGGAGCAATTGCTGATCATTACTGCCACCAATGAGTTCGTGACCCGACCCATTGCCCAAGCTTTTGGCGTAGAGGAACTCATTGCTGTAGAACTGGTCCGCGATGCCAATGGTAGGTATAGCGGTGAGATACAGGGCGTGCCTTCTTTGCGCGAGGGCAAAGTGGTGCGTTTTCAACAATGGCTTCACCAAAGGGGATTAGATTGGGACAAAGTGGAAACAACGTTTTATAGCGATTCCAGTAACGACATACCATTGTTGGAACGCGTCAACTATCCTGTAGCCACTAACCCAGACGCCAAACTTAAAGCCTTTGCCCTAGAAAAAGCTTGGCCGATTCTGGAACTTTTCCCCACCGCATGATCAAACAATTTATCAATAAGCTGATGGGCAAAGCACCCACCAGCAAAAAGCCCTCACTGGGAAAGCGCCAAGTGGTGCCCGCCAAAGTGCACGGCATCAATGTAGATTGGGTGGATGATCGCGCTTTGAGTGTGGTGCGTACTTTGCAAGACCGGGGCTTTGAGGCCTATATCGTCGGTGGTGCGGTTCGTGATCTGTTACTCGGGCTCATACCCAAAGACTTTGACGTCGCAACCAATGCCACGCCAGAGCAAGTTAAATCGGCGTTTCGCCGTGCCTTCATTATTGGCCGCCGCTTTCGTATTGTTCATGTGGTTTACGGGAGAGGCCGCGAGCATGAGGTGATCGAAGTCTCGACCTTCCGTGCCCATCTTGACAACGCCGACGCCACGCAAGTCACTGGTAACGAACGCAGCAGCAAGCAAGAACTCGCTGGCATGAAGCACGCGGTAGACGCCAGTGGGCGCGTCTTGCGTGACAACGTTTGGGGTCCGCAAGATGAGGATGCCGCGCGTCGCGACTTCACCATCAACGCCATGTATTACGACCCCGAAACGGGTGTAGTGATCGACTACCACGGAGGCATCGCAGACGCCAAGAAAAAAGTCTTGCGCATGATCGGTGACCCCGCTACCCGTTACCGCGAAGACCCTGTGCGCATCATCCGCGCCGTGCGCTTTGCAGCCAAACTCAGTGATCTGGGGTTTTCCTTAGAGCCCAAAACGGCTGCGCCTTTGAAGCGAACGATCAAGCTTTTAGCTGAAGTACCGCAAAGTCGTTTGTTTGACGAGATGCTCAAGCTATTGCAAACTGGTCACGCTTTGGCCAGCGTGGCGCAATTGAAATTGCTTGGATTGCAAAAAGGCATTTACCCCTTGCTTGACATTGTTGTGGCACGTTGCGAGGAGGCGTTTGTTAAAACTGCTTTGCAAGACACTGACCGCCGTGTGGCCGAAGGTAAACCGGTGGCTCCTAGTTTTTTACTCGCCTGTGTTTTATGGTCAGATGTGCGTGAGAGTTGGAACGCCCGCCGCCAGAAGCAACCTCCGTTCCCCGCCTTACAAGACGCCATTGACGAAGTGTTCGATTCCCGCATTGGTGATGTCTCGGGCAGGGGAAAGCTCGGTGCCGATATGCGTGACATATGGTTAATGCAGCCCCGCTTTGAAAAGCGCGTAGGTAGCGGTCCTTGGACCTTGGTCGACCATGTGCGTTTTCGTGCAGGCTTTGACTTCATGCGTTTGCGCGCTGATGTGGGTGAAGTTGACGAATTGTTGGCAGATTGGTGGCAGGAATTCAGCATTGCCGATGAGCCTAGCAGAGAGGATTTGCTACAACAAGCGCGCACAGTTGCGCCACAGGACGCTGCGACTAAAAAGCGGCGCAGGCGACGCAAACCCACTCAAGCGCAGCGTGATAACCCAGCGGAGTGAATCTTGGTTCAGGTATGCGTGGCTTTTGGCTCTAATTTGGGAGACTCCCAGTCCACAGTCCACCAAGCCATCAAAGATGTAGGTGCCTTGGCTTCAACGCAATTACGCAAAGCGTCTTCTTTATATGTGAGCGCGCCGTATCAGGCAACTGGCGGTCAATTTGTCAACGCAGTAGCAATCTACAACACGCAATTGCCTGCATTAGCGCTTTTGGAAGCCCTGCAAGATTTAGAACGTATAGCCGGGCGAGTAAGACTTTATCCAAATGCGCCACGTACTCTAGATTTAGACATTATTTTTTATGGCGACGTTGTGATGGACACCTTGCGACTGACCTTACCCCATCCCCGATGGCAAGAGCGCGCCTTTGTCTTGAAGCCCTTAGCCGAGATTTGTCCTGAATTGGTGGGGCAACCAAGTTTAGAAAAGGTGTCAAATCAAGAAATTTATCGCTTGTAAGTAGCGCTTACACTTTTGCTTGTCATAAAAACGTTACTAAAAAGTCATAAAACTGGAGACTCCCCATGCTGTTTGGAAAGTTACTGCCCACTGAGAAAAATTTTTTCATCTTGTTCAATCAGCATTCCGACTGCATTGTCAACGCTGCGCGGGGCTTTTCAGAATTGGTCGACCATTACAGCGACCCAATTCTTAGAGACAAATATACCCAAGTAGTGATCGACGCGGAGCACGCGGCCGACCGAGTGACCCATGAGGTCAACCGCATGATCCATAAGACATTCATCACACCGATCGATCGCGAGCAAATCCACTCACTCATCAACACCATGGACGATGTGGCCGATTTGTTCCAAGATTCTGCAGAGACCATGTCTCTTTATGACGTTAAGCATATGACGGAGGAAATCAAACGATTGACTGATCTCACCCTCAAGTGCTGTGAGCGTGTCAGCTATGCCGTCAAATTACTAGACAAAATTAATGATCCTGCCACTGCCGAAGCGGCATTCAAAACTTGTGAGGAAATTGACAAGCTCGAATCTGATGCAGATCGCGTGATGCGTAGCGCTATGAGTAAGTTGTTTCGTGAAGAGCCGGATGTGCGTGAACTCATCAAACTCAAGGCTATCTATGAGTTACTTGAAACCATTACGGACAAGTGCGAGGACGTAGCTAATGTGATCGAGGGTATCGTCCTCGAAAACTCCTGATTACACGGGACGCATATGGATACTGTACAAACTGCCTTTTGGGTGGTAGCTCTGTTGGTGGTGTTGGCATTAGCGTTTGACTTCATGAACGGATTTCATGATGCCGCTAATTCAATTGCCACGGTGGTTTCGACTGGTGTTTTAAAGCCTGCGCAAGCAGTTATTTTTGCGGCATTCTTTAATGTCATCGCTATTTTTATCTTTCATTTGAGTGTGGCTGCAATGGTGGGGAAAGGAATTGTGCAACCAGGCATTGTTGACACCCATGTGGTTTTTGGGGCATTGATTGGCGCCATCGCTTGGAATGTGTTGACTTGGTACTACGGCATACCAAGCAGTTCGTCGCATGCATTGATAGGCGGTATTTCCGGAGCAGTTATTGCCAAAGCGGGCGCAGGTGCATTAATTGGCGCGGGTATTTTGAAAACCGTGCTCTTTATTTTTGTCTCGCCCTTGCTGGGATTTCTCTTAGGTTCACTCATGATGGTGGGGGTGGCCTGGGTCTTTAGAAGTTTTAGGCCTTCGCGCGTAGACAAGTGGTTTCGCCGCTTGCAACTCGTCTCGGCGGGTGCTTACAGTTTAGGCCACGGCGGCAACGATGCACAAAAAACCATTGGCATTATTTGGATGCTGCTGGTCGCTACAGGATACGCCGCCGCTGAAGATAAATCACCCCCGACATGGACCGTTGTTAGTTGCTATTTGGCAATTGGTCTAGGAACTATGTTTGGCGGTTGGCGCATTGTCAAAACCATGGGGCAACGTATTACCAAGCTCAAACCTGTCGGTGGGTTTTGTGCAGAAACAGGGGGAGCGATGACGCTTTTCTTGGCAACGGGCTTAGGTATTCCAGTTTCTACCACCCACACCATCACTGGCGCCATTGTTGGCGTGGGTTCGACACAGAGGGCGAGTGCAGTGCGGTGGGGCGTCGCTGGAAATATTGTTTGGGCTTGGGTGCTCACCATACCGGCTAGCGCATTTGTCGCAGGCGTGGCTTACTGGATAAGTTTGTTAATTTACTAGGCTACTGAGAAATCTTCTTCGCTTCTTCAATTTGGTATTCAAAGTACCGCTGAATACTAAAGACGATGCTGGACATGAGCACGGTAGTTCCAATTAGTAGCGATAAAACGATCGCGCCAATCGTCATCCAATTGGTTTGACCTTCAGGCGCATCCATTGACGCCTCAGGGTTGAACTTGGCGTTCCACGCTTCCTTGGGCATCAGTGCGTAGACGATTGCATTTAAAGCGCAACCTGCAAAACAAAATCCTGCCAAAGGAATGAGTAGCCAGCTAGCGACATCGTCCAACCCATGTTCTTGCACACGTTGCATGCCATAGATCCCTAAAGCCGTTGGAACAGGCAATAGCCAGCCTAAAGTGTCCCAAATGCCAAATAAATAAAAGCGGTGCAGACCCAAAGGCCCGCCCAGAAAGGCTAACCAAGCGGCGAGTGTTTTGTTTTTCATACTAAGCAGTGTATCTCTGGCTATAATGGAAAGCTTTTCAGCGTGTCGCTGGCCGGGTGGCCTAGCGCGTGTCTCAAACGCTGGAACACCCCATCCACCCGAAGGATTCACTATGGTCGTCATTCGACTTTCACGCGGCGGTTCAAAAGCCCGTCCGTTTTTTAACATTGTTGTGGCTGACAAGCGCGACCGTCGCGACGGTCGTTTCATCGAGCGTATCGGTTTTTACAACCCATTGGCCAAAGGTGCAGCCGAGAGCTTGCGTATTGCGCAAGACCGTTTGACCCATTGGACCGGTGTAGGCGCGCAATGCTCGCCAACCGTGGTGCGTTTGCTCAAACAAGCGGCCAAAGCAGCCGCTTAATTAGCCCACGGCGCTGCCATGACGCTCGCCTTCGAGGCCGCAGAACTTCCTGCGGACGCTATCGAAGTAGGGCGTATTGCAGACGCATGGGGCATCAAGGGTTGGTTCAAAGTCTTGCCCTACAGCGCTTCTCCGGAAGCGCTTTTTTCTTCTAAGCGTTGGTTTTTACAACCTTCCGAAAAAGGGGCCAAAACTTTCTCAGGCACTGTCCTGCTCAAAATCAAAGAAGCCAAAGACCATTCCGACGCCGTTGTCGCTCATGCGCAAGACATTGCAGACCGCAACGATGCCGAGTTACTCAAGGGCGCCCGCATCTTTGTTTCCCGATCTAGCTTTCCTACCCCTGAAACTGACGAGTACTACTGGGTTGATCTCATAGGGCTCGACGTGGTGAATCGAGAGGGGCTCGCTTTGGGTCAGGTGCGAGAACTATTAACCACGGGACCACAAACTGTGTTGGTACTTGCTTACTTGCAAGACGGCAAGAGCAAAGAGCGCATGATTCCTTTCGTCAATGCGTATATCGACAGTGTCGATCTGCCAGCCAAGCGCATTACGGCCGATTGGCAATCTGATTTTGATGTGTAAGCCTCATGCGTTTTGACATCATCACCCTTTTTCCTGAGATCTTTGAAGCCTTTCTCACCAGTGGCGTTACGCGCCGCGCCTATGAGTCGGGGCAAGTGGCGGTCAAACTCTGGAATCCGCGCGACTACGCGCAAGGCAATTACCGACGGGTCGACGACCGGCCCTTTGGCGGTGGGCCCGGCATGGTGATGATGGCCGAACCATTGGCCGCTTGTTTAGGAGCGATTCGCGCAGAGCGCGGCCAAGACCGACACGTGGCGCCTTTGGTACTTTTCTCACCAATTGGGCCAACTTTGCAACACACGGTGGTGCAAAAGTGGGCCGACAGTGCTGGCGCCGTTTTGCTTTGTGGGCGATATGAAGGCGTGGACCAGCGCTTTATTGACCAGTTTGTAGACCAGCAAATTAGCTTGGGTGACTTTGTGATGTCCGGAGGCGAAATCGCCGCCATGGCCTTGTTGGATGCGGTGACCCGTTTGCAACCAGGCGTTTTGCAAGATGGCGACAGCTCGCAAATGGACAGTTTCCACCCTGCCTTAGACGGCTTGCTAGATTGCCCGCACTACACGCGGCCCGAGCAATGGCAAGGGCAGGGCGTGCCTGAGGCGCTTTTATCTGGCCACCATGCCCAAATAGAGACTTGGCGCCGCGCCCAGAGCTTGGCGCTGACCCAGCGACTGCGCCCAGACTTGGTGGACGCTGCGCGCACTGCGGGCTTATTGACTGCCCAAGACGAGGCTGTCCTTACGCAGCAAAAGTCGCTATAATGATGGGCTTTTCGATCCTCTGACCGGCCGCTTCGGGTCTTTTATTTAAAAGTCACCAGAAGCCTTTTGTGTAGCGCGGTCACGATCCATCAGAGGTCTTTATGAATTTAATCCAAACCCTTGAGGCAGAAGAAATTGCTCGCCTCAACAAAAAAATCCCCGAATTCGCCCCTGGCGATACCGTCATCGTTAGCGTCAATGTGGTCGAAGGTACGCGCAAGCGCCTGCAGGCTTACGAAGGCGTAGTCATTGCCAAGCGCAACCGCGGTTTGAACAGCGGCTTTACTGTTCGCAAAATCTCCAGCGGTGAAGGCGTCGAGCGTACGTTCCAAACTTACAGCCCCTTGATTGCCAGCATTGAAGTCAAACGCCGTGGCGACGTGCGCCGTGCCAAGTTGTATTACTTGCGTGACCGTAGCGGTAAGTCGGCCCGTATTAAAGAAAAGTTGGTTAGCAAGTCTGCAGCTGCCAACAAAGCCGCTGCAGCAGCGGCTGAGTAAGTTACTCCAAGCTTTGGCTCTCCATAAGCCACCCCAAGTGTTCACTTGCGGTGGCTTTTTTATTGCGTTCTATGGCTAATCCCTCCAATTTCGACCCACTCCAGGTTCCTGTCGATCGGATAGACAGCCATCTCGCGCCCGTACTAAGCGATAGGTGGACGGCACAAGCCCTGCAACAGCGCTTTGCACAGCCACCCAATTGGCAACCAGAGATCATGCGGGAGCGGAAATTTATGGACCGCGAGCCCGCGCAAGCTGCGGTCTTGATGGGATTGGTGATGCGTGAGACCCCCACCGTGTTGCTAACCCAGCGCACTGCACATATGAGTACCCACGCGGGCCAAGTTGCGTTCGCTGGTGGAAAGTGCGATGTACATGATGCGGACGCGGCAGCCACTGCATTACGTGAAGCCTACGAAGAAGTTGGGCTTGAGTCGCATCACGTGCAGGTGCTCGGCCAATTACCCACCTACATCACCGGCTCGGCTTTTCATGTCACGCCTATCGTTGCATTGATCGATCCAGCAATGCAACTTCAAATCAACACCAACGAAGTGGCGCATGCATTCGAAGTGCCTTTGGCCTATTTGATGAACCCCGCCAACCACCGCTGGCATGTATGGGAGTTTGAGGGCGTGCAACGCCAGTGGTTATCGATGCCGTACCAAGATGGATCCGATCAGCGATTCATCTGGGGTGCTACTGCCGGCATGCTGCGCAACTTTTATCGTTTCTTACAAGCCTAGTAGTTATCATCGGGCTATGAGTTTCTTAGCCTTACTCCTCGCTTTCCTCATCGAACAGGTGCGACCGCTGGCGCATGACAACTGGGCGCATCGTGCTTTACGTGCGTGGTTAGAGTGGATCAGCCACACTTTTGACGCTGGACAAGATCGACTCGCTTGGATGACTTGGGCTTTAGCTGTAGGAGTGCCTGCAGTCTTATCGATCATCATCCATTGGAGTTTGCTGGCTTGGTTAGGTTGGCCTGCGGCCATGGTTTGGAGTGTGGGAGTTTTGTACTTGGCGTTGGGTTTTCGTCAGTTCAGCCATCACTTCACAGATATTCGAGACGCATTAGAAGAGGGCGACGAACAACAAGCGCGTGAGGCATTGGCGCATTGGAAACAAGTAGAAGTAGGCACTTTGCCGCGCCAAGAGTTATTGCGCCATCTGATTGAGTTCTCCGTGTTGTCTGCGCACCGCCATGTGTTTGGCGTGATGGCGTGCTTCTCTGTATTTGCTGCATTGGGCTTTGGCCCTGCTGGTGCTGTGATCTACCGCATGAGTGAATGGGTATCTCGTATCTGGGCGCATGCGCCGCATGCCGATATCAAATTCGTCAGCTTGGCTTTGCAAGCATGTGCCAAGAAAGCTTGGTACGCCGTTGACTGGTTGCCAGCGCGCATGACTGCTGTTGCCTTTGGAGTTGTAGGCAACTTTGAAGACGCGATAGACTGCTGGCGCAATTACGCGCAACGCTTTTCTGACGATAACGACGGAGTGGTGATTGCTGCTACTTCTGGTGCGTTAAATGTGCAACTAGGTGGTGCAGCACTGCCACCAAGTGGGGTCGATACATCAGATGCAGTGATGCAAGAAGGCGCATCTAGTGATGGTCAAGATAGTGAAAGCACACCAGGACGTGCCCCGGAAAGAAGCCACTTGGCCAGCGTTGTAGGTTTGGTATGGCGCTCGGTGGTGTTGTGGATGGTGTTGCTGGCGCTACTGACCCTAGCAAGATTGCTAGGTTAATTTCAAATATTTGCGATTTAAATTGCAACAGAATGTGCTTCAAGCGTAACGTTTAACTTCTCGCGAACTGCGCAAAAAATAGCGGCCAAATTGTCCATGCTCGGATTTCCTTTAGGAGACAGCATGCGATGCAAACTTTTACTTGGCTTCTCAGTAACCTCAGCTAATTGCTCAAAGCCAATCGTGGCATTGACCAAATCACGTAAGACAAGCCTTGCAGTCTCCGGTTCGCCATTTAAAAATAAAGTGGCAGCTTCATCGAGAAGGGCGGTTGCAAACGCTTCATCACGGTGAACGCGTTCTAAAACAGTTTCTTTGAAATGTCTAGTTAGTGCCATATACGCCTTTCAGTTTTTACGATCGATGGTTCTTTTTTTCCCATTTCCATCCTCAATAATGCGACAGAGACTTTTGCTGCAACCGTTGCCGGCAACGCATCGAACCATTTTTTATAGGGGCTTCTGCCGTTCTCTTCCAGGTACTCACGTACTTCAATTGGCTTATTAAATGGTAACGAATGAGTTACTATATCAGATAATTTATTAAATAATTGCATGCGATTTCAAGCTGATGGTGAATAAATCAACCATAGAAGAAATCAAAAAAATGAGATTGATGGATAGTTACAAAAAGAGAATGTTAGTCAATAAAAAAGCAGAGAAAAAGGAACCAATAAGGTGATCGCGAACATGGGAATCACTGAAAACAACGCAGATTTTTGAAATATTTCTCGTTTACCAAGGTTCTAGTAATGTTTAGGTTCAGTGAGTTCAGCAAACAACATGCCGTAGAGCTTGTAGCGCGAGGCGTTGATTTCCCCAGATGTGACAGCAGCTTGCACGCCGCACCCTGGTTCGTGTAGGTGGGTGCAGTTGTAAAACTTACATTCAGAAACGTGTGGCTTTAAGTCGGGCATATAAGCGGCGAGTTGCATTGCGTCTATATGGTGCAGTCCAAACTCTTGAAACCCTGGCGAATCGATCAATGCAGTCTTGCGTTCAGCATCTACCCAATACAAATTGGTAGAGGTCGTGGTGTGCTTGCCGGAGTTCAATGCGTGAGAAATCTCACCCGTACTTACCAAGGCATTGGGTATGCATTGGTTTATCAAGGTGCTCTTACCAGTACCTGATGGACCCAATATCAAACTGGTTTTATTCTGTAAACGTTCCACCAAGTCGCCCGAGTGGCCATGTTTGATAGCCAGTTGCAACACGGTGTAGCCCATCGCTGTGTAAGGCGCTAAGCGCTCTAGAGCGCGGGCAAATAAATCGGTGAGGTCGCTTTTGTTCAAAGCAATGATGGGGGTGATGTGCTCAGCTTCTGCCGCAATCAAGGCGCGCGTGAGTTGCATTTGAGAGAACTCTGGCTCTGCGGCTAGCAAGATCACCACTTGGTCTAAATTGGCTGCGAATGATTTGGTGCGTATTTCGTCTTGTCTGTAAAACAAGTTGCGCCGAGGGAGAATTTTTTCTATCGTGCCTTCATCGGTAGATGGCAACCACTCCACTTGGTCTCCGACGACCACTTGGCTTTTTTTCCCTCTTGGATGACAAATGCGTCGTTCACCATCCATCGATTCGACCATGCAGTGGCGTCCATGGCTGGCAACCACTAAGCCGGTCTGGGTCATGCGGCAATGCGCGCGATGCGCTGCGAAGCTGGCGGGTGAGAGTAATAAAACGCGACGAACCAAGGGTCTGGCGTCAAGGTCGATGCATTGTCTTGGTAGAGCTTTAGTAAGGCACTTGCCAAAGACTTACCGTCGCTATTGCTGGCTGCATAAGCATCCGCTTCAAATTCAAATCGTCGTGATCTGCGGGAAGACAGGGGTGTGATGAAGAAAGTCACCAATGGCAAAAACAGCATGAACAGTAACAAAGCCAAAGCACTATTGCCGCCTTGCAAGTTGGGTGCAACGCCCAATCCTGTGTAGAACCAAACTTGCTGGGATAACCAACCGAGTAAGGCAAGCCCCACCAAACTGAATGCAAAACTAGTCGCCATCATTTGCAAAATATGGCGGTGTTTGAAGTGTCCTAACTCATGCGCCAAGACGGCTTCCATTTCGTCGCCATTGAGTTGTGCAAGCAGGGTGTCGAAAAAAACCACCCGCTTAGCCGGACCAAAGCCAGTGAAAAAAGCATTCGAATGTGCAGAGCGTCTGCTGCCATCCATCACAAAAAAACCTTTGGCGGTAAAGCCGGCGCGAGACATCAATGCATTCACGCGCGCTTTGAGTGTGTCGTCTTCAAGTGGTGTGAACTTATTAAACAGCGGCATGATCACATTGGGTGCGATCCACATGACAAACAATTGGTAAACGACCAATGCGCTCCAAGCCCAAACCCACCACCATGCGCCGCCAGCTTCCATCAACCATAGTACGAGCCACAAAATGGGCAATCCCAACACCAAACCAACCGCGATACCTTTAAGTAGATCACTCACCCACAAAGCAGGCGTTGTTTTATTAAACCCAAATCGTTGTTCCACACTGAAGGTTTGGTAAAGCGATAAAGGCAAGCCAATCAATCCACCGACCAGCATAAAAGCCAGCACCAAAACCACTTGCTGACCCATGCCCGGTCCCATGAGCTGCAATGTGATTTGGTTGAGAAAATCTAAGCCCCCAAGCAATGTCCAAGCTAAAAGGGTGGCAGCATCTAAGGCAAGATCGATCAAACCCACGCGCGCTTTTTCTAATGTGTAGTCTGCGGCTTTTTGATGTGACTCTAGCGTGATCGTGTCTGCAAAGGCAGCAGGCACTGCATCACGATGTTGCGCGACATGGCGCACTTGGCGCGAAGTCAGCCAGAGCTTGGTTAGCAAATTAGCAGCAAGCAGCACTGCAAGTGCCGCACTCATAGAGAGAGAAGAATTCATCATGGGGTGGAAGTTTAGATGAATGTATGTAACCCACCTGCATTTGGGGATGCACGACAATCCCCAGCATGCCTAATACGACCAATACTTCTCCAGAGCCACCTCACCAAACGCAAACTACATTGGCTAAATCTGACCTCAATCTTGTTTGGTTAGATTGTGAAATGTCTGGCTTATTACCAGACCGTGATCGTTTACTTGAGATCGCCGTAATCGTGACCAGTCCTGATTTATCTATTCGCGTTGAAGGGCCTGTTTTAGTGATTCACCAAAGCGATGCAGTTCTATCCAAAATGGACGCATGGAACCGAGGAACACACGGCAAAAGTGGTTTGATAGAAAAAGTTAAAGCTTCTTCGCTGACAGAAGAGCAAGCCCAGGACGCCCTGATTACTTTTATCAAACAGTTTGTTTCAAAAGGGTCTTCCCCCATGTGCGGAAATACTATTGGGCAAGACAGACGTTTTTTAAATAAATACATGCCTAAGCTGGAGGCTTGGTTCCATTACCGCAACTTAGACGTCAGCACCCTCAAAGAGTTAGCGCGCAGATGGAAGCCCGATGTTTTCAATGCCTTTAAAAAAGCGCAGAAACACACGGCATTGGCTGATGTGCACGAGTCCATAGACGAAATGTTGCACTACAAAAAGCACTTCTTGAATTTAAATTAGGTAAAAACCCGAAGCTGTGGCACAATAGCGGTCTTCGCTTAAAAAAATTAGCGAAATCTGTACATCTCCCCTCTTACATTGGGCTCCTTGAATTGAGTCCCACGCGCTGAACAAACCCTCCTGGGCCAGAGCAAGTTTCGTTTGATGGTTGATGTTTTTTAACCAAGAACGGAGCTAGCCGCAAACATTGTGGTGCTCGCGTGTGAGAAAACTATGACTGACGCTTTTGAAGTGACTGGCGTTTCTACGCTTGTCGAACCTATTTCCTCTGTTTTGGACGATTTGGCTGAGGCCGTTGATGTTCAAGAAACAGTGAAACCAAGCCCTAATGGATTTGTCAAGCTCGGGCTTGCTCCGGAACTCCTGCAAGCCGTTGCTGATTTGGGCTTTACACAGCCCACGACAGTCCAACTCAAAACCATTCCCTTGGCGTTACCTTCGGACAATCCAGACACCAAAAAGGGCTTCATCGACTTGATGGTGTCTAGCCAAACAGGTAGCGGCAAGACCGCTGCGTTTTTATTGCCTGTCATCCACACCTTGCTAAAACAACTCTCTGAGGCAGAAGCTGCTGGTCGCGCCGCTTATGAAAAATCGGTTGCTGATGCAATTGCCAAAGGCGATGAGCCACCTAAAAAACCCAAGCGCAAAGACCCCACTAATGTGCGTAATTTCAAAGCCGCTACCCCAGGTGCTTTGATCGTGTGCCCCACGCGCGAGCTCGCCCAGCAAGTAGCGCACGACGCCATTGATTTGGTCAAACACTGCCGCGGACTACGCGTAGCCAATGTGGTCGGTGGCATGCCTTACCAATTGCAAATTGCCAAGTTGCAAAATGCCAACTTGGTAGTGGCCACCCCAGGCCGTTTGTTGGACTTGCAACGTTCGATGCAAATCAAGCTAGACAAAGTGCAATTTTTGGTGGTTGACGAAGCTGACCGCATGTTGGATCTTGGCTTTGCAGATGATTTAGCTGAAATCAACCAACTCACGATTGACCGCAAACAAACCATGATGTTTAGCGCGACATTTGCGCCACGCATCCAGCAATTGGCAACGCGCGTGATGCGCCAACCCCAACG
>JAGWXI010000028.1 GCA_018969975.1 Burkholderiales bacterium
ACCTATGTAGGTATTGATACATTAGCGCTTGATTGCATTCATACCAACGCGTTGATGCAAGCCATGCACGATGGTTTTGAGGCTGGCAGCCTGCAACCCTTTCAAGTCACACCGGATGCAGTTTTTGGACTAGACCAGGCAATGCGCGTTTACCAAGAAGTTTTAGGCGGCGCAAAACGCCGTATTGTTTTTAATCCTTAATTTATAGGAGACAACGTCATGCACAACACCACTTTTTTGACTCGCCGCCATGCATTGCGGTGGGCTGCTGCAGCCAGTGCATCCTCTACCTTGTCGGCATTCGGTCAAAGTGATTGGCCGCAAGGCAAAGCGATTACTTTCGTTGTTCCATTTACAGCAGGAAGCGGCACCGATGTCATAGCACGCACGATCGCAGAAAAACTGGGGCCCCTGCTTGGCGCGCAAATTGTGATCGACAACAAAACGGGCGCTGGCGGAACCGTAGGTGCGGCCTTGGTTGCCAAAGCGCCTGCTGATGGTTACACCTTGCTAGTGCATAGCTCGGGGCATGTGGTCAATCCTGCGTTGTATCCCAAATTAAGTTACGACACCCTCAAAGACTTCGACGGCATCACGCCCTTGGCCAGTTTGCCTAATGTCATCGTTGTTTCCCCCAGCAAAGGTTACAAAGATGTCGCTGATTTAGTTGCTAAAGCCAAAGCACAACCCGGTGTTTTGAACTATGCATCGGCTGGAAATGGATCGGCCACGCATATGAACGCAGAAAAGTTTCGCGTCGCTACGGGCATCCAAGCGCAGCATGTGCCTTACCGCGGAACACCTGAGGCTTTGACAGAAACTGCATCTGGTCGAATCGATTGGTTTTTTGCGCCTTTGGTATCGGCTTTACCTTTAATACAAAGTGGCCGGTTACAAGCCTTAGCGGTCAGCACGGTGCAGCGATCACCTTTGTTGCCCCAAGTGCCATCCATCTCAGATGCGGGATACGCAAGCGCGGCCTATACCTTTTGGGTAGGCTTGTTCGTAACAGCCAAGACCCCGAAGCCCATCGTGAATAAATTGCATGCTGGTGTGATGCAAGTATTGGCTATGCCCGATGTGAAAGACCGCCTAGATAAATTAGGCGCTGCGGCCATGCCTATGCAGCAAGAAGCGTTTGAGAAATATCTCGATAGTGAGACTGTATCTGCTGCGCAACTGGTCAAAGCAGCGGGTATCAAGATTGAATAAATCGTCTACTTCAAAGTTTTTGCTTGCGAAGCCCTCTCACTTGAATCGACACAAAATTGTCATGCAGCCACAATAGAATAGACACATGAAGCAAGGCACTTTATTGGCAGCCATCGATTTAGGCTCTAATAGTTTTAGATTAGAAATTGGGCGCTACGAACTCGGTCAAATCCAACGTATCGAATACCTTAAAGAGACTGTGCGCCAAGGCAGTGGTTTTGATGAAAACAGAAATCTTTCACAAGAATCCATGGTACGAGGATGGGAGTGCTTGGCACGTTTTGCCGAAAGAATTGCTGGTTTTCATAAATCTCAAGTGCGTGCAGTTGCCACACAAACTCTGCGAGAAGCAAAAAACCGAGAGGCATTCATAAAACGCGGGTATGAGATTTTGGGGTTCCCTATCGAAATAATCTCAGGAAGTGAAGAAGCGCGCTTGATCTACCAAGGTGTTTCGCATCTTCTACCAACCGACCACAAGCGCCGACTAGTAATTGATATTGGCGGACGCTCTACTGAATTAGTACTTGGTCAAAACCTACAAGCCCACGTTACGGGTTCATTTCGGGTCGGTAGTGTTGCTTGGTCTATGAAATACTTTCCTGACGGTGTATTGAGTGAAAGCGCATTCTCCAAAGCTGAGATTGCAGCCAAAGCTGTTTTAGAAGAAGCGATTGAAAAATATCCGCCTACTAATTGGGATACTGCATATGGCGCATCTGGTACGGTAGGTGCTGTAGCCGATGTGCTTCAATCACAAGGATGGCCTGCAGGTGAAGTCAGCATGGATGGCTTGAATTGGCTGATCAAGCAATTAGTGCGCGCTTCCCATGTAGACCACATTAGATTACAAGGCTTAAAAGAAGATCGACGCGCAGTCATTGGAGGTGGCGCAAGCGTTTTGCGCGCCTTGATGCAACTTTTAGCTATTGACAAACTCCATGTTGCACAAGGTGCCTTGAGGCAAGGCGTTTTATTTGAGATGGTTGAACGCGATGACAGGACTACGGATGTAAGAGATATTTCCATCCAACGCTTAGCGCAAAAATTTGCCCTCGACCAAACCCACAGCCAGCGTGTTAGCAAAGTTGCCTTACAGTTTTTTAATAAGTCTATTCAAGATTCGGGTTACGAACCGCACTTAGTGCAAAGACTCAAAAGAAAACTCAGCTGGGCAGCAGCTGTACATGAAGTGGGTTTCGCTATTTCACATAGCGATTACCACAAACATGGTGCCTATATTTTAGAAAATGCAGATTTGCTGGGATTTAGCATGCAAGAGTTGCATCGCTTAAGTCTTTTGGTTTTGGGACACCGTGGAAAACTAAGAAAGTTAGATGCAGATTTTCAAGAGGCTGAATTCGTCAAAATGCTTATTGCTTTGCGTTTATCTGTCATTTTGTGTCACGCTAGAAAAACGCCCAATCAACTTGGGTTGGAATTCTATTGCCATGAAAAAAACAAGATTTTCACATTAGAAATAGACGCAGATTGGATAGAGAACTACCCACAATCGATGCATCTATTACGGCAAGAAGTAATTGCATGGCAAAAGACACCATGGGTATTCGCCCTCACGCGCTCTAGCCGTGTAAAGCAACCTGCTTAATTTCGCATACCGTACAAACTCATCAGCTGCTGCTGCGCGCTGACATAAGTTTTGAGTTTTGCACTGCGTGATTTTGGTGGCGTCGCCCTAGCATATTGGCCGTGCGAATTCATAACCCAAGCGTCGACATAATCTTGCAGATAAGTTTGTAAACATTCGTTAATGATGCGCTGGCGCAGTTTTGGGTCTTCGACAGGCCATGCCAATTCAACCCGTCGCAGCATATTACGGTTCATCCAATCTGCACTGGATAAATACAAATGTTCATGCTTACCAACAGCAAAATAAAACACACGAGAGTGTTCCAAAAATCTGCCAATGATTGAACGCACGCGAATGTTGTCAGTCCACCCTGCTTTTTGAGCTGGAAGCATGCACGCACCACGAATGATTAAATCGATTTGCACGCCTGCTTGACCGGCATCTACCAAGGCTTGCATAAGACTGTCATCTGTCAAGGTGTTCATTTTTAAAATAATGCGGCACTTTTGACCTTCCATGGCTGCTAGAGTGGTTTGCTTGGTAAGTTCAATCAGATTTTTCTGCAAATGAAATGGTGCAAGTATTAGCTTATTGAGTCGGGGAATCTTGCTCTGGTTCGCGAGTAAATTGAAGACAGTTTCTACATCTTGCGTTATTTTTGCGTCGCTTGTCAGATGGCTTAAATCGGTGTAGAGCTTAGCTGTTTTAGGGTTGTAGTTACCTGTTGAGAGGTGCGCATAGCGGCGAATCAATCGTCCTTCACGACGTGATACCAGCAGCATCTTTGCATGTGTTTTTAATCCAACTACTCCATAGACTACTTGAGCCCCGATGTATTCGAGTTTTTCTGCCCAGTTGATATTTGCTTCTTCGTCAAACCGGGCTTTTAACTCCACCACGACAGTTACTTCTTTGCCGCGTTGAACAGCTTCACGCAATAACTCCATCAATTCAGAATCAGCGCCCGTTCGGTAGATGGTTTGTTTGATGGCTAACACGTGTTTATCGTGAACCGCTTCTCGTAAAAAAGCCAAGACGCCATCAAAGCTCTCATAGGGTTGATGAATTAGCACGTCACCTGATTGCAATTGCTCAAAGATAGACGTGCTCGTTTTAAATTGCTTAGGAAAACTTGGTTGGTAGGGAGGAAAAAGCCATTTGGGTCGGTCGATTAAATCAATCAACTGGTTTAGCCGAACTAAATTGACAGGGCCATGAACACGGTAAAGGGCAGAGAGCGGAAGTTCGAATTGGTGCAGCAAGAAATCAGACAAATACTGCGAACAACCTTCAGACACTTCAAGTCGAATTGCCTGTCCAAAATTACGATGCACTAAACCGTGCCGCAAAGCGGTACGTAAATTTTTGACATCCTCCTCGTCTACCGCCAAGTCCGAATGTCGAGTGACTCGAAATTGTGAAAACTCTCCCACTACCCGGCCAGGAAAAAGTTCCTCTAAATGTGCACGGATCACGCTAGATATAGATACAAACAGAAGTCGGCGACCAGAAAGTTTTTCAGGTAACTGGATGACCCTAGGAAGACTGCGAGGGACTTTGACAATTGCAATTTCATTGTCACGCCCAAAAGCATCTTTTCCAGATAAACGCACAATAAAGTTCAGGGACTTATTGGCTATCTGTGGAAATGGATGAGCAGGATCCAATCCCACCGGAAGCAGCAACGGACGGGCTTCGTGTTCGAAATAATTTTTAACCCATTCCCTCTGTGCTGCATTGCGTTCGCCGTGCGACAAAATGCGCACCCCCGCCTTGGCAAATGCGGGCATCAACGCATCATTGAATAAAGCATATTGTTCATGCACAAGTTCATGCGCCGCTTGGCTTAATGTGGCTTGTGCTTGCGCATCAATTTCGTTTAAAGCTGCTTTTGGTTTTGCAAGACTTGTGTAGAGCGTTGCCCGAACTTCAAAAAACTCATCTAAATTGGAAGACACGATGCAGAGATAGCGCAAACGCTCAAGAAGCGGGACATCCGTTCGTTTTACCCAGTCGAGCACACGTGCATTAAATGCCAGCAAACTTAGATCTCTATCTAGCCATTCCATTGAAAGGTGATCTATTTTCTTTAGTTGGTCTTGGATGTTTGCTTGCATATTCATTAGCCCGAATTTTATGTTTCGAATACGCTAATAAAAATTTCACCAATATGTCACATAATTTTCATATTGGATGCATAAACTTACAAATATCACACCTTCTAAGACAAATCGAAGCCAAACAATTACACGAATTTCTCTCTACTAATAAAGTGCTTCTAACTTACTTGCGCCTGTTTTTAGCTTTTTTAAAAGCCTTTTGGATTTTGTTTGTGCAATTTCCCCGACTTGACC
The DNA here is from genome assembly GCA_018969975.1 of Burkholderiales bacterium. Classification (GTDB taxonomy): domain Bacteria; phylum Pseudomonadota; class Gammaproteobacteria; order Burkholderiales; family Burkholderiaceae_C; genus Limnohabitans. The sequence continues at coordinate 5,158 of JAGWXI010000028.1, forward strand.
AAACAGAGCAAAAAACCCAAGCTATACAAAACTGGTCTACAGAAACTTTAAAAATCTTGGGTATTTCTGTCGAACTGATGGGTTCATTGGACCGATCTGCGTCAAAAAATTCACGTCTAATCGTCGCCAACCATATTTCCTGGCTAGACCCGTTGGTGATACAAACCATTGAATACAGTGTTTTTGTAGCCAAACAAGAAGTCAGAGACTGGCCTGTAATCGGATGGATTGCGAAGGGCTGTGACGTTATCTTTGTTCATAGAGGGTCGCCTAGTTCTGCTCGCAAGATGGTACAAGGCCTAACCCAAGCGATGCAAAAAAAACAATGTATTGCTGGATTTCCAGAAGGGACAAGTAGCGAAGGGCATCAGGTTGGATTTTTTCATTCCAATATATTTGAGGCAGCCATGTCGCATTCCTGTGAGGTGATTGCTGTGAGCCTACGTTACAGAGACCTTGCCTCGAAATCTACCACTCTTGTACCAGCGTTTGTAGGTGACACCAGTTTTATACAGTCTTTGCACCGAGTAATTTGTGCGCCGCCGATATTGGTCCAAGTCGTAATCTCTGAACCTATTGACTCGCATGGCCATACAAGACGAAGCCTAGCGCAAATTGCACAGAGCAAAGTGCAATCGCAGCTCGCTCTTTTGGCTTAATTAGATAAAGTCAGGATTGATGACGTTGAGCAATAGGGTTTCAGGTTGGGTTTCGCGCAATCTTGAGCGCATCCACCAAACTGCCCCTTTTCGAATTGCGCAACTCTCAGCCTGCATACCCAATAACTTAGCAACTATTTCACCCAGATAAGGTTGGTGTCCCACTATTAAAAGTGGTCCCCTTCCTTGAGGGCCTTTCTCGACATCCCACTTGATCAAGTCGAGCACATCTTGCGCAGTACTGTCAGGAACTAATTCATCACGAAGTTTATATTTTCGATTAAGTGCTTTGGCTGTTTGTTCTGTTCGGATTGCAGGACTGACGAGTATTCGTGCTCCTTCTGGTAAGTGCCGATCTAACCAAGTAGCCATGCGTATCGCTTGCTTTTCGCCCTTTGGAGTGAGTTGACGTGATAAATCATCCTCTCCTTCAGAGGCCATTTCTGCATCTGCATGACGCCACAAAATTAAATCCATTTTGACCCCATTACATAAACGTAACACGCAAAAAATTTACAGAGGTAATTGTCCCAAATACTGTGGCAGGCCAATTACAACAATGGGCAACCACGAAATTATCAAGGTTCCAACAAAAATTGCTGCCAATGCAGGAAGCACGGATACGGCAACTTTGCGAATGGATTGCTTAAAAACAGCAGATGCAAAGAAAATATTCATTCCAGCAGGCGGGCAAAGAAATCCCATTTCCATATTGGCTAAAAAAATAATACCGAAATGCACCGGGTCAATTCCATAACTCATTGCCAAGGGCAAAAGCAATGGCACTAAAACCACGATTGCCGCATATATTTCCATCAACGCGCCTGCAACAAATAGAAAAATGTTCAGTGCCAATAAAAATAGATATTTATTCTGTGTAATGCCTTGTACCCACTCAATTGCCAAATCAGGAATTCCAGCATCGACTAAATAGTTAGTCAATCCTAAAGCCATACCCAAAATCAACATCACTCCGCCAATAATTTGAGCACATTGCGACAAACATTCATAGGCTCGGCGCCAATTCAATTCTTGGTGCAAACATGCCTGCGACAAAACTGCATAAGCAGCTGTCAATGCTGCACTCTCCGTAGGAGTTGCTAAACCACTTACCAACGAACCTATAGCTACAAAAGGCGCCAAGATTTCCCATTTAGCAAGATTGATGGCTTGTAAAAGCTGTGGGGTTTGAACAGCATTATTTTTACCAGCGGTGTCCACTCGCAAATAGCCACCAAATATTAATAGGCAAACCACCATGACTACCGCAGGAACTATGCCTGCTAGAAACATCGTGTTGATCGGTACACGCGCGATGATTGCGTACATGATCAACGGAACAGAGGGCGCAAGTAAAACGCCCAAAGCACTTGCACTAGTGACCAAACTGATACTTCGTTGTTCGGGGTAGCCCGTGTTGCGTAGCAGTGGGAGCAACAAGCCACCTAAAGCCAAAATAGTGACCCCACTACCCCCGGTAAAAGCTGTAAAAAATGAGCACAGCACAGTTGCTGCAATCACTGTTCCAAGTACTCCGTTACCGAAAAATGCCATGAAAACAATTCCAAGGCGTTTTGTAGCATCAGTTTTTGCAAACACCAACCCGGCAAAAGTAAAAAGTGGTAAGGCAGGAAGAGAAGGATTAACAGTAATTTGGTAGTGCGACAGTGCAATCGATGCAAGAGGCAGACCTTCGCTAGCAAACAAAGCGAGGGCCAAGCCGCCGAGAACTACAAATATAGGTGCACCACACAACAGCGCGGCAACCAATATAAGTACGCAAGGTAATAGAGGAACGACTTCACCGTCCAGCCAAGCTGCCATTGAAATACCCACCAATGGCCAAATCAATGCGAAGGAATATTTAAGAAATTGATTCTCTTGACCCCGAGCGGAGAGTTTTGCACCAAGCAATGCAAATCCTAAAGGCATGGTGGTTTGTAGCCACCAAACTGGAATGCCATAAGCTAGTTCTTTTGGAGAATCGATCTCGCTCGAAACGAATTTCCAGCTCGCCCATGTCAAAACTCCACATACAAGGCCTGCAGCAATATGCGCGAATTTTTCGCCTTGAACAAACATCTTGCCCAAAGTGGTCAAGTGACCATGGCGCTCTGCTGCAATAGCTCCCCACATCGCAAGAACCAGCCCCAAGTGTTGCACCACAAGCGGTGCGTTTTCGAAACCTTTGCCCATAAAAGGACGGGAAATTATTTCGATCATAGGAATGACCGCCATCAAAACCAACGCTGTTGAAGCAATAGCTTCGTCAAGTCGTCCGAGATTGCGCATTATTTTTTACCAGCCCGATAGGCTTTTATATGCCTAAAAACCTCGTCAAAGGTATCAGCAGGTACTAAATTTCCGCGAATACGGGGATAAAGTTTTTCAGCCAGTTCATTCCACTCACGAAGCTGCTCAGCATTAGGTTTATTGACTGCTAAACCCCTTTTTTTCATGGCTTCAACCGCCTCTTCAACTTCTTGCCGCGCTTTATTACGAATTAGAACGCCTGCTTTTTCACCAGAAACCCGCAATGCCTGTTGAGCAGCAGGCGTCATGTCATCCCAAGCCTTTTGGGTAACAACCAATGCACCTACAACAGGAGCCCAATTGATTTCGAGCATATTTGGAGCTGTATTGAATACCTGCGTTGCAAGCGCGAAGTAAGGCGTAGAGGGCACCACATTGATCATGCCTGTTTGAATTGCAGGCAAGATGTCTGAAGATTCCAAAGGTACTGGCGTATAGCCTAAGCTTTTCATAATTTCTTGTTGCTCGCGTTCGCCTGCAAAGGAGAAGAACTTCATCTTTTTGAAATCATCTGGACGAAAAACAGGCTCTTTTGAAAAGAAGCGTACCCAGCCAGCATCACCCCATGCTAAGACGATGAAGCCTTTGTCTAAGAACTTTTTCTCCATAGCAGGACGCATTTTTTCTCTGACGTAATCGACTTCGTCCCAGCTCCTAAATAAGAGAGGCATCGATTGCAAGGCGCTGATTGAAGGTTCAATCTCGTTCAAACCTACAACCGATAACAAAGCCCCTTGAAGTTGCCCAATCCGCATACGACGTGCTAACTCAGCCTCACCACCTTGACTGCCATCTGGGAAAACGATGTACTTTGCACTGCCCCCCTGTGCAGCTCGCCAGGCCTCTCCCACTTCAAGAAGTTGACGGTGATAGAGAGAATTTTTAGGCGCCAATGTTCCAATGCGAAATGGCTTATCCGCCGCAACTGCCAGAGGGCTTAGTACTAGGAGAGCCAATAACAAACTAAGAAATCGAATTAAAAGTTGCACCATGTTCCACTTTCAAAAAAGATCATCTACCATTTCAAGTAACCATGACGCACGTTCACGCATCACTTCATTTTCTAAATTTCGGTGCATTTCACTGATACGAATCGCGGACTGCAACCACTGTGTGAAGGCTTGCTTGTCTTGTTTTTGAAGGGCAATGTTTTCTGCTTTTGATACCCAAGGAGCTGCACTTTGGCCACGGCTTTGTGCAATAGCTTGATCAAAATATTGATCAGCAATTAACAATGAACCACCCGTACGCGATGCTTCAAAAGTTCCCAACAAACTAGTTAGTCCACCATTACCAAAATGAGGATCCTTTGCCCAAGCTAGGGTCGCTAATCTAATAGCCAAAGGTAAGTCTGCTACCTTATCAGGGTCATCTTTGGAGAGGGAAATATAGCCACCCCATGCAGCAGCTGCCCAATAAGCAACGCCCACATGGGATTGATCGAATCGAGATAAAAATTTTTGGTCATTTTGAATTAGGGCTTGCATAAATCCAGGCATGGATTTTTCTAATGCTCGCATCGCATGTTGGTGGGCTCTTAGATAAAGTCGTGCGGCACGAACTCTGATACGTTGCGCCGCCTTGGCATCTTGGGGCTCGAGTTTTTCTGCTTCAAATGCAACAAATGCGTAGGCATATTGGGTCAAGCCTGCAGTAACAGAATGGGCAAGCTTTAAATTGCCGGGAGATTTTTGTAGAACAGATTCAGATAATTTCAGATAGAAGGCACTGGCATCACGCGCCAAAATAATATCGTCTTCAGCTGATTGCTCCTGCATTGCCAAGACTTCAGCAGCTTTGTCCACCAAAAAAGGTTGAACAGCACAGCCTGAAAAAATCTGCAAGAAAAGCAAAGCAGACAAGTAGCCTGTAAACCGCAGAAAGATATGCATTGCACTCGAATGTGGTAGTTATTTTGTATTCGACTCTACATAATATTTATGAATGAACCGTGACAAAAGTCATGAAATTGAAATGAAGAAAGAAGATGATTTCGATTGAATGGGAGCCTCCAATGACTGATAGATACCAACTTGATTCCGAACAACTTCGAAAAATTCGCGAAGACCTACTAGATTCAATTGACGAAGAGCTTGAGATGGCTATCGAAGACGGCGAAAATGAAATTGATCCATTGGCAAGCCCTGAAGAAAAAAAAGCTCGCGCTAAATACTTTCGAGAACTGTTGAGACTCCAAGGTGAGTTGGTCAAACTACAAGATTGGGTTGTAGCCACCAAGCAAAAGGTTGTCATATTGTTCGAAGGCCGTGATGCCGCCGGCAAAGGTGGCGTGATCAAGCGCATCACCCAAAGGCTCAATCCACGTGTTTGCAGAGTGACCGCACTACCCGCTCCCAACGATCGCGAAAGAACGCAGTGGTATTTTCAACGCTACGTTGCCCATTTGCCTGCTGCCGGTGAAATTGTTCTCTTTGACAGGAGTTGGTACAACCGCGCTGGCGTAGAACGCGTTATGGGTTTTTGTAGTGAAGACGAATACGAGGAATTTTTTAGAAGCGTTCCTGAGTTTGAAAAAATGTTGGGGCGCAGTGGAATAACTTTGTTGAAATATTGGTTCTCTATTACTGACGACGAACAGCATGCCCGCTTTTTGGGTCGTATCCACGATCCACTCAAACAATGGAAATTGAGCCCCATGGATCTTGAAAGTCGCAGACGCTGGGAAGACTACACACGTGCCAAAGAAACCATGATTGAACGAACCCACATACCGGAGGCACCTTGGTGGGTGGTGCAAGCTGTAGATAAGAAAACTGCCCGACTCAATTGCATTGACCATTTGCTTAGTCAATTCAATTACCATGAGGTTGATCATCCTGAAATTTCTCTACCTGCAAGGGTAAGAAATCCAGACTACATACGACATCCTGTTCCTAAAGAGATGATTGTTCCTGAAAGATACTGAACCTAGCGCCTTTATCGCCTGTATCGCCTCTTCTTATTGCCTTTTGCATTGATTCAAACTTAGAATCGCAGTCCCTATTTTGTGCCACTGTCAGTTATTAGTGGCTCTTTTCATCTTAATTGGCTGCACTTCCCCACTATGACCGATTCACCGCTTCTGCCAGGCGTCAAAAAAAAAGAAATTTTTGCTTGGGCGATGTTTGATTTTGCTAACTCTGGCTTTACAACTGTCGTCATAACTGCTGTTTACTCCACTTATTTTGTCGGGGTAGTTGCGGGAAGTGCTGCATGGGCAACCTTGTTATGGGTCAGCAGTCTGAGTGCCTCATACCTGATCAGTATGTTGTTGATGCCTGTCATTGGCGCCTGGTGTGATCGTCATGCTTCGAAAAAACGTGCGCTTTTAATCAGCACAATAGCCTGCGTTATTGCAACATCGGCACTTGGTTGGTCAGGCCCGGGGGATTTGATGTGGGCTGTTTTCTGGATCATCATTGCAAATGTTGCTTTCAGCATTGGCGAGTCGCTTATAGCCGCTTTTTTGCCTGAATTGGCTAAAACGGATGCCATGGGAAAAGTCAGCAGTTGGGGATGGGCTTGGGGCTATGTAGGAGGCATGCTTACACTTGCCATTTGTTTGTTTTGGATCATCAGTGGCCTTGAACGAGGTTTAACTACGACAGAGCTTGTTCCGCCAACGATGTGGATAACCGCAACTATTTTTTTAGCGGCAAGCAGTTACACATTTTGGCAATTGAAGGAAAGAGCTAAACCACAACCGCAGAGTCAATCAAACCATGTCCTGCGTAAAAGCATTCAAGATTTAGCCAGCGCGCTGCAATGGGCTAAAGATAGGCCCCCATTCATGCAACTGCTGAAATGCATCGCCCTCTACCAGGCAGGCGTTTCAGTTGCCATAACCGTTGCAGCCATTTATGCCGAGGGGGAAATGGGAATGGGTAAGCAAGAAACCATGCTTTTGATTTTCTTACTCAATATTGCAGCTTTATTTGGTGCATGGCTACTTGGCTGGTTCCAAGATCGGATTGGACACATAGAAGCTTTGCGAATAACTTTGATAGGCTGGGTCTTAGCTTGCGTTATTGCAGCAACGAGCCCAAACCAATTTTATTTTTGGTTCGCGGCAACTTTTGCAGGACTTTGTATGGGTGCGAGCCAGTCTGTTGGCCGCGCTATGGTCGGACGACTCACTCCCCTAGATCGAACGGCACAAGTTTTCTCCCTATGGTCTGTAGCAATCAGAATTGCTTCGATCATTGGGCCCATGTTGTATGGACTCATTACATTGCTGAGCGATGGCCATCAAAGAATAGCCATAGCGAGTACTTCACTACTTTTTATCATCAGCATGTGGGTTTTATCCAAAATTAACTGGCAGGAAGCAGAGCGTCAAGCCGCTTTGGACCGAAAAAGTCTCTGAGCTTATTGCGTTATTTGATCTTGATCTATAGGGTACGAGTTTAGAAAATAGAACTAGGCGTGTATCGGATTCCAAACGAGATCCACTGGGTGTTGACGTTGCCGTTCATTTGATTACCAATCGTTGTGTCAACCTGGAATAAGTTGGGAATGATTGAATAGCGAAAGCCAGTTTGCCAATAAGGACTTGACTTATGGTCGCCAAAGGTTTCGGCGATCCAAAGCAACTTGCTGGTTGCCTGAATTTCGGCACCTATTCCGTAAGTGCTTCGATTTTCCTGAGTTGCATTATCGCGGAGCCATCCGATATTCAAATGGTAGATCACCCTATCTTGCAACGTAGATACCGAAACTGGAACATACGCATAGGTATTACCAAGTAAGTTAGGCCCCGGGGTAATACTTGGATGACTCACCCTGCCGATAGCAATTCCCCAACCCCATCCGTTGGTTGTCAATTCACGAACAAGCGATTTCGCTTGGATCACATAATCTTGGGTGGAAGCTGTATCTCGTGGAAGAGCAAGGCCTTTTCCAGCTGTTATCTCAAAATTACCTGATAAGTTACAGGCAGGCAATGCCCAAAATTCAGTACTGTTTTTGTATAAACGCGACCAAGTCTCTAACTGACAACTCTCAGCAGTCGCCAATCTTGCATCATCAGTCACAAAGGGACGGGCGGCAAACGCTGGGTTGCCAATAAAAACAATCCATAACAGCGCTATTTTTTTCACAAAACTAGATGAAAAATGCATTTTTAATTTAAAAGTACTAATTTAATATGAAATTCAAAATTAACAGAGCTTAGATAATTTTTGTCATCTTTCTCAAATTTTTTAATAACTTATTAGGCCTTTTCGAAGTTGCAGCATAAAAGTGTATACGCATACCCCTTTCGCTGAGTTTTTTCATATTGACCCTACCCCTTCACCGTTAACATAGAAAAACCGCTCAGAAAGGCTCCCATGAACTCCCCCGACAAATACTTCTGCCCAAAATCAGACGCCTATGAAAAAACACTCAATGGTATTGACCTGTCACTTCAACAAAATGGCTCTCTAGTAGATGACTCACGTGAATTACAAGAAAAATTTCATCCACTTATCAAGCCAAAAACCAAGTTAGTAGCAACAGGTCTTTGGAGAAAGAAACGGGACATTGGCGCATTAAAACTGGGGCGTTAATCTTTAGTATTTCAAATGAAGTTCACTCCGATGTGCACACTTCATAAAAAACTTTCTCCGTTTTCTTCACAATAGATTCCCAACTGAATTGAAGCGCCTTATCTCTCGCACCAAGCGCGCAGACTGCACGCAATTGCGCATCTAGCCCAAGCTTGACAGCAGCATCCAAAAATCCTTCCTCGTCATTTGCGCTAGCCAATATTCCGTTAACCCCAGAAATAATGATTTCGCCTGCTGCTGCATGGTTGAAAGCAACAATCGGCAATCCACTAGCCATGGCCTCAATCGTTACATTACCAAATGTTTCAGTCATACTTGCAAACAAGAATATATCCGCGCTGGCGTAATGGGCAGCAAGATCTTCGCCTGTTCTAAATCCTGCAAATAGGGCGTCGGGAGCAACTAATTTGAGTTGCGCCAGCATGGGCCCGTCACCAACAAACACTAATTTTGAATCCGGCTGTTTTTGTTTGAGCAACTCAAAAGCACGAATAACCAAGTTAAGGTTTTTCTCTGCTGCCAAGCGTGATACACAAATTGCCACGGTGGTATTTCTTGATGCGCCCCAAGCAGCTCTTAACGCGTTTGACCTCTTTTTAGGAGAAAACACATGCGTATCTACACCACGTTGTACTACGTGTAACTTTTCAAAGCCAGAGGACTTCAGCTCATTTTTCAACTGACTCGTAGGAACCATGGTGCTGTTTGCTGCGTTATGAAATCTACGCAGATAGCCCATGATGATTCCACCCAACCAACCCACACCGTAATGCGCACTGTAGCTATGAAAGTTGGTTCTAAAGTCAGTGCTAACCGGAATATGTAAATGCAGTGCAACTTTCAATGCCGACCAGCCAAGAGGACCTTCGGTTGCAATATGCACCACATCAGGCCGCACTTGTGTCCATAGCCGAGTCAGCACTTTCCTAGCAGGCAAGCCCATGCGCAATTGCTTATAAAAAGGTATGGGAAAACCTTGGACCAAATACTCGCGAAAGTTATCTTGGTTTTTCGGAAAATCATGAATCGCATGGCGAGGACGCACCAAATAAATTGTGTGACCCTTCAATGTCAACGCATCCACCATTTTTGAAAGAGTGTGTGCTACACCATTAATATCGGGTGGATATGTTTCAGTCACTACAGCTATGCACAAAGGCCTTGAAGTGTCTGAAGCGTCAGCGACGTCTTGCAAATAACAACTATCTTGGTTATTCATAGGTATTACTATGCCTTACGAAAAAAACATTTTGATGAAAGTAATATGACTATTTAAAGATTTGGTGTCATCAAAATTTCATCTTTCTTGCGCATAGTTCTACTCGCACTTGATGGGCTGACATTCTTTGTTAGTGCACAAGCCTCACCAACACTTGCCAGAGGAGATCCACATGCAAGATTTTTTCGAAACCCTCAGAGTCCAGCGCTGGGATGACCACCGCTACTACCACCACAGCCGTATCAACCAGTCACTCCATTTGATCAGTGCGATTTCATTTTTAGTCTCCTATGTCTATTTATTCATCGACCCAGTGATGGCGGGCTTAATCGCTTGGTTGGTCTCTATGACTACGCGCCAAATTGGCCACTTCTTTTTTGAGCCCAAAGGCTTTGACGAAGTCAATCAAGCAACCCATGAATACAAAGAAGAAATCAAGGTGGGCTACAACCTACAGCGCAAAATTGTGCTGCTCACAGTGTGTGGCTTGATTCCTGTGACCGCTTACTTCATGCCCCAGTACCTGACATGGGCTGTCCCAGAAGCTTACGAAGACACTCCTGTTCGCATGACCGGCATTGCTTGGTTGTTTTTAGGCGTTGCAGGTATGGTGTTTCGCGTCTTACAACTGTGGGCTAAAGAAAACCTGCAAGCAGGTTTGGCTTGGGCTTTCAAAATCATGACTGACCCCTTCCACGACATCAAGTTGTATTACAAATCTTTTTACTACGTGATGCGTGGTGAGTTAATCGATCCTATGGTGCACGTGAAAAGCCACTAAATTTAAGTGAACTTCTCTCTTAATACTTCTTTCAAAATTGCACGTCTGACTTTTTGATTGGTTTGACCTTGCGGCACCCACCACCACTGGTCTTTCTCCATATGGTGGGCAGCTTGCACAAACTGCTCTACAAATAATTGGAAGTCCGCTTGCGTGAAATTCAGACTAAAGATCATGCGACCCGTTCCAATCCAGCTCAGAGCAATGCCTTGGTCACGCAAATAATATTGAAGCAACCAGTTGTAGCGACTTGGCGTTTGGTACAACACGGTCCACACCGTAGACATACCAGCGACACGCACAGGCAATTTTTCATCAGCCAGTCGTTGGTTCATTTCAACCAGTCTTTTCTCCCATGTAACGTCCAAGTTGTCGTACAAATCTTGAACTGGCTTGGTGTCAAGTCGCTTCAAGAAGACGTTCATACTTCCCATCACGTAGGGGCTTGCATTGAACGTTCCACGCGCAAAGCAAACTTGTACGGGTTTCTTATCGTTGAAACGTTTCATCCATTGTTTTTTGCCACAGATGACGCCCACGGGCAATCCGCCACCCAGTGTTTTGCCGTAGGTCACCAAATCTGCATCGATTCCGAAATACGCTTGGGCTCCGCCCTTGGCCAATCTGAATCCCAAGAAGACTTCATCAAATATGAGTGCGATACCTTTGCGGGTACAAACTTCGCGCAACTGTTGCAACCATTGGGTATAGGCTTTTCTATCAAAGTTTGCGAAACGCTTGCCATCTACCAAGGTCGAATCTGTTGGTGCTGCTTGGCTGGGATGCAAGGCTTGCAAAGGGTTGATCAACACACAGGCAATATCGTTGCGGTGTTTCAGCACACGCAAAGTCGAATCGTGCATGTCGCGCAAGGTCAAGGTGTCGTCCGAAGGGGGCATGGGGTTGCCAGGGCCTGGCTGCACATCGTCCCACCAGCCGTGGTACGCGCCAGCAAATCGCACCAATTTGCGCTTACCTGTGTGGTAGCGCGCCAATCGCACGGCTTGCATAACGGCCTCGGTGCCAGACATGTGGAAAGACACTTCGTCTTTGTTAGAAATAGCACACAAGCGCTGCACGTTGTCCAATACACAGGGGTGGTAAGAACCCAAGACGGGGCCCAAGTCTTTGACCAAGGCAACGCCTTCTTCCACGCATTCCTTATAAAAATCTTGTCCCAACAAGTTCACACCATACGAACCTGTGACGTCGATGTAGCGGTTCCCGTCCATGTCATTCAAATAGACGCCATCGCTCGATCTCCAAAAGCTACCCAACTGCAAATATTGGGTCAAAACGTTTTTAAATTGGTAGGGCACACGGTATTGGCTGATGAACTGCAAGTCAGAGATCATCGGTTTGACCTCTTGGGTGTGCGCCAAAGTAAGCGGCGCTTTATCACGCAATCTGTTACCCAAGGCCGTGAGTGCAGATTTACGCAAGTTAGCAATTTCAAAAGGAGCGTGGTCGGTAGAAAACCACACATCCTGCGAGTAAGAGTAACTAGGCATCCATCCAGCAATACGTTTTGCCCACCGCAGATGCCCACCCAAGCCAGGTTGCTTGGCCAAAGAAAGCTCGAGTCTTTGTTTGACACGTAACACTATCCACAACCCCAAAAATACATACAGGCACACGAACATGACATCCGAAATATCTTGAAACATAAATTGAAATCTCCTTACCCTCTTTTGTATGACTTTTCAATGAAGAAATGATGACGATGCAACAAATTCTTAGAAAAATATTTAGTCAAGAGGACATCAATTTCCTTTTGACGAACCGTATCCCTCGTATGACATTGACGCATTTCATGGGGTGGTTCAGCAAAATTGAAACCCCATGGGTTCGAGACGCATCGATTGCGGCTTGGAAGCTATTCACCGATATAGATTTATCCGAGGCCAAAAAGCAAGCATTCACTAGCTTGCATGATTTATTTATCCGCGAACTCCAGCCTGGCGCCAGAAAAATTGACAGCGATACAAATACATTTGTAAGCCCTTGCGACGGCATTGTGGGTGCGATGGGGCAGATCGTGGATGGACAGGTGTACCAAGCGAAGGGCTATCCCTACAGCCTCGAAGAGTTGCTTGGGCCCCATGAATCTGTCAAGCAATGGCAAGACGGTTTGTTCATGACGATTCGCATTACATCGGCGATGTACCACCGGTTCCATGCGCCTTACACAGGCTCTATCCAGCATATTCGCTATTTCAGTGGCGACACATGGAATGTGAATCCGATCGCATTAAAGCGCGTCGAAAAGCTATTTTGTAAAAACGAACGTGCATTTTTAGATATGCATATTCAAAACGGCAAATACCGTATTGCCTTAGTACCGGTTGCTGCCATCTTGGTGGCGAGTATTCGCATCCACGGGATCGATACCGTCTTTCATTCACGCTACCAAGGTGCCGAAACATTCACATGCAACTTAAACTTTGACAAAGGCCAAGAGTTGGGCTGGTTCGAACATGGTTCAACTATTTTGGTATTTGTTCCAAAAGGATTTAGCTTTGCAAAAGGGATTGAAGAAGGAACGCATCTGCAAGTAGGCAAGGCGATTTTCAATACCCCCACTTCGTCATACGATTGACTTTAAAGGTTCACTAAATTTTCATTTCTTCTAGGCATGATGGCAAAGTTGTTGCTGTGAAGGAAAACAATGGAAATTTCTCAGTCCATTACCCCGATAAACACTGCCAAACCTACTACAAAAAAATTGCGATCTAAAGCAATTTACGGCCAAGGTTCAAAGTCAACGCTAAAAGAACGCATCATCGCTTTGTGGTTTCGCCGCTTGGTCTACACCCAGATTTGGGAAGACCCTGTCGTCGATATGCAAGCGCTTCAACTCAGTAGCAATGACCATGTCATCACAGTGGCATCAGGCGGTTGCAATGCCCTGTCCTATTTGATCGATAGCCCCGCTAAGGTAACCGCGGTAGACATCAACCACGCGCATGTGTCCTTGGTCAAACTAAAAATCGCCGCGCTTAAAACGCTTCCTAATTACGAGGAATACTTTGAATTTTTAGGGGTTGCCCAAGCTTCCAGCAATGTTCGTATCTATAACAGTCTGATTGCACCGAGCTTAGATGCCGATACGCGACAGTATTGGGAGGGTGGCCCGATTGGATTCAGGCGCATCCGTATGTTTGCCAAAGGCTTTTACAAATATGGTTTGCTTGGGCAAATTATTGGCATCTTCCATTGGAGCGCCAAGTTGCACAAGGTCAAATTATCAGAATTGCTGCATCTAAAGACTTTGCCAGACCAAGAGAAATGGTTTGACGAGAAAGTAGCCAAGATTTTTGATTCGCGCTTGGTCTCAAAACTGATCAGCAGTCCTTTTGCGCTTTACAACTTAGGCATTCCTCCAAGCCAGCAACACGCGTTTTACGAAAAATCGCCTGAGGATATGGCTGCGATTATCAAAGCGCGTGTCAGAAAACTAGCCACCATGACTTCCCCTAAAGACAACTACTTTACCTGGCAGGCATTTGGTAGACGCTATGACCACACAGGCAATAGCGCCCTACCGCCCTATTTGATGCGCGAACACTACGGCACCATGAAAGCCAATGCGCACAAAATCAGCGTAGAACAAAGCAATATCCGAGACGCCCTATCGCGTATGGAACACAACAGCTTAGATGCCGTTGTTTTATTGGACACACAAGATTGGATGTCCAACGAAGACATCAGCGCCTTATGGTCTGAAATCACACGCGTCGCAAGGCCTGGAGCTCGGGTTATCTTTAGATCTGCCAATGTTGCGTCACCCGTAGAGAAATGTTTATCCGGTTCGCTAAAAGCCAAGTGGGTTCGCGACGATGCACAATCCAATGCATTGAAAGAAACAGACAGATCCTGCATCTACCAAGGGTTTCATTTGTATCGCTTCCAAACCCACTAAATATGCTTGGTCCTTGCGCCACTAACTATTTATAAAATCAATCCAGTGAACAACGAACATATCAATCTTCAAAAACAAAGGCGCGGACTCAATCGCATCGTGCATGCTTTTGGTTACTCCCTTCAAGGACTCAAGGCCGGCATGCAAGAGCCCGCCTTTAAGCAAGAGGCTTACCTGTGTATCGTGATGATTCCGTTGGCCTTTTTTGTGGGGCAGACTTGGGTAGAGATTGCGCTGCTTGCAGGCTCTGTGATGATTGTCATGATCGTCGAATTGCTCAACACCGGACTGGAGTCAGCCATTGATCGCATCGGGCCGCAGTGGCATGACTTGTCTAAGCGTTGCAAAGATCTGGGTAGCGCAGCGGTTTTACTCAGTATCGTCCTGAGCTTAGGCATTTGGATGGCTGCTTTGGCTGAGTGCGCGAAAAATTATCTCTTGCTTTAATACACAGCTGTCACTAACCAACTCGTGCTAGCCTTTAATGGCTTACTCGGACCAAATGGCTTTCGAATAAGCGTGTAGATTCTTTCCAGCTGAAGGTTTGTGCTTGTGCATAGGCTTCTTGTCGCGGAATTTTCAAGGCCGCCAGGCTGGCTTGCGACAAGTCTTCACCCAAAACGCCACCTTGTCTTTTATCAGCGTGATCGCCAAGCACCGGGTCGCGTAAAACCTCTAATGGCCCGTCAACAGGATATGCAGCCACGGGTGTTCCACAGGCCATGGCCTCCAACATCACCAAGCCAAAGGTTTCATGGCGACTCGGGAACGTGAACACATCTGCGGCGGCATAGACTTTGGAGAGCACTTCACGCGGCAAAACGCCTAACCAACGCACACCATCGAATTTTTGTTTCAAATCAGCTTCAAGAGGTCCCACGCCACAAACCACCTTGCTACCCTGCCAAGGCATCGATAAAAAGCTAGCGATATTTTTTTCATAGGACACACGCCCTACATACAGTGCAATAGGTCTTTCTAAGCGATCGAAAAATTCATGTTCAACTGGATGCGGTGCGTATTGAAACAAACCCAAATCGACACCATGCGTCCACTGACGCAGATTTTTAAAACCACGTTTTTCTAACAATCGCTTCACACCTTGGGTCGGCACCATGACCCCAGCAGAAGGCGCATGAAATTTTCTAAACAAGGCGTAGCCTAAAAACAAAGGCAGACGCAATGCGGCTTGAAGCACTTCAGGAAAACGTGTGTGAAATGCCGTCGTGAATGGCAACTTTCTTTGCAAGCAGTATTTGCGTGCCGCCCACCCCAGTGGCCCTTCGGTCGCTATGTGGATAGCTTCAGGCTGAAATTCATCCATCAAAGCACGCAATTGCTTAAATGGGCGCACTGCTAAATCTATGCCTGCATAGCCAGGGCACGGTCTGGTCTTGAACAAATTGGGCTGGATCACGTTGAGGGTGTGACCAGCGTCCTCAAGATGCGCAACAAGCTCCACCAAGGTTGTCACCACCCCATTGACTTGCGGTTGCCACGCATCCGTAATCAATGCAATTTTCATGCGGTCTGAATCAAAGTAGCTTGTGTTTGTGCTTCTAGCTCAGGCTTCCAATGCAGCATTTCTAAGCGTCCATCCATGTGTTCCACCAAGGCTGTTCTGCTTTCAACCCAATCGCCATCGTTGCAATACAACACACCATCGATTTCGCGCATCTCTGCACGGTGAATATGTCCGCACACCACGCCTTGGTAACCATGCTTTGCAGCTTCGCGGGCAACGGCCACTTCAAAATCGGTGATGTAGTTCAGCGCTTTCTTAACCTTGTGCTTGAGGTAGGCGGATAAAGACCAGTAAGGAAAACCAAGACGACCTCTCAAATTATTCAAATACCGATTCATCTTCAGCGTGAACTCGTACAGATAGTCACCCACGTAGGCCAACCATTTGGCTTGCTGCACGACTGCATCAAAGTAGTCGCCATGGATGACCCAAAGATGCTTGCCATCCGCAGTGTGGTGAATCGCCTCTTCGACTACTTCGACGCCACCAAATTGGTGGTTTAAAAATTCACGGGCAAATTCGTCATGGTTGCCAGGCACATAAATGACTTTGCAACCTTTACGCGCTCTACGCAATAACTTTTGCACAACATCGTTATGCGCTTGTGGCCAAAACCATCGTCTGCGTAATTGCCAGCCGTCGATGATGTCACCGACCAAGTACAAATAGTCGCTCTCGTGTTCCTTTAAAAACTCTAATAACTCTTCAGCTTGACAACCGGGTGTGCCTAAGTGCACATCGGAAATAAAGATGGATCTGTAATGCATCAAGCACCTAAGAAATGTTTGCGGTAACGCGCAGGCATATCTTGGATCTTCATCAACATCGGCAAATCAGCGGTATTGAAGTCTGGGTCCCACGCTGGAGCGCCCAATACTTTGGCACCTAATCGCAAATAGCCTTTGATCAAGGCAGGTGGTTCAAACGCCACGTTCACATCCCATTGTTCAACCGGTAAGGGAAGGCGAGGTGTGACTTGGTGCGCAATATCTGCCAAATGGGTTTGTTTGAGTTGATGCCAAATGCTGGCAGCCACTTCGCCGCTCACCACGCCTTGGTGCAGCATGGGAATACTGGCGCAACCGATCATCACGTCTAGTTTGTTACGCACCATGAATTCGGCCAACGCACCCCACAAAGCCATGATCACGCCTCCGTGGCGGTGCTCAGGGTGCACGCAACTACGACCCAACTCCACCATGCGATCGCGGTAGGTGCGCAAGCGTGTCAAGTCGAATTCCAAATCTGAATAGGTACTGCCTACACGTTTAGCTTGGGCAGGTGTCAACACGCGATAAGTGCCGATGGCTTGGTGAGTCGTTTGGTCACGAACAATCAAGTGCTCGCAATAGTCATCAAATAGGTCAATGTCGTGTTCAGGAATGGTTTCTTTGAGACGTGCGCCCATTTCAGTGACAAATACGTCGTACCGCAAACGCTGTGCTTCACGCACTTCATCTTGGTGCTTTGCCCATTCGACGCTCAGACTGGGGCGTGTGGATGGGATTTGATTTGGGAGATTATTTTTTTGAGTTTCAGAATCGTGTCGATGAAGCGACCCCCGAGGCATATCAATCAATGACAAGGGCATCGTGGGGTTTGGCAGTTCTTTCATGTGTCATCCTTATTTGGAAGCTTGAGAATTTGTTGGAGAACAAACGAATTCTTTCGCTCGCAGATGACGCGAGAAAGTCGAAATCATGAAAATTTGATGACAACGCGTTTACTATGCGTTGTCTGAAAAATCAAAAAGCTTGGTAACGATGCCCTATTTCGCGATACCAACTAGCCCATTGCGCCAAACCATCTTTGATGTCAGTAGTGGCTTGGTAACCTGTGACGTGTTGCAAACTTGTCATATCAGCGGATGTATTGGGCACATCACCCGCTTGCATGGGTAAATAATTTAAAACCGCTTTGACGTCCAATGCACTTTCTAGCGTGTGAATAAAGTCCATCAATGGCACGGGCGTCTGATGGCCAATGTTGTGAATGCGATACGGCGCGTGGCTGATATCTGGCAAAGGCTGTTCTTTAGAGAACGTGTCTGAAGCGTCAGCTACGCAATCGAGAGCGCGCACAGTACCTTGCGCAATATCGTCCACAAAGGTGAAGTCGCGTGTCATTTCTCCATGGTTAAACACTTTGATAGGTTCGCCCTTCAAAATGGCGCGCGTGAACAACCATGGCGCCATGTCAGGACGCCCCCATGGGCCATACACCGTGAAGTAACGCAAGCCTGTGACTGCCAAGCCATACACATGGCTATAGGTATGCGCCATCAGTTCATTGGCTTTTTTACTGGCTGCATACAAACTCAAAGGATGGTCGACCGGATCTGACGGCGCATATGGCATCTTGGTGTTGGAGCCATAGACGCTAGATGAACTGGCAAACACCAAATGCTCCACCGCATGCTGACGACAAGCTTCCAACACATTGCCAAACGCCATGATGTTGTTTTGCAAACAGGTTTGCGGATGGCTCAAGGAATAACGCACACCAGGTTGAGCTGCCAAATGAATAACGCGTTGTGGTTTGAAGTCTTCAAATAAGGCTTGCGTCTGGGCTGCGTCTGATAAATCTAAGAGGGCAAACTTAAAGTTGCTGGCTTTTTGTAATTCAGCCAAGCGGTCTTGCTTGAGAGCTGGGTCGTAATAGGTGTTGAGGCTATCCACACCAAGCACCTCGTCACCGCGCGCGAGAAGTTTTTGGGTGGTGTGCATGCCGATAAAGCCAGCAGCTCCAGTGAGCATGATTTTCATGGGGCTTCTTTCTTTTGAAAGTGCAGGCCAAAACAAGTAGCAATGACGCAAGCAGAAAAATACACTGTCCAAAACGAGAACACGATGTCACTCAAGAAATGGTTACCTTGCAAGATACGCCCCAAGCCTACAAAAGAACCCAATACCAAACCGACTAAAAGCCAATAACGGCGCTTGAACACCCAAGCCAAGCTGAGCCAATAAAAACCCATAGCTGCGTGTCCACTGACAAATGAGCAATTGGTATCGCACTCTTGGGCGGGTTGCATAGGAGGGGAGTACAGGCGCTCGCCACCAAAGCTTTGCACTTCAAATGGTCTAGCCCGCCCCCAGTGCTCTTTCCATACGCCATTGACGATGAGGCCAGGGCCCACAAAGAGCACCACTAATAAAAATAGTGCCAAGCGCCTGTGTAATTGGTTTACTAAAACTTTTTTTGTCGCCCCACCTATAAAAGAACCAACCAAATAGACCAACAAAACACCAATAACCCAAAAATGCAGTTGCGCAAATAGTCCGTAAGAGAACAAAACTAAGGGGTGCTTGCCATAAATAAAGCCAAGTTCTGGCGAAAAAAATTGTTGGCTCACCCACACATCTGTATTGGGCACTGCTGCGAAGAAAGCTACACATCCGACAAAGCACAAGAGATCTAACCTGAATAGGCGTTCAAATGCAGGTTGTGGTAGGACGCTGAGCTTCAATGCACGCTTTCTTAGGGGAAATGGCTGTATTTAAGGACTGTCGCACTAATTTCGTAAAATCTTGCAGTGCGGCTCATCAAAATTTTACTTGCTCTGACCATCAGCTGTGTCTTTTTGGCCTGGTGGTTGACCCATGGGATGACAGCAAGCCTTGCACAAGATTTTTTAGCACTGCCTTGGATGGTTGTAGCCTTGGCTATCTTGGGTATGGTTCTCACCTATTTATTACGTAGTTGGCGTGTGTGCCGCGAGTTCAAGCAATTTCCCAAAATGCGTTTTGGTGCTGCATTGCAGGTGGTGCTTTGGCATAACGCATCGGTCAACGTGATGCCATTTCGTTCTGGTGAAGCGGCGTTTCCTTGGTTACTCAACCGTCGGTTTGATATTTCACTTACGCGGGCAACTGCTTCCCTTTTGTGGTTACGCATACAAGATGCTTGTGTGGTTCTGATATTAGGCGTTTGGGTGCTTGCTGATATCGAGCTGCTTTTGCGTGTGTTGCTAAGCGTCGGGTTAGTAGTTGCCGCTTTGTTATTTGCCAAATGGAGTCGAGCCGCGTCAACAACGCCTTTCACCCAATGGCCATGGAAATATGTGAATGGGTTTAGGCAAGCATTGGCTGAATCCAATGCGCACTCACCTGAAGGTTGGTGGGTCACATTGGCCAATTGGTTGATCAAACTCAGTGTGCAAGCGATGCTGTTTGCAAGCTTACTTCAGGTTGGGTTTCAAACAGGTTTGGCAGGAACGTTTGGCGCTGAACTGGCTGCTGTCACCCCTCTACAAGGCGTCGCAGGTATTGGTAGCTATGAAGCCGCCAGTGCTGCCGCCATGTTGCCATGGGGTGTGGAATGGTCGGTAGGATTGCGTACTGCACTGGTGGTGCATCTGGTTGTGCTTTTTTGTGCGTTGAGTTGTGCTGCGATAGCTGGACTTGTTTCTGCTTTAACACCCGCACCAAAAACTAATGCAGGTACATAAATGAATTGATGAACTACCTGACTACATGAACCCTTCTACTTTTATGTCTACAACTTCTACATTGCCTGACCATTCTCTCTCTATCGTCGTGCCGATGCACAACGAAATGGGAAATGTGGCGCCTTTGGTCACACGCGTTGAAGAGTGCTTGGGTAACTACCCATGGCCTTGGGAATTGATCTTGGTGGACGACGGCAGCACCGACGGTACGCGCGAAGCGATTGAACGAGCTGCCAAGCAAAGCCAAGGGTTTGTGCGTTTGGTAGAACTCGCGCGCAACTTCAAGCAGACTGCCGCCATGCAAGCGGGCATAGACGCTGCCCGAGCAGATGTGATCGTGACCATGGACGGTGATTTGCAAAACGACCCCGTCGATATCCCGCGCATGGTGGCCAGACTGCTCAACGAAGAACTCGATTTAGTGGCAGGGTGGCGCAAAGATCGTAAAGACAATATGGTGATGCGTAAGATTCCTTCGCAAATTGCGAATGCATTGATCGCGCGTATGACGGGCATCGCACTCAAAGACAACGGTTGCAGCCTCAAAGTGTTTCGCGCCAGCACTTTAAAGCGCGTACGTTTGTATGGCGAGATGCATCGTTTTATTCCTGCTTGGTTGTCTACCGTGACATCGAGCAAGCGCATTGCTCAAGAAGTGGTAACGCACCATCCGCGTATCCATGGTGAATCCAAATACGGTATTTCACGCACCTTTCGTGTTTTGCTGGATTTGTTTTTTGTGTATTTCTTTATGCGCTATCGGGCCCGGCCTGGACATTTTTTTGGCGGCATTGGCTTGGGCCTATTGGGTGCTGGTGCTTTGATCTTGAGTTACCTCTCTTTCGTCAAGTTTTATCTAGGCGAAGACATTGGCACACGACCTTTGTTGTTTGGTGGTTTCTTCTTGGTGATTGCTGGCGTGCAAATGTTGACGACCGGCATATTGGCCGAAGTACTGGTGCGTGTGTTGTTTGAATCGGGTAACAGCAAGTCCTACCTGGCGCGTGAAACGCCAATACCTGCAGCAAACGAAGGTTGGCATTTGCCCCGCTAACTGGATGCAAGCTACGCGCCCTGCCATTGCCCTGACTATTTGTTGCCTGATAGCGCTTGCGATTTGGCGCTTTTTTGTAGCAAGCGCATTGCCGTTTTCCATTGACGAAGCGTATTACGTGGCGTGGTCCAAAACGCCTGATTGGGGCTACTGGACCAAACCCCCTTTTATTGCCTGGGCGATTGGCGCTGCGCGTTGGGTTTGTGGTGAGTCCACAGGCTGTGTGCGCAGCGTTGCTTTGATGAGCTTTCCCATGACCAGCGCCCTAGTGGGAATGTTGACATGGCGTATTGCTAAGAATGGTTGGGCTGCGGCTTGTGCAGCTGTTTTGTTTGCCACCTTGCCATTGGGTATGTTTTACGGCATTGCTGCAACAACAGATGCCTTGCTTTTGTTGTGCTGGGCCGCTGCGATGTGGAGTTTGTTGGAAGCGCTGCATGGCAAACACTGGGCTTGGATTGTTTTAGGTATTTGTGTTGGTCTCGGTATGCTGGCTAAGTATTCGATGGCAGTGATTGGCCTGTCTATCGCGCTCACGCTTTTGCATCCTGATTGGCGTGTTCAATTTCAAAAACCTTGGGCGTATATCAGTGCGTGCGTCGCTTTGATCGTTTTCGCTCCAAATATTGCATGGAATTTGGCGAACCAAATGCCAACCTTTTCGCATACGGCGGGCATATCGCATGGGGGCGGTGGCTACGGACTCAACTGGCAATCTTTATTAGAGTTTGAGGCGGCCCAATTGGTTGTTGGCGGGCCCTTGTTAGTCATCGGATTTGCGATGTGGTTGGTGCGTAAAGAGTGGCGCGCCAATGCAGACGCATGGTTATTGTTATGTTTTGCATTGCCCATGTTGGTAGTAATTTCTGCCCAAGCATTGCTCGCACGTGCCCATGCGAATTGGGCCTCGCCTACGTATGTGGCTTTGACAGTAGCTAGCGTTATGTTTTTATGGACCAGAAAAGGATTTTTTGGCAAACCTGCTTTGGCGCTTACCTTGGTGATGAATTTGTTAGTTGGCGCTGTTCTCTACCATTTCGAAACATTGGTTGCTAAGCCACTGGGTATCACACCCTCCGCACAGACAGATCCCTATTGGGCAATGCGTAATTGGCCAGATGCTATCGATGCGGTCAAGAGCACCCTGACAGATGCCATGCCACAAGAAGAATGGCGAATTGCATCAGACGACCGGGGCATGTTGTCCATTGGGCAAGCGGTTCTTCACTTACCTGCTGGTGCCGCTTTAGGATGGCAGCGAAGCAATACGCCACAAAACCATTTTGAACAACGGTTTCCTTTAACCAAGACGCCTCCACAACGCGTGCTATTGATCACGCAAGTTGGCCAAGCCGAAGTCATGGCTGACTACCCAAATGCGCAATTTGCCCGGCGGATCGATGCAAACAAATTGCCTGATAGTGCGCTACATTTCACCGCTTGGTGGATTAACCCCTAACTGCTTTAGCCCATGTTGTTTCAAAGTTCCTTACGCAAAGAGTTAGCCCGCAGTTTTGGTGCTACTTTGGTGGTGTTGGTGACAATTGTGATGACCATCATCTTGATTCGCATATTGGGTCAGGCATCACAAGGCAAAGTCAATCCAACCGAAATCGGCTTGATCATGGGTTACAACTTGATTGGCCAGATGCCCACCGTGCTGACGCTGAGTTTATTTATTGCCACTGTTGGCACGATTTCGCGTATGTACATGGAAAGCGAAATGGTGATTTGGCTCTCTGGCGGACAAAGCCTCTGGTCTTTTGTGCGTCCCATCATTGGCTTCACGTGGCCTACGCTGATTGTGGTGTTTGTACTGGTTATTTTTGTCTGGCCCTGGTCTAACAAACAAACCGTAGATTTGAAAGAACGCTTTGAAAGGCGAGGAGATTTAGAAAGGGTTGCACCCGGGCAGTTCCAAGAATCTGCCAATGGCTTGCGTGTTTTTTTCATCGATAAATCTAGCTTGCAAAACAAACAGGGTAAGAATGTCTTTATCTCCGCTACTGATCACGGCAAACAGTCAATGACCTCCTCCCACAGTGGGCATATTGAGATGATTGGCGAAGACCGATTCTTGATGCTAGAGACCGGCCAACGCGTTGAACAAGCTCTAGGTCAAGTGGAGATGAAAGTCAGCGAATTCAAAATCTACGGCACGCGCACCGACGAAGACAGCGAAACCATCGCCCTGCCCTCCACTAGATCCATTCCCACCCTCGTTTTACTGCAAAACCCCACGCCTTCAAATATGGGCGAGTTCAGTTGGCGCTTGGGTTTGATCGCTTCTACTTTTAATTTAATGGTGATTGCCTTAGCCATTACCAGTGCCAATCCGCGCGTAGGACGAAGCGGCAATTTGGCATTGGCGATGCTCATGTTCTTGACCTACACCAACTTCATCAACCTCGGTCAAGCCTTGGTCAACGACGGCAAGATCCAGTGGTTGGTTTTTTTATTCACTTTACATGGCGGGACTTTGCTGCTGAGCTTGGCTTGGCTGACGGTGCGGGCGAATAACTGGTCATGGCGGCAGCTGTTGCCGAGGACAGCAAAACCGCAACCAACTTAGATGCCCTTCTAGTTAGCGCCAGCGCAATCCTCCCGCGTAAAATGACGGGTTGCTCAAGAGGAAGACCCCCATGGCCCGCACCCTGTACGACAAGATTTGGGACGAACACGTTGTCCACACCGAAGAAGACGGCACCGCCATCCTCTATATAGATAGACATTTGGTGCACGAAGTCACCAGCCCCCAAGCGTTTGAAGGCATTCGCCAAGCGGGACGCAAAGTTTGGCGGGTCAGCTCCATCGTTGCCACTGCAGACCACAACACACCCACCACCGGCTGGGAGTTGGGTTATGACGGTATTACCGACCCCATCAGCAAAGAACAAGTCACCACCTTAGACGCGAACATCAAAGCGTTTGGTGCTGCTGCGTTTTTCCCGTTTTTGTCAAAACGCCAAGGCATCGTCCATGTGATCGGCCCTGAAAACGGCGCCACCCTGCCCGGCATGACCGTGGTGTGCGGCGATAGCCACACCTCCACCCACGGCGCGTTTGGCGCATTGGCACATGGCATTGGTACTTCTGAGGTTGAACATGTGATGGCGACGCAAACATTGCTAGCTAAAAAAGCCAAAAACATGCGCGTGTCGGTTGAAGGTACTTTGCAAAAAGGCGTCACCGCCAAAGATATCGTGTTGGCCATCATCGGCAAGATCGGTACGGCAGGCGGCACGGGCTACACCATCGAGTTTGCTGG
>JAGWXI010000115.1 GCA_018969975.1 Burkholderiales bacterium
GGTATTGAAGTCTATTTGGTCGTGACTGCGCTTTATGCGATCTCCGCTCTAACAGTGAACCGCGTGATGGCCTTTGTTGAAAAACGATTACAAATTCCCGGCGTCGTGGTTGCGCGTCAAAGCGGCGGGGGGCACTGAGTGTGAATGCGCTAGATTTTGCTTTCCTAGATTGGGACATCTTCAGCAAGTTTGTCCTCAAAGGCTTGTTGTTCAGTATTGAGTTAACCGTGGTCGCAACAATTGGCGGCATTGTGTTTGGCACGATCTTGGCGCTTATGCGTTTGTCTGGTCGTTCGGTTCTAGTCTGGCCTGCACAGATTTATGTCAACGGTATGCGTTCCATCCCATTGGTCATGGTGATCTTGTGGGTGTTTTTGCTTATCCCGTTTTTGATTGGTCGCTCGATTGGTGCGGAGATTTCTGCCTTGATCACTTTTATAGTGTTTGAAGCGGCTTTTTTTAGTGAAATCATGCGCGCTGGGATTCAATCGATTTCACGTTCTCAAGTAATGGCTGGACAAGCGCTAGGACTAACGTATAGCCAAAACATGCGCTTTATCATCTTGCCGCAAGCGTTTCGCAACATGATTCCTGTCTTGCTCACGCAAACCATTGTGTTGTTTCAAGACACATCTTTGGTTTATGCCATTGGTGCCTATGACTTACTCAAAGGGTTTGTTATTGCCGGGAAAATTTATGGACGTATTGAAGAGGTCTATATCTTGGCGGCCATTGTCTATTTTGTAATTTGTTTTAGCCTATCAACGGTCGTCAAAAAAGTGCAATCGCGTATTGCGATTGTTCGTTAAGGCCTAGGAGATATCTGTGATTGAATTAAAAAACGTCTCTAAGTGGTATGGCCCCGTGCAAGTGCTCACCAACTGCTCGACAAATATCCAAAAAGGCGAGGTCGTGGTGATCTGCGGCCCTTCAGGCTCTGGCAAATCTACGCTCATCAAAACCATCAATGCCTTAGAACCTTTCCAGCAAGGAGAGATTTTTGTAGATGGCGTGGCGGTGCACGATCCGCGCACCGACTTGCCCAAATTGCGTTGCCGTGTTGGCATGGTGTTTCAAAACTTTGAGTTGTTCCCGCACTTATCCGTCACGGAAAACCTCACTATGGCGCAAATCAAAGTGTTGGGCCGCACGATGGAAGACGCCAAGGCGCGTGGTTTGAAATACTTAGACCGTGTGGGTTTGATGGCCCACAAAGATAAATTTCCAGGTCAACTCTCAGGCGGCCAACAACAACGCGTCGCGATTGCACGGGCGTTGAGCATGGACCCTATTGTGATGTTGTTTGATGAACCTACTTCCGCCCTTGACCCCGAAATGGTTGGCGAAGTGTTAGATGTGATGGTCGACCTCGCTAATGAAGGCATGACCATGATGTGCGTGACCCACGAAATGGGATTTGCCCGCAAAGTGGGAAGTCGCGTGATTTTTATGGACGTTGGCGGCAAGATTTTGGAAGACTGCTCCAAGGACGAGTTTTTTAACCAACCTGAAAATCGCCAACCACGTACCAAAGATTTTTTAGAAAAAATATTGAAGCATTAAGCTGGCATTTCTCAATGAACGAAATAACTATCACCCGCCCAGATGATTGGCACGTGCATTTGCGTGATGGCGAAGTATTAAAAACTGTCGTCCCCCATACTGCTGCAGAATTTGGCCGTGCCATCATCATGCCCAATCTCAAGCCGCCAGTCACTACTGCAGCGCAAGCTGTTGCGTACAAGGCGCGCATTCTGGCTGTTTTGCATAATGGTTTGAACTTTGATCCCTTGATGACGCTCTATTTGACAGATAACCTAGCGCCTGAAGAAATCTACCGCGCCAAGGAAGCCGGCGTAGTTGCCGCCAAGTTGTATCCCGCAGGTGCCACGACCAACAGCGACGCGGGTGTGACAAATATGCGCCATATCTACAAAACGCTTGAAGCCATGCAAAAGGCCGGTATGTTGCTATTGGTGCATGGAGAAGTCACTTCACAAGACATCGATTTGTTCGATCGCGAAGCGGTGTTTATCGATACACAGCTTATTCCGTTGCGCAAAGATTTTCCTGAACTCAAAATAGTGTTTGAACACATCACCACCAAAGAGGCGGCGCAGTATGTGGAGAGTTGCGCATCGCATACGGGCGCCACGATTACCGCGCACCATTTGCTCTATAACCGCAATGCAATTTTTACGGGCGGCGTTCGTCCCCATTTTTATTGCTTGCCCGTGTTGAAGCGCGAAACGCATCGCCTAGCCCTGGTGAAAGCAGCTACCAGTGGTTTGCCGCAGTTCTTTTTAGGAACAGACAGCGCACCGCATCCTGCGCATTTAAAAGAGCATGCCAGTGGGTGTGCAGGTTGTTATACGGCTCATGCGGCGATGCCTATGTATGCGGAGGCGTTTGATCAGGTGAATGCTTTAAATAAGCTCGAAGGATTTGCGAGTTTTTATGGCGCAGACTTTTATGGTTTGCCGCGCAATACGGGCACGATTACTCTGCGCAGAGAAAGTTGGACGCCACCCGAGAGTTTTGCGTTTGGCGATGCGCAGTTAAAGCCGCTTCGCAGTGGTGAGTCTTTGCCTTGGCGTTTGGTTTAGAGCGTATTGATTGGGCTCGGCCTTGGTTTGCTGGGTGGCGAGAACTAGGGGTTTTTGCTTCTGAACTGGTTGATGAGCAGGTTAGTGTTTGTTCTGCTTTGAATGCTGTTTCTTTGAGCGAAAGCGCCAAGGGTGCGATGCAGTTTGTTTCTCAGAGTGAACTGTCTATTGATATTGCTTACGAGGCGTTTATTTTTTCTCATAAGCGTATTCCAACTCGGGACAACTTACACGATTTTTTTAATGGCTTGTGCTGGTTAAGGTTTCCACAGGCAAAGACGCGTTTAAATTTCCTACAAGCGGAAGAAATTACTTCGCAAGGCGTGGGTGCTACGCGCGGACCATTGCGTGACGCTTTGACCTTGTTTGATGAAAATGTTTTGTTATTGCAATCATCTGATGCGTTATGGCAAGCCTTGCAGGACCGTGACTGGATAAAACTATTTGTTCAATTGCGCGATGAGTGGCAAAGCGCGCACATCGTTACCTTCGGACATGCGTTGCTGGAAAAGCTAGTAACCCCCTACAAATCTATTACTGCACATGTGTACCGCATAGCCTCAGATGTAGACGCTCAAGATGACCAAGCCTTAGATGGTTGGTTGGCTAGTGACTTGCAACCCAACTTCTTGGCCACCAAGCCCTTTTTGCCATTGCCCGTGTTGGGCATTCCAGGTTGGTGGCCAGAAAATGAAGATGCGAGTTTTTATTCTGACTCGCTGGTTTTTAGAGCCGCTTAATTGAATTGCTTGCTAAGCATTGCTTTAGCAACCGCTTCTCCAACCTTGATTCCATCGACTCCTGCTGACAGAATGCCGCCGGCGTAGCCTGCACCTTCTCCAGCTGGATAAAGCCCGGCAATACTTGGACTTTGCAAGCTGACATCATCACGATCAATTCTTAGCGGAGAAGATGTGCGCGTTTCAACGCCCGTCATCACCGCATCATGCATATCAAAGCCTTTTATTTTTTGTCCAAAGAGTGGTAATGCTTCGCGCATTGCATCCGTAACAAAACTAGGAAGTGCATCATTGAGATGAACCATCTTCACCCCTGGTTTATAGGAAGGCTCGACGCTAGTTAACGCAGTCGACGCTCTGTTTGCTATGAAATCTCCCACCAATTGCGCTGGTGCTTCGTAATTGCTGCCACCTAGTTTGTAGGCGACTGCTTCGAGTTGCCTTTGTAAGACCAAGCCAGACAGGGGGTGGAATGTATCAACTGCATTTGGAGTGTCGTGGCGCACAGCATTGCTAATCTCTTGGCCAAGTACCGCTTCAAATGCATCAGGATCGGTGGGGTAATCGCTAGGGTCGATGCCTACGACTAAGCCTGCATTGGCATTACGTTCGTTGCGTGAATATTGGCTCATGCCGTTGGTCACTACGCGCCCTACTTCACTGGTGGCCGCTACCACCGTGCCACCAGGACACATACAAAAACTATAGACAGCACGTCCATTGGCAGCGTGGTGCACCAGTTTGTAATCGGCAGCACCTAACAGCGGATGACCAGCATGTTGCCCCCAACGCGCGCGATCAATCACGCTTTGTGGGTGTTCAATGCGCACGCCAATTGAAAATGGTTTGGCTTGCATAGCGACTGCATGGCGGTGCAACATGGTGAAAGTATCACGCGCACTGTGGCCAAGTGCTAACACTGCATGGTGCGCGGGGAGGGTGTAGGTCTCGTTAGTAGCGTAGTCTTGAATACGCAAAGCGGCTATCGAGTTGGCCTCATATTCAATATCAACCACGCGCTGCTCAAACCGTACCTCCCCACCTAATCGAATAATTTCTTCGCGCAAGCCTTCCACCACTTTCACCAACTTAAAGGTGCCGATGTGCGGATGCGCCGCAAACAAAATATCTTCAGGCGCACCAAAGCGCACAAACTCTTGCATCACTTTGCGCCCTAAATGCCGTGGGTCTTTGATTTGGCTGTAAAGCTTGCCATCAGAAAAAGTGCCCGCACCGCCTTCGCCAAATTGCACATTGCTGCGCGGGTTCAAGATGTGTTTGCGCCAAAGTCCCCATGTGTCTTTAGTGCGTTGTCGCACAGGTGTGCCGCGTTCGATCACGATGGGCTTTAAACCCATTTGCGCCAAAACTAGTGCAGCAAAAATGCCACAAGGGCCAAAGCCGACAACCACGGGTCTATCTTGTTTTTCTTTGCCCCAATCTGCCGGTGCATGCACGGGCGGCAGCCAAGTCATATTGGGAGTGGCTTGAATGTGCGAGTTTTTGACGTGTTTTACTAATAATGATTTTTCAAGCGCATCATCAGAAATAGTGACGTCAACAATGTAGACAACCAATAAATTTTGCTTGCGTGCGTCAAAACTTCGTTTGAAAACGGTTAGATCAGAAACCCCAGCTTCATCTATACCTAACGCACGCGCAGCCAACTGACGAAGCGCATCTATAGGATGAGGCGCTAACTTACGATCCTCATCCGTTTCAGCAGGCGCATCAGATGCGCGTCGCGCCTCCACAGGAAGCGCAGAAAGAGGCATTTTGAGTTCAGAGAGTCGAATCATGTCAAGCGGCCCGTGGCGATCGGGCAAAAGCTAGTTGTTAGATGCGATTATCTCTGTGATTTTTGCGATGCATCGC
>JAGWXI010000116.1 GCA_018969975.1 Burkholderiales bacterium
GTTGTAAATAGGCATTCTTTTGAAAAAGTAGCGTCCGCAGTACCGCTTGTGCTTTTTGCTTTTACTGGATGGGAAATGACCGCATTTTTGGCGGAGGACATGGAAAATCCTAAGCAGGATTTGCCTCGCTCTATATGGGCTAGTTTTGTCATCGTGGTTATTTTGTATGGACTTGTCGCATGGACAGTCGCCACTTACGCCGAGCAAGAACCGCTATGGGTTAATGCGCCAGTATTAGCCATGTCAACCAAATGGCTAGGTGAAGGCGGATCAAAGATAGTCGGTATGCTGATAACTGCCTTGGTACTCGCAAATGTAATTGCTGCATTTACATCTGCATCTAGGGCTATTTTCTCTGCTGGCCGAGATGGGCTTTTACCGCGAAGCGTTGGCACAACAACTAGTCAAGGCAGTCCCATATTTGCCATCTTTCTGACCTACGTTATTTTTATATTGGTCATACTTGCTACCTACATCGACGGTTTCAATGTAAGTACTCTTCTCCAACTTGCAGGACAAAACTTCTTTGTTCTCTATTTGCTATCTGCCGCGGGATATGTAGTTTTGCAAAGGTCTCTTGTGCACAAGTGGCTAGGTTATTTTGCTTTTGTAATCGTAGTTGCTTCGATGAGTTTGTTTAGTTTGGCCGGTTTGCTTTATTGTGGGTTACTAGGTGTTTTAGGTTATTACATTACAAATATTGAATACAAATTTAAATCGATATGAGATTCATTGCGTCCAATTCCTAATTTTGCATCAAGGCTTCTAACTTAATGGCATCGATACAGAAAGCGCGAATGCCTTCTGCTAATTTTTCAGTTGCCATTGCATCTTCATTAAGGGCAAAACGGAAACTGGCTTGGGTGTGGTGCACCTCTGGTAAGTCTAGTTTTTCTGCAGCATGCGCATTCAGTTCTTGCATCAAGGGTTCACTAGATGCACTTAACTGCGCTAAGAGATCTGGAGCGATGGTCAATAAATCGCAACCTGCCAAAGCTTTGATTTGCCCGATGTTGCGAAAGCTAGCGCCCATGACTTCTGTCGCAATACCGTGTCGTTTGTAGTGGTTGTAAATTTGACGCACAGATTTGACGCCGGGGTCATTGGTACCTGCATGGTCTGCCTCTACCCAACCTGCAGCGCCTGATAGACCTGAGCTGATAGATTTTTTGTGCCAGTCATAAATACGACCGACAAAAGGTGAAATGAGTTGCACTTTGGCGTCACCACAGGCCACGGCTTGGGCAAAACTAAACAACAAGGTGAGGTTGCAACGAATATCTTCTTTTTCTAATTGGGCGGCAGCTTGTATGCCCTCCCATGTGGAGGCTATCTTGATAAGCACACGCTCGCGGGCAATGCCTTGTGCTTGGTACAAAGCCATGATGCGCTTGGCACGCGCAACCGTTGCATCCGTATCAAAGCTCAATCGAGCGTCCACTTCCGTCGATACACGACCTGGGATAGTAGACAAAATTTCGCAGCCAAAACGCACTAACAATCTATCGATTTGCTCATCCATAGGCGCTTTGCCAAAACTCGCCACTGTCTGTTTAAGCAGCGGCAAATAGTCAGGCATTTGTACCGCTTTCAAAATCAACGAAGGATTTGTCGTTGCATCTTGCGGCAGGTATTGCGCGAGTTGTTTGAAGTCGCCAGTGTCTGCAACGACGGTGGTGTATTGTTTGAGGGCTTCAAGTTGGTTCATATGCGCATTATCTCGTCTGAAAATAAAATGACAAATTCCTTCAATCAACGCAATGGATGCAACAAATTGATGCAACACTCCAGCTGAACTGCGCATCTTCTTGCGTAAACACACTTCATTTCAATCAATGCCCAATATTTCTCCACAAAAAATTTTAGTGTTAGGCGGCAGCGGCTTTGTTGGTCGCCATGTTTGCGAAGCATTGAGCCGGCAAGGACACCGCATCACGGTGCCAACCCGGCGCTTGCCGGCAAGAAGCGTACAAATGTTTCCTGGCGTAGAGGTTGTTCGCGCTGATGTGCATGACCCCGCACAACTTGCATCTCTCGTGCGTGGGCACGATGCGGTTGTCAATCTGGTGGCCATCTTGCATGGCAGTGAAGCCGCCTTTGACCATGTGCATGTGCAGCTGATGCGCCATCTTGTAGCTGCATGCAACAAGGAAGGAGTGCATCGATTGGTGCATATCAGCGCTTTAGGAGCAGATGAACACGCTGCATCGATGTACCAGCGCAGCAAAGCGCGGGGAGAAAAGGTTTTGCGCACCGCAGTCCAGACCGCCAATTTAGAGTTAACTGTTTTACGACCCAGCGTGATTTTTGGTTTAGACGATAAGTTCATCAATGTGTTTGCTAAGTTGCAAGCCGTGTTTCCATTTATGCCACTCGCTGGCGCTGGAACCCGCTTTCAACCAGTTTGGGTGCAAGATGTTGCGCGCGCTGTGGTGCATTGCCTTTCACACCGAACGACTGTGGGTGAAACGTTTGAACTCTGTGGGCCTGAAGTTTTCACTTTGCAACAACTTGTTGAACTTGCTGGCAGATGGTCCGGACACCCGCGATTTGTATTGCCACTTCCAGCAACGGTTGCCCATCTTCAAGCTTTCATGATGGAGTTTTTACCTGGCCCCACTTTGATGAGTCGCGACAATTTGGCTTCTATGCAAACGGATAACGTAGCGAGTAAAGGTGCAAAAAACCTCAGAGAGCTAGGCATACTCCAGCCCCAGAGTTTGCAAGCAGTCTTTCCGAGTCGCAGTCGCTAGTGCGCTGATTGATTTAGTAGTTTTACACTCGTTGCATGAAAGTCTATTTGGTTGGTGGTGCAGTTCGCGATGCCCTGTTGGGCTTGAGCGGCTCCGACCGCGACTGGCTAGTTGTTGGCAGCACGCCAGAAGAAATGGTCTCTCTCGGTTATCAGCCCGTTGGCAAAGACTTTCCTGTTTTCTTGCACCCAGAGACACGAGAAGAATATGCCTTAGCGCGCACTGAACGTAAAACTGCACGCGGCTACAAGGGCTTCGCCGTGCATGCCGCTCCCGACGTCACTTTAGAAGAAGACTTGGCGCGTCGTGACCTCACGATTAACGCCATTGCGCAAGATCCCGAGAGCGGCGAGATATTCGATCCCTATCACGGGCGTAAAGATTTAGATCAAAAAGTTTTACGCCATGTCACCGATGCATTTCGCGAAGACCCCGTTCGCATTTTGCGTATCGCCCGTTTTGCATCACGCTTCCCCGATTTCGAGGTGGCAACCGAAACGCTTGTATTGATGAAGGCGATGGTGGATGAAGGCGAGGTCGATGCATTGGTGAGTGAGCGTGTCTGGCAAGAAGTTGCGCACGGCTTGATGGGAAAACAGCCTTCACGCATGTTGCAAGTCTTGCGCGCTTGTGGCGCATTGCAACGATTGCTGCCAGAAGTCGATCGGCTGTATGGCGTGCCACAACGCGCCGAGTACCACCCAGAAATTGACACAGGCATTCACTTAGAAATGGTGCTGGACCAAAGCGCGCAATGCAACGCCTCACTAGAGGTACGTTTTGCATGTCTTTGCCATGACCTAGGTAAAGGAACAACGCCAGCAGACATCTTGCCGCGCCACATTGGCCACGAGCAGCGCAGCGTCAAATTGCTGCAATCCATCTGCGAGCGCTGGCGAGTTCCTATTGAATGCAAAGAGCTGGCAGAGGTTGTGGCACGTGAACACGGCAATATTCACCAAAGCTTGGAATTTGGTGCTGAAGCTGTTTTACGCTTGCTTATACGTTGTGATGCTTTGCGTCGTCCAGAGCGCTTTGCGCAAGCCCTGATTGCTTGTGAGTGCGATGCACGCGGACGACTCGGCTTTGCAGAAAAGCCTTACCCACAAAGACCACGCCTACTAAAACTGTTAGATACGGCCCAGTCGGTAGATAGCGCTGCGATTAGCGCGCAAGCTTTGCAAGAAGGCGTGACAGGCATGGCTGTTGGCAAACGAATAGATGCCGCTCGCGAAGCGGCTATTGCTCTAGCGCTAGTTAACGCGCCATAAGTGATTGCACGCTACAAGGTGTGCGAGCGATCGCCTTGCTTGAAACCCAATGGCTCCCATGCGTGCGTGCCCAGCGCAATCACTTTGAACAACTCACCCATCTCATGCTCAGTGATGAGTTTTTGGGCCATGGCTTTTTCTTCTAGTGGCGCATCGACAAGCGGCTGTAACAAGCCGCAGTTGATTAAGAAATGCGCTTGCGAGGTGTAACCCAGTACATGCAAGCCCGCATCTTGCGCGGCCAATGCAATGCCTGTGAAATCTACATGCGCGGTGATATCTTTGGTGCCCACATCGCTTAGAGGGTCTGGATCCGCGCGATGGAGTTGGTGACACATCAATGTGCCCATATGTCGTTGCGGATGAAAGTATTCATGCTCTGGGAAACCGTAATCGATCAAAAACACCGCCCCACCCTTGCCTGTACTTTTTTGGCTGGTTAACAAACGATCGGCGAGTGTTTGGGTGAAAGCATGGGCTTGTAGATGTATTTCGGTGAGGTAGTCATGGTCACCTTCAATCTCTATCGGTGGCCTTGCGTCTGTTAATCGATCTTCCCATTTCAGGGGTTGATGCCAAGTAACACCGCGCTCATACCAATTTCCATTTTTTCGATGGAGTAATTGCACTGGCATCGCATCAAGTACTTCGTTGCCCACCACCACGCCGCTGATGTGGTCTGGCAAAGCATCCACCCACTGCACTTTGTCGATGTAAGCCGCCAACGTAGTTTGTTGACGCGCACGCAAACTTCCCGACACATCAACAATGGTGTAGCGCTTTACCTTGTCGCCTAAGGTTTCTAACAACTGGAGCGCTAATGCGCCCGAGCCAGCACCAAACTCCCACACCGTATCGGTCTGTGTTTTTTCTAAAGCCTCGGCCACTTGCTTAGCCAAAGTGCGTCCAAACCACTTCGATAATTCAGGTGCAGTAACAAAATCACTGCCACTTTCAGGCGTGGTTCCAAATTTACGCAATTGGTTGGAGTAATAACCCAATCCTGGCGCATACAAGGCCAAAGCCATAAAACGATCAAAGCCCAACCAACCTCCCGCTTTGTCAATGCTGCGTTGGATCAGGGTATAGAGGGCTTGTTGCCCCGGGTCATCCGATAATTGGCGAAAATACATGGTGTGCAGAT
>JAGWXI010000029.1 GCA_018969975.1 Burkholderiales bacterium
ACACGCGAATTTGCAACAGGCTTGCAAGAAATTTTGGTGGTCGAAGAAAAGCGCCAAGTCATTGAATACCAACTCAAAGAAGAGTTGTACAACTGGCGCTCCGATGTGCGCCCTGTGGTGCTAGGCAAATTCAACGAAGCTGACGAGGGTGGCGGTGAATGGTCGGTGCCCAATCCACGTGCTAGTACTTTGTTGCGTGCGAATGCCGACTTGAATCCATCTTTGATTGCCAAGGCCATTGCGCAGCGTTTACTGAAGTTGGGCGTGGACGCCGATGTCGCGTCGCGCATCAATGCGCAGCTCGCCATCATCACTGCCAAAGAGCAAGCGATGAGTGTGAGCGTGGTGACAGCAGACCGCCAACCTTGGTTTTGTTCTGGCTGCCCGCACAACACCAGCACCAAAGTACCTGAAGGTTCACGCGCGATGGCGGGTATTGGTTGCCACTTCATGTCCTTGTGGATGGACCGCAGTACGGCGGGGTTTACCCAGATGGGTGGCGAAGGAACGCCATGGGTCGGCCAACAACCGTTTGTGAATGACCAGCATATTTTTGCGAATATTGGCGACGGCACCTACTTCCACAGCGGCATCTTGGCGGTGCGCCAAAGCGTGGCAGCTGGTGTCAATATCACCTACAAAATTTTGTACAACGATGCGGTGGCGATGACTGGTGGACAGCCTATTGGTGAGCGCTCTGAGGGCCACACCACCTTGCAAATTGCGCAAAGCATGCGCGCAGAAGGCGCTAAGCGCATTGCCATCGTGACCGATGAGCCAGAAAAATACGAAGGTGCCGATTTGGTAGCCGACGTTAATGTGTACCACCGCACTTTGCTCGATCAAGTGCAGCGCGAAATGCGTGAGGTCAAAGGTTGCACCGTCATCATTTATGACCAAACCTGTGCGACAGAAAAGCGCCGCCGCCGCAAGCGTGGAACCATGGTCGATCCTGCAGTGCGCGTGTTGATCAACGATTTGGTGTGCGAAGGCTGTGGTGACTGTGGTGTGCAAAGCAATTGCTTGAGCGTCGAGCCGCTAGAGACAGAATTTGGTCGCAAGCGCACGATCAACCAAAACACCTGCAACAAAGATGTCAGTTGCTTGAAAGGCTTTTGCCCCAGCTTTGTGACGGTGGAAGGCGGACAGCTCAAGAAGAAAGCCAAAGGCGTTTCACGCATTGCTTTGCCAGAGATCGAATTACCTTTACCCACATTGCCTAAGACGCAACATGCCTGGGGAACGGTGGTGGCCGGTGTGGGTGGCACGGGCGTGATCACTATCGGACAACTATTGGGAATGGCTGCGCACATCGAAGGCAAAGGCATCGTCACGCAAGACTCAGCTGGATTGGCGCAAAAAGGCGGCGCGACTTGGAGCCATGTGTTGATTGCCGACGACCAAGAGGCGATCCGCACCACGCGCGTCAGCATGGCGGCGGCCGACCTCATCATTGGTTGCGACCCGATCGTGAGTGCTGGCAAAGAAACCTTGCAGCGCATGTTGCAAGGACGCACCCATGTGGCATTGAACGCCTACAGCACCCCAACTGCTGCGTTTGTGAAAAATGCTAACTGGCAAAACCCCGCAGAACAATGCGCAGCAGACATTGCCAATGCAGTGGGCTTAGAGGGCTTGAGCGCGTTTGATGCCAACCGCGTGTCCACCCAAGTCTTGGGCGACACCATCTATATCAACCCCATGTTGCTGGGCTTTGCTTGGCAAAAGGGTTGGGTGCCTTTGGGTCATGAAGCATTGGTTCGCGCGATTGAACTCAACGATGTCGCCGTGGCGCAAAACATTGCTGCATTTGAATGGGGTCGCCATTGCGCCCACCATTGGAATGTGGTTGAAGCCTTGCTCGCGCCTGCACAGGTCATCCAATTTCATAAACCTCAGGGCGTGGACGCTTTGGTTGCCAAGCGTGTTGCATTTCTCACCGATTACCAAAATGCGTCATACGCCAAGCGTTACAGCGATGTTGTCGCGCGCGTGAAAGTTGCAGAAGCGGCGTTTCACAAAACGAGTTTGAGTGAAGCAGTAGCACGCAACCTCTTTAAGCTGATGGCTTACAAAGATGAGTACGAAGTTGCGCGCTTGCACACCAACACGGCCTTCTTGCAAAAGATTGGCGATATGTTTGAGGGTGACTACACCGTCAACTACCACTTGGCTCCGCCCATCATCTCCAAAACCAATGAAAAGGGCGAGTTACAAAAACAAAAGTTTGGCCCTCTGATGCTCACCGGTTTCAAGCTGCTCAAACATTTCAAAGTGTTACGCGCAACACCTCTTGACATCTTTGGCAACACCGAAGAACGCGAGATGGAGCGTGCTTTGATCGGGGAGTATGTGGCCAGCATCGACGAGGTGCTTGCTAAGCTCAATGCGGACAACCATGCCTTGGCGCTAGAAATTGCCAATTTGCCAGACGCTGTCAAAGGCTTTGGCCATGTCAAAGCACGCAATGTGGTGGCCGTGCGAAGCAAATGGGATGGCTTGATGGAGAAGTGGCGCTCTTGATGCATAGTCAAGGAATCGCAAAGTCTAAAAACCTGCTTGGTAGACTTATGCGATGTCTTTGATGAACGCAGAATTACAAGCGCACACCCACAACCATTACCGACCTGACATAGATGGCTTACGCGCCATCGCGGTTCTAAGCGTTGTTATTTTTCATGCCTTCCCTGAATACTTGGGTGGCGGATTTATTGGCGTGGATGTTTTTTTTGTTATCTCAGGATTTTTAATTACCAGCCTGATTCTGCGAGAGCAAAAAGAAGAGCGTTTTAGCCTCAGACATTTTTACGCTAGGCGAATTAGGCGTATTTTTCCAGCACTTTCTTTGGTGTTGGGTTTTGGGTTGGTGGCGGGTTGGATTTGCTTGAATTTCATGGAATACAAGCAATTAACCAAGCACACAGGTAGCAGTGCCATCTTCATTACCAATTTCATGTTGTTGCGAGAGGCGGGGTATTTTGATAACGCAGCAGATACCAAGCCCATGCTGCACCTTTGGTCGCTGGCGATTGAAGAGCAGTTTTATTTTGTCTGGCCATTGGTTTTGCTTTTCTTCAAGCGCTTGCCTAGATGGTTGTTTCCAGCTTTAGCAGTTCTTTGTTTGTCTTCCTTGGCCTATAGCCTCACATTGGTTTTTAAGGGGGATTTGGCACAGGACTTTTATTCTCCGTTGAGTAGAAGTTGGGAGTTGCTGCTTGGCGCATCTTTGGCCTTTGGCTTAAATCACCAATCTGCAGTAACAACTTCATGGCGAAATGTCGCTGGATGGGTGGGGGTGTTACTTATTTTGACCAGCGCTTGTTTCTTACATAAAAATATGGCGTTTCCTGGCTACTGGGCGCTGCCGCCTACGTTAGGCGCTGCTTTGGTGTTATTTGCCGGGATGAAAAGTCATTCAAATCGCGTGTTGCTCGCCTCGCGGCCACTAGTGGCTATTGGACTCATCAGCTATCCGCTTTACCTATGGCACTGGCCCTTGTTGTCATTTGCGCGAATATTGGCCTCACAAACGCCCGAATTGTGGTTGCGCCTTACGCTGATTGGTTTGAGTTTTATATTGGCTTGGGCCACGTATCGTTATGTGGAAAAACCCATTCGATTTAGTGGTCGATTCCCTCGTGCTGTCTTGTGGTTGAGTTTGTGGATGCTTGCGGTATTGTTGATGTCGCATGCCGTCAATCGACTTGATGGCTTGAAGTTCCGACACCATGGAATGCTCAATGCAGATCCAACTACCCTAGTCGTTGGGGTGGAGAGGGGCACTTTGGAGCCAAACTGCACGCTACCCCTAGAAGACAAGCATTTATTCAAGTGGTGTTTTAACGATGGAAAAACTAGTCCGCCTGATCATGCATTGATAGGCGACAGCAAAGGAGAGGCATTGGTCTATAGCCTTATTAGAAAATCACCAACAGACCACGGTTGGTTGATGCTAGGGCCGATTAATGTTCTCAAGGCGGATAACGAGGCGGGGCGCGCAGCATTTAAGGCATTGGAGAGCAATTCCAACTTAAAAGTCGTTGTGATGGCCAATGCAATGCGCGGACTATTTCCTTTAGACCCTGTTACAGGGTTGATAGCTGAACTAAACCCAGACCACAACGTTATTGATCAAATGGTTGAAACTTATAACCACAAGATCACGCACTGGCAAAACCTTGGGTTGCGGGTGGTTTTTGTTATCGACAACCCAACTCTGCCAGACCCCAATAGTTGCATCACGGGCGGATTAACCCGATTTGACTTGCTCAACACCGTCCTTCGGCGTGCGGAGAATCCGCATTGCAAGCTTAAATACAGTGACCACATGAAAGGAACCGCGCCTTTTCAGCAATTTATAAGCAAGCTCAAACATGTCAATCCAGCGCTATTGGTTTATGACCCATTGCCTGTTTTGTGTGACATACCCGCTGATATGTGCACGATTGCGCGTGAAGGAAAGTTTTTATACAGCTATGGCGACCACATCTCAGACTATGCAGGCATGTTGATAGCAGACCAGTTACTTCCCCTAATAAACGCGATGCCACGCTGACTTTTCCCCCCGCATACAATGCTGGGTTGCCTTGACAGACGCTCTTTGCGACTCTATGGCGTTAATTTTTTGGAGCTACCAACGTGTTAATTACTTCCGCTTTTGCCCAAACTGCACCCGCCGCTGGCGCAGGTGGTGATGTGATGTCATCTTTGACTGGCATGTTGCCTTTAATTTTGATGTTTGTTGTGCTTTACTTTGTGATGATTCGTCCACAAATGAAGCGCCAAAAAGAACACAAGGCCATGATCGATGCCTTAGCCAAAGGCGATGAGATTGCTACGGCTGGAGGCCTTCTCGGCAAGGTGACAAACATTGACGAAGGCACCTTGACTCTGGAGATCTCAGCAGGTGTCGAAGTGCATTTGCAGCGCCATGCAGTAGTGCAAGTATTGCCCAAGGGCACCATCAAGTAAAAAATGAACCGATACGCTATTTGGAAGTACGTAGTACTTGGTGTCGCTTTGTTTTTGGGCGCGTTCTATACGCTGCCAAATTTTTATGGTGAATCTCCTGCAGTGCAAATCTCTGCCGCTAAAGCTACTGCTAAGGTGGATTTGGCTGTGCAATCGAAGGTGGAGGCCACTTTAAAAGCGGCAGGCTTGACGCCTGAAATATTGGCCTTGGACGGTGGATCTTTGAAAGTGCGCTTTGACAGTACCGAC
The DNA here is from genome assembly GCA_018969975.1 of Burkholderiales bacterium. Lineage (GTDB taxonomy): Bacteria > Pseudomonadota > Gammaproteobacteria > Burkholderiales > Burkholderiaceae_C > Limnohabitans. The sequence continues at coordinate 5,221 of JAGWXI010000029.1, forward strand.
GCACAAATCAAAGCCAAAGACGCTATTCAACAGGCATTGGTGCCTGACGCCAGCGACCCTTCCTATGTTGTAGCGCTCAATTTACTGGCCCGCTCCCCCGCTTGGTTGTCCGCCATGCATGCAGCGCCTATGTACTTGGGCTTGGATTTGCGTGGTGGCGTGCACTTTATGTTGCAAGTCGATATGGCAGCTGCATTGAACAAAAAAGCGGAATCTTTGGCCGGAGATATCCGCAGCACCTTGCGTGAAAAAAATATACGCCACAGTGGAATCAGCCGTGAAGGTCAAAAAATAGAGGTGCGTTTCCGCGACATGCCCACTTTGGAGTCTGCGCAACGCACGATCCAAGAACAATTTGCTGATTTGCAAATGGCATCAACCCCTGATGGTGCAGAGTTCAAGTTAAGTGCAGTGATCAACCCTGTGGCTTCGCGCCGTGTGCAAGAGCAAGCGATCAAACAAAACATCACCACCTTGCACAACCGGATCAACGAACTCGGCGTTGCTGAACCAGTCATACAACAACAAGGCACAGACCGTATCGTGGTGCAACTGCCTGGTGTGCAAGATACGGCCAAGGCCAAAGACATTTTGGGGCGAACCGCAACGCTTGAAATCCGTATGGTCGATGACAGCGCCGAAGCTCGTAGCGCAGAAAACGGAAATGGTGCTGTGCCATTTGGTACCGAGCGTTTCTTAGAGCGCAACGGCCAAGCAGTCATCGTAAAGAAGCAAGTCATTTTGACGGGGGAGAACCTAACCGACGCGCAGCCCGGGTTTGATTCGCAAACGCAAGAAGCGGCAGTACACCTGACGCTCGACGCTAAAGGCGCACGTATTTTCAAAGACGTAACGCGTGAGAGTGTGGGCAAGCGCATGGCGATTCTCTTGTTTGAAAAAGGCAGGGGCGAAGTGGTTACGGCCCCGGTGATTCGCTCTGAAATTGGTGGCGGACGTGTACAAATTTCTGGCCGCATGACAACGGTCGAAGCCAATGACACTGCCTTGTTGTTGCGTGCAGGTTCTTTGGCCGCGCCGATGGAAATCATCGAAGAGCGCACAATTGGCCCAAGCCTTGGCGCAGAAAATATTGCCAAAGGTTTTAACAGCGTGACGTGGGGCTTTGTTGCCGTTACCGCATTTATGTGTGTGTACTACATGCTGTTTGGCGTGATCTCCAGCGTGGCATTGGCGGTGAATTTGTTGTTGTTAGTAGCAGTGCTTTCTATGTTGCAAGCCACTTTGACATTACCTGGTATGGCGGCGATGGCCTTGGTGCTTGGTATGGCGATTGACGCCAATGTGCTGATCAACGAGCGTGTGCGAGAAGAGTTGCGCAACGGCGCCGCACCCCAATCGGCGATTCACGCAGGTTATGACCGCGCTTGGGCCACGATTTTGGATTCCAACGTCACCACATTAATTGCTGGATTGGCGCTGCTTGCATTTGGTTCTGGCCCCGTGCGTGGTTTTGCGGTGGTGCATTGTTTGGGTATTTTGACCAGCATGTTCTCTGCGGTGTTCTTCTCGCGTGGTTTGGTCAATCTTTGGTATGGCCGTCAAAAGAAATTACAAAGCGTGTCGATTGGCACGGTGTGGCGTGCTTAGTTGCTATCCATTTGTATTCCCTATTTGAAAGAAACTTGCGCCATGGAATTTTTTAAGATTCGCAAAGACATCCCGTTCATGAAGAACGCGATTGCGCTCAACGCTATTTCATTCATCACTTTTGTAGCGGCGGTCTTTTTTCTATTCAGCCGTGGATTGCATTTGTCGGTGGAGTTCACTGGCGGAACTTTGATGGAAGTCAGCTATTCGCAAGCGGCTGATCTCAATATAGTGCGCGCACAAATTGCCAAGCTAGGCTTGAATGATGTGCAAGTACAAAACTTTGGTACCGCACGCGATGTGATGATTCGCATGCCCGCAGCCAAAGGTCAGAGCTCTGCCCAGCAAAGCGAGCAAGTGCTCACCGCATTGAAAGAGACAGACGCCAATATTCAATTACGCCGTACAGAATTTGTGGGCCCCCAAGTGGGTGATGAGTTGGCAATCGATGGCCTCAAGGCGTTAGCCTTTGTGGTGGTGGGCATCATGATTTACTTGGCCATTCGTTTTGAATGGAAGTTTGCTGTCGCTGCCATCATTGCAAATTTGCATGACGTGGTGATCATTTTGGGGTTTTTTGCATTCTTTCAGTGGGAGTTTTCTCTACCCGTGTTGGCCGCCGTTTTGGCTGTGCTGGGGTACTCTGTGAATGAGTCCGTTGTGATCTTTGACCGTATTCGTGAGAACTTTCGGCGTTTTCGCAAAATGCAAACAGTAGAGATTATTGACAACGCTATTACCTCCACTATTAGCCGCACCATCATTACGCATGGTTGTACGCAGTTGATGGTTCTTTCTATGTTGTTTTTTGGTGGCGCAACACTACATTACTTTGCATTGGCGCTGACCATCGGAATTTGCTTTGGAATCTACTCGTCTGTGTTTGTGGCCGCAGCGATTGCGATGTGGCTAGGAATTCAGCGCGAAGACTTGATCAAGGGTCAAGTGGTGAAGGTAGAGGGTGACGCTGATGACCCTAACTCTGGCGCAGTCGTTTAAGTGTGTGCTCGTGGCAAATTAGTGAGCCACTCTGTCGTCGTCATCGCACAACTCGTCTAAAACTAGCGCATCAGGTTCGAGCCCCACACTCCAATAGACCATTAAAACAATAATTTTTAAGTCGTCTAAACAAATCGGGTTTGCGGTTACAGCCATGGCACGGTCTAGAACTATCTCGCGCATATGGGGAGAGAGCACCTCTGCTGACTCAAGAAATTGAATGAAGCCTAAACACGCTGCGCCTAAATGACGCTGTTCTGCGACGGAGTAAACACGCAAGCTTTCAGGCGATTGGCTGTGTTGTTGTGGTGTCGATTGACGGATATCAATAAGTTCAGTTTGTTGTGAAGCGATGTTGAGGCCGTCCAACCATTGCAAGGCTTGTTGGATGTCTTCTATCTCAAAACCGACGGCGCTGAGTTTGCGCCCCAAGAGATGTAACTGAGGACATGCATCACCGCGCCAATAGTTTTCGTAAACAAACACGAGTACTTCAAACATGACCCCCAATATACATTGTTTTTAGGGGGATGGAATAAGTCTTTGAAACATGCCACCAGGCAAACGTCCGACACAACCTTCTAGTTCTAAACGCAATAGCTCTGATTGCAACAGCGATATTTCTAAAGCGCACTGAACTTGAAGAGCATCTAAGCTAATGGGTGCAAATCCCATATGGTCTAAAACAGGGTGTGGCGTTGCAGTGGAGTGCGTACTAGAGGACGCAGGGCTATTGTTTTTATAAGAAGTCGTTTGAATTTGTAACTCTTCCAAAATATCGTGTACGTTCTCTACTAGTTTTGCACCTTGTCGAATCAACCAATGGCATCCGTGTGATTGCATAGCATGGATAGAGCCTGGAATTGCCATCACTTCGCGCCCCAAATCAAGCGCCATGCGGGCAGTTATGAGAGAACCGGAGCGCATAGCCGCCTCAACAACCAAGGTTCCTAAACCCAATGCAGCAATCAAACGGTTGCGTTGTGGAAAGTGGGCGGCTAAGGCTGGCGTGCCTAATGCATATTCACTTATCAACAAGCCATGGGCGATCACATCGTGCGCCAAGTTCTGGTGTTGTCTTGGATAGACTTGATCTAGACCAGTACCCACCACGCCGACAGTTTTCCAATGCAAGTGCACTGCGTCAACAACGCCTGGTGGAGTTGGAAGAGGCCTAGCGCTATGCGACGTTACGGATTGCAAAGCGCCTTGGTGTGAAGCGCCGTCGATGCCTAAAGCCATACCAGAGACAACGCATATGCCAACTTCAGACAATGCGCGTCCAAATCGCATAGCGGTTTGACGACCTTGGGGCGTGGGGTTACGGCTACCTACCACTGAAACAGCAGGACCGAGAGACTGATGAATTTGACCTTCCACAAAAAGCAGTAGCGGCGGGTCTGCAAGATGCAAAAGAGATGTCGGGTAGTTGGAATGTCCTATTGGCCATAAAGCGCGCTGTGCAGTCAAGTTGGAGGATTTAGTGGATAGCCATTGCAGTGTTTTGATAAATTGCGCTTCAAGTAGTGGGGGTGGATGCAAAAGGGCTTCGGCCTGAACACGTGAAACAAGCGGTTGCAAATCAAACTCAGAAGCTGAAAAAATCTCTTGAACGCCACCAAAGTAACTTAGCAACCGCCTTGCAGATGCGCCTCCAATACCCGGTGTCAGTAATAAGCGTAACCAAGCGCGCAACTCTAATTCATCCATCTGCATAGCTGCCCTATTCAAAGCCAGAGATTGTGAAATCTTCCTAGGCGGGTAGACTTATGTATTGGTCACAAAGATTTAAAGTAACGACAATCTACCCATGGCAAAGTTAGACATTCTTCGATACCCAGATCCGCAACTACAAACTGTTGCAAAACCAGTTCAAAAGATTGACGAAAGCATTCACACGCTCGTCGCAGACATGCTCGAGACCATGTATGACGCTAATGGCATTGGCCTGGCTGCCACGCAAGTTAATGTGCACCAGCGCGTAGTGGTGATGGATGTTTCAGAAAACCGAAATGAGCCAATGGTGCTTATCAATCCAACCATCACCTGGATGAGCCCAGAACGTAGCAAAGGGGAAGAAGGCTGTTTATCCGTGCCAGGTATTTATGACGGAGTAGAGCGTGCTACGTCTATCACAGTGACCGCCCAAGACGCTGACGGCAAGCACCAGGAAATACAAGCGCAAGGCCTTTTGGCTGTTTGCATTCAACACGAACTCGATCACCTCATGGGCAAGGTGTTTGTGGAATATCTCTCTCCATTAAAGCGCGGCCGCATCAAAACCAAGTTACTTAAAGCTTTGCGCGACGGCGAGTAAAGCGAGAAAAACTGCATGCGTATTCTGTTTGCTGGTACGCCCGAATTTGCTGCAGTTGCGCTGCAACACATTATCCAAGCAGGGCACAACGTTTGTGGAGTATTGACGCAACCCGACCGTCCTGCGGGGCGCGGTATGAAGATGCAAGCATCAGCCGTCAAAATATTAGCCTTGCACCACACCATTGCAGTAGAGCAACCGCGTAGTTTGCGCCTAGACGGAAAATTTCCTCAAGATGCATTGGCTGCGCAAAAGTTTTTAATTGCAGCGCAAGCCGATGTGATGGTAGTGGCTGCCTATGGTTTGATATTGCCGCAGTGGGTATTGGATACACCGCGCTGGGGTTGTTTGAATATCCATGCCTCCTTGTTACCACGATGGCGCGGCGCCGCACCGATTCACCGCGCCATAGAAGCAGGCGATACCCAAACTGGCGTTGTCATCATGCAAATGGATGCAGGGCTGGATACGGGGGATATGTTGCTAACCCAGAAAATTGAAATTGCCCCGCACGACACCACTGCAAGCTTGCATGACAAATTGGCTGACATAGGCGGCGCGCTGATTGTGCAAACGCTTGCGGATACCCAACACAATAAGTTGGTGCGTACACCGCAACCAGTGGATGGCATCACCTACGCGCACAAAATTGAAAAACATGAAGCTGCGTTGGATTGGCGCTTAAGCGCCAAGCAACTCGCGCAACGTGTACGAGCATTCAATCCATTTCCCGTGGCAAGCTTTCACGCCAATGGTGAAGTCATCAAGGCTTGGAGTGCTTACGCTATTGCAAATGGAGATACAGATACCGAACCTACAACGAACGCCCCTGGAACTATCTTGAGCGCTGACGATAGCGGTGTTCGTATCGCATGCGGTGAAGGTGTTTTGTGCATCACCGAATTACAAAAAGCTGGTAGCAAGCGTTTGCCTGTGGCAGAGTTTTTAAGAGGCTTTGATATCAAGGTGGGATCGGTGTCTGAGGTAACTGCGCCATGATGTTCTTGGCGCCCAAGATATACAAGCACCCTGAATTCAAAATAGGCATGCGTGAACTCGCACCACAAGCCTTGGGTATTGCTGCATGGGGTTTGATGACGGGCGTGTCTATGGTCAAAGCGGGTATGGGCTTGTGGGCCTCTATCGCTATGACCTTATTGGTATTCGCAGGGAGTTCGCAGTTGGCAGCTATACCGCTGATCGTGGCGGGCGCACCTGCATGGGTGATTTTGGTGACTGGTTTTTGTGTGAATTTGCGCTTCGTTGTTTTTAGTTTGCATTTGCGCCCCTATCTGATTCATTTGCCACGATGGGAGCGATTGCTACACGGCTACGTTACTGCCGACATTAGTTATGTGTTGTTCACCAAGCGCTTTCACCACCCTGGTAAAACACCTGAAGAGCGATTAACCCAAGAAGCTTATTTAGCAGGCAATGATTGCTTGAACTGGGGCAGTTGGATGGGCGCTAGTTTGCTGGGAATTGCCTTGGCCAACTTTATTCCGACCAACTGGGGCCTTGGGTTTGCAGGCATTTTGTGTTTGTTGGGAATTCAGTGTTCCCTAGCAAGTACGCGCATGCGTATGGTGTCGTCTGCAGTTGCGGGTATCGCGGCAGTGATGGCCTATGCCTTGCCGTTGAAACTCAATATTGTGGTTGCCATTGCTGCTGCGGTTATCTTGTGTTTGAGTCTTGAGCGTATCAAGCCGCATATTCAAGGAAATGCAGCATGAGCCACGAGGACCTCTGGATGCTCGGCGTGATCATTGGCTTGAGCGTGGTGACGGTGGTCGCGCGTAGCTTTTTCTTTTTGTCAAACCAAGATTGGCAACTCCCCCATTGGGCACAAAGAGGTTTGCAATACGCACCGATTGCCGCTTTATCTGCTGTAGTCGTGCCAGAAATAGTGATGAGCCAGGGCGCACTCATCACCACTTGGCAAGACGCAAGATTGTTTGCAGCAGCGGCAGGCGTAGCAATTTATTTTTCTAAACGCGATGTGCTGCTGACCATCATCGGAGGTATGGCGGTGTATTTACCCTTGCACTTAGGGCTAGGTTTTTAAACCCTTAATACGTCGAACGCCCGCCTGTAATATCAAACACCGAGCCTGTAGTAAAAGAGCAATCCTCACTAGACAGCCAACTGACCATCGCGGCGATTTCATCGACCTCTACAAAACGCCCCATCGGAATTTTGCTGAGCATGTAATCGATATGGGTTTGCGCCATGGTGGCAAACATGGCTGTCTTGGCGGCAGCGGGTGCTACCGCGTTCACCAATACACCTTTTGTCGCAACCTCTTTGGCGAGTGATTTGGTCAATGCAATCACGCCTGCTTTGGATGCGCTGTAGTGGCTGGCGTTGGGGTTGCCTTCTTTGCCAGCGACCGAGGCGATATTCACAATGCGTCCCCATCCGCGTGAGACCATATGCGGTGTAACGTGGCGACAGGTGTAGTAAGGCGCCATCAAATTCACATCGATGACACGCTTCCATACTTCCGGGTCTAAATCCCATGTGGTGCCGTTGCCGCCGGTGATGCCAGCGTTGTTCACCAAGATGTCGATGTGTCCGCTGTCTTGGATGGTTTGTGCGGTGGTAGCGCCTACTGCCGTATCCGAAGTAAGTTCGACCACGTAAGCGCTGACCTTTCCGAGTTTGCTCAAAGACGCTTTGGCATCTTCCAATTTGTCCGCATCGATATCCCACATGACCACACTAGCGCCAGAGCGCAACATGCGTTCGCTGGTGGCGTAGCCAATGCCTTGAGCGCCACCGGTGATAACGGCTACGCGGCCTTTTAAATCGAGATTATTCATTGCATGCCTTTCAAAGTAGTTGCTGCATCTGGGCCGGCTTGGCAGTCGGCGATGTACTGACGGATGATGTCATCAAAAGATTTTTCAGGAAACAAGCCTAAGCTGTTGGCGCGTTTAGAACTAGAGCCTTTGGCCCAGCGCGCAACAATTCCAGCAATACGCTCGTCACGTTCAAAAGTCACTAGCGCACGCACCTTGGGCCCTGCAACACGTTCTAAGGCGTTGAGCATTTCCTCAACCGTGACATCCAGGCCAGGCAAATTCAAGGCAGTACGGCCACCATAAGCTTGGCGGGTGCATTCAAATACTTTGATCAAACTGTCAACAGTCGAGCGGGGAGAGGCCATGGGGTGCAAGACATCAGGCGATACGGGGCACACCGAAGGGATGCCAGCTAGGGGCTCGCGAATGATGCCACTGAAAAATGACGACGCTGCACCATTAGGTTTACCTGGGCGAACCGTTACTGTCATCAGGCGTGCACTACGACCGTCTATATAGCCTTTGCGTGTGTAGTCGGCTATCAAATGCTCGCAAATATGCTTTTGGATACCGTAGGAGGTTTGTGGCGTAGGCAAGGTGTCATCTGCAACGATGTTGGGCATGGGGTAAGCATCATCAGGACCAAACACAGCCACCGAACTTGAAAAGACCAAACGTGTTGGTTTAGCACCGCCTTCTGTGCGCTTGCGCAAAGCATCTAAAAGTGCGCGTGTGCTGTCTAGGTTAGAGCGCAAACCCAATTCAAAGTCGTCTTCGCATTCACCCGATACAGCAGAGGCGAGGTGAAAGACGCCATCGACTGCTTCACTTTCTAATTCTTTGCAATGTGTCAACAAAGGCCCTGTTTTTACACTGACGCGCGCATCTGCAGCGAGATCAGCAGGAGCAGGAAATTGGTCTGCCAAGATGATGTGTGTAATTTCTTGGCCATTCAATTCACCCTTGGCAAGCAAAGTACGGGCAAGACGGGAACCTATAAAACCGGCGCCACCGGTAATCAACAAACGCATAGTAAAAACTCCTTAAAGACGAGGGGGGTGCGCACGTTGGGCATTGGGTGCGCGCAAAGATATTGCAGGTTGCGAAACGCAGGGCAATTGGGTCGTTGAATCTAAAACAGCTTCGATATCTTCGCGCACGCTCTCCATCAATACCAAAACTGCTTTCTCCGCCGCATCAGGTGAACGGGCAATGACTGCGTCTAGTACGGCTCTATGAAGCGGTAGTGAGAGTGCAGTGCCATTTGGACGCGTGGTGGTAATCTCAAAACTAGTGCGCAGCAGTGCACCGATTGCCTTGCTCATTTGCGCAACCATGCGGTTATGGCAGGCACGCAGAAGCCCTTGGTGGAACAACAAGTCATGGGAGATGTAGTCACCGCCAAATTCAATCGCATGCTTCATTCCGGCATAAGCGGCTTCTAAATCTTTGATATCTTGCTCTGTTGCGCGCTCGGCAGCGAGTCGAACCGCGGCAGGTTCGATGACGCGTCGCAAATCTTGCAGATCGCGTAAAAATTCGTGGGTCAATCCCATTTTTGACTTCCACGCGACTACATCGGGGTCAAACCAATTCCACTGATCTTCTGGCATCACACGGGTGCCTACTTTGGGCCCTGTGCTGAGTAAACCTTTTGCAACAAGCGATTTAACGGCCTCACGAATAACGGTGCGACTGACGCCAAACTCTTTACATAAAACAGTCTCAGGTGGAACTACGCTCTCAGGAAGGTAATAACCAGACACGATGGATTCACCCAATACATCGAGTGTGTGTCCGAGCATGTTTTTAATAGCCATGACAAATGACGCAATCAGCCCCGGACAAACAAGGTGACCAAAGGCGCGGCTCCGAGCTGGCGACTCCAATGGCCATGCACCTTATCGTCAAATGTGGCGCCTACAGGTAGCGTATCGACGGAATAAAAGTGCTCACCTGCACTGAAGACGCGGGAGCTGCCATCTTGCAAACCAATTTCCATATGTCCACTCAAAATGAACACCCATTGTCCGTGCGGGCTGCAATGGAACTGGCTTCTAAAGCCCACAGGGCTGTGGCGTATTTGATAACCGCCACTCGGCATCAAGGCAGACAAACGCGACTGCGGTGTGCCTTCTGTCAAGGGCACCGTTTCTTCTTTAAAACGCGCGCGACCGTCGGTGTCGGTAAACAGAATGGTTTTTTGAAATGTGGTCATGCGAGTGCCTCTGCACCAAAGTTAATCTGAACTTTCATAGCTTGGCTCTTGTCGCTAGCCAACTCAAAAGCATGGATCGCATCGTCAAAATCCATCACATGTGAAATCACGGGGCGACCATCAATCAAGCCTTCATTGAGGAAACGAACGGCCACTGCGAATTCTTCGTGGAAGCGGAAAGTGCCGCGCAATTCCAACTCTTTGCCTACCAATTGATTGAGTGGCAGTGTGGAGTCACCCCCTAAGCCAATCGACACGATCACACCGCGCGGTGCGACAACATCGAGCCCGCTGCGCAGTGCGCGGTCGTTGCCGGAGGCTTCGAACATCACATCGAATACACCCTTGTTCACAGCAAAAGGCGCGAGCGCTTCGGGGTGCTTAGCAATATTGATGGTTTCATCAGCGCCCATGGCGCGTGCACATTCAAGCGGTTTGTCTGCAATGTCGATAGCCACAATGCGCGCAGCACCCGCGCGGCGCAAAGCGCCAATCAACAAAGTGCCAATCGGACCGCAACCTGTTACCAACACTTGTTTACCGAACACGCTGCCGGCACGCTGAATGGCGTGTAGACCGACAGACAAAGGCTCGGCTAATGCGGCAAGAGACAAACTCAAGGAATCGTTGAGTCGATGCGCTTGAGATGCATCAATCACCAAGGTTTGACGAAATGCGCCTTGCACATGCGGAAAGCGCATCGCACTTCCAAAAAAGCGCATATCCAAGCAATGGTTGTGCTGGCCTTTCTGGCAGTATTGGCATTGGCCACAAGGGCGTGACGGTGAAATCGCAATGCGTTGTCCCGCTTGGAAGCTTTGCACCGCACTGCCAACAACACGCACGATGCCAGAGACTTCATGGCCCAACACCATCGGCTCTTTGATGCGTACCGTTCCAAAGCCACCATGCTGGTAGTAGTGCAAATCAGATCCGCAAATGCCGCCATAGGCCACGTCGACTTGGAGTTGGTGCGCACCCAGCGCATCTGTTTCAAAGTTGTCTAGGCGCAAATCTTCTGGTGCGTGGCAAACAATGGCTTTCATGAAGGGCTTCCTGTGAATTGGATGGATTGTGTAGCTTGATGAGCACTCAAGGGTTAAGCAATTTGTAATGGCAATTGCAGTTGAATTTGGGCTAGTAATTGATCGGCAGAGAGAGCTATGTCCAAGGTAATAGCTGCTTCATCAGGGCTTGGTGGCTCTAATGTTTGTAATTGGCTAGTCAACAAGGAGGGCGGCATGTAATGTCCGGTGCGGTATTGCAATCTCTCTTCCAATAAAGCTCTGTCACCATGCAAGTGGATGAACTTGAGGTCTGGACAGGCAAGACGTAAACGATCACGGTATTTTCGTTTAAGAGCTGAGCAAGAAATGATCAGGCCAGCACCTGGTTCGAGCGCACCAAAGCGTGAAGCTATATCGTCCAGCCATCCAGCACGGTCTTCATCGGTTAATGGTGTACCCGCCGCCATCAACGCTACATTTCGCAACGGATGCAAAGTATCCCCCTCAATAAATGGAAGTCCAGTGAGCGCGCCTAAGCGTTCACCCACGGTGCTTTTGCCACAACCACTCACTCCCATAATAATCAGGCGAGGTGCTGGCATGATCAAAGGCGTTGCTCGCTGTTGACGTCAAAGACATGGGCTTTGCTTGCATCAAATTGCAAGTAAACGGTGTCGTCTGGATTGACATGGGTGCGCCCATGCATGACCAAGGTGAGGGATTGCTCGCCAATTTGTAAAAGCAACTCTGTCTCAGCGCCTGTGGGCTCAACCACAACCACCTTGGCAGCTATACCGCTGCTAGCCAAAGATAAATCACTGGGACGGATTCCAAAGTAGACCTGCTGACCTTCGGCTGTAGTGGAAATATTGCTGGGTATTGGCCAATAGTTATCTAAAGCCTGGACAGCCTGCCCCTGCACGGTGCCCTTGAACACATTCATAGCGGGGGAGCCAATGAATTGGGCTACAAATAAATTACCGGGACGGTCAAACAATTCCAAAGGTGTGCCGATTTGCTCGACGATCCCGTCATGCATCACCACAATTCGGTCAGCCATAGTCATGGCTTCAATTTGGTCATGTGTGACGTATACCGTGGTGGTCTTGAGACGTTGATGCAAGGCTTTGATTTCAGCGCGCATGGCCACGCGTAATTTGGCATCGAGATTGGAGAGTGGCTCGTCAAATAAAAACACCTTGGGGTCTCGCACAATAGCGCGGCCCATGGCAACGCGTTGGCGTTGCCCGCCGGATAACTCGCGTGGAAAACGATCGAGTAAGGCATCAAGATTCAAGATACGCGCGGCATGGGTAACGCGTTCTTGCGTAGTGTGCGCATCCGCCTTACGTAAACGTAGAGAAAAAGCCATGTTTTCGCGTACCGTCATGTGTGGATACAGCGCATAGCTTTGAAACACCATCGCGATGTCACGGTCTTTAGATTCGAGCTCGTTGATGACGCGGCCATCGATTTGAATTTCACCGCCAGTGATATCTTCAAGTCCGGCTAGCATGCGCAGCAAAGTGGATTTACCGCAACCCGATGGCCCTACTAAAACAACAAACTCACCGTCTTGTATGTCAAACGAAATACCGTGGATGACTTTGACGGAACCGAAGTTTTTTTGGATGTTATGAAATGAAACCGAAGCCATGTGTTTTCCTTAGCTTTTCACTGCGCCAGCTGTCAATCCAGACACCATATAGCGCTTAAATACGTAATAAATTGCCGCGGGAGGAAGGGCATAAATCAAGCCAGTGGTCATGAGTAATTCCCAAGGTGAATCGTCTGCAGATAAAAAATTTCCTAACGCAACTGCAAGTGTGACATCCTCATCTTTGGACAACAGCAAAAATGCGTAAAGGTATTCGTTCCAGGCCAAAAGTAGCGCATAAGTACCAACAGCTACAAGCGAGGGCACCATCAGGGGCAAATAAACCATCCAAAATAATTGCAAAGGCGTGGCGCCATCCATACGGGCTGCTTCGTCGAGTTCATAGGGCAGTTTGTCACTGGCTTGTTTGAGAACCCAAATGCAATACGGCGAGGCAATAGTGACCATGGCCAATATCAAAGCCCATTGGTTATTTAACAAGCCATAAACCCCCATGGTTTTGTACATGGGTACAGCCAAGAAGGCGGCTGGTATGAAATAGGTGAACAAGGCCAGATTCATCACTGCGCGCCCTCCCCGCACCTTGAGGCGGCTGATAGCAAAAGCGGCGCAGGTGGCGATAAACAAGGTCAATGCGCCAACAGTGATGGCGATCAAAAACGAGTTACCTAGTTGTTGCCAGAAATGGTCCAGATAAAAGTGATCGCGTTTGAAAACAATTTCAAAATTTTGAAGCGTTGGTTTGTCTGGCCACAAAAGCCCCGATGTAGCGGTGTCGCGCGGAGAAATCGCAAACAACACCATGTGGTAGATGGGAAATAAAGTCCAGATCAAAACCGGCAACCCGATCAACAAAAGTTTGGCTTCCGAGGAAATTTTTTTCCAACTCACACTCATTTAGAGAGCCTTTTCATCATGAAGTACACCAAAGGCAATACAAAGGGCAGGGCCACAACAATAGAAGACATGGCTAAATCAACCTGGTCCAAGCGCAAATAACGAATACCTAAAGTCGCAAGAACATGGGTCATATCGGCAGGCCCGCCACCCGTCAATAAATACACACTGTTGAAATCACCAAGTGTCCAAATCATCGACAAGATGGTTGAAGTGAGGTAGAGCGAACGCATGGAAGGCCAAGTTATAAACGTGAACTTTTGCCACCTTGTGGCGCCGTCAACAGAGGCCGCTTCATATTGTTCAGCAGGTATAGCCAAGCGACCTGCAACCAAAATCAGAGTCCAAAAAGGCAGAGACTTCCATATATGCATCAGCATGGAAAGACTCAAGGCCAGCGTGGGGTCATTTAACCAATTAGGACCGTCTAAGCCAGTCCATCGAAATATCGCGCTGTTAATAATGCCCCACTCGGGGTTGAGCATAAAGCGCACCGACAAAATAGTGGGGATCGAGGGCACAGCCCAAGGCAATATAAAAAGTGCAGCCACCCATTTCACCCACCACCGGTTGTTGACAAAAAAGCCAGACAAACCAAGAGCGATAACCATTTTTAAGTTGATAGCAACTACTAAAAATACCAGGGTATTGACGGCGCTACGAAAAAAAATCGGATCGTTCGACAAGTCGATATAACTTTGCGGATGGCGCGCTAACCACAACCCGTATCCAACCGGATAGAGCACAAAAATCAAAAAAATCAACAAATACGGCACCACCATGGCGCGACCCCACCATTGCCAGGCATCTAGACCTGCTGCAGGCGAATTTGGAAGGCTCAGGGATTTGGAGTTCATGCAATCATGGATTCAAAAAAAACACCGATGCGGGGCGCTAGCCTTTTCGCATCGGTGTGAGGAGTGGCTTAGTTGCCAGCGACTTCTTTGATGCGGGCAATCATTTCATCGACTGCTCTCTCGGTAGGAACTTTCTCGTTCAAGATACGGTTCATCGCTTTGGCCCACACATTCTCGTTATTGAGGACTGTGAACTTGAAGTTCTTGGTGATCTCAAACGGGGTAGTGCCACTCATGAACTGGTTATAAACAGCCAAGCGGGCAGGGTCAGCTTTCCAAAATGGACGCTGTTGCGCAGCCTTGGTAACGGGGAACCAGCGTCCTAGAGAACCTTCTACATAGGGGGTCAGATTTTGTTCTTCCAGCATGAATGCCAAAAATTGCTTGGCCAGATCTTTGCGCTTGGCGTCTTTGAAGATAACGCCGGTTTTTACAGCCGAGCGGTAGATCATCTTGGTGCCATCGGGCTTGAGTGGGAACCCAGCAGTTGCGATCAAGTCATAGTAGTTTTTCTTGCCCAAATCGCGTTGCTCTTGCGTTAATGCTTGGTTGTTCATATCGTCTAACCATTTGGCCGCGATAGAAATCGTTGCATTGTGTGTCATCACGATCGTCTTGTTATGGAACGCAACATTGTTGTCTGGGTCTTTCCAGCTAGTAGACGATGGTGGTGTACAGCCCTTGGCATAAACCGAGGTGTAGTCATTCATCGCGCTGATCAATCCAGCCCGAACCGAAGGATCGTCGACCAACAACTTACCTGAGTCGTTCACCAACTTGACGTTGTAGGCATCCATGAAAGTCAAGAAAGAAAAGAACGAGTCGGTGGAATCAACGCCCATGGGAAAGCCTGTACCAAATCCGCGCTTACCAGTTTTTTGGCGATAACCAGCTTGCACCTTCGAGCACCAGAAGTCCCAGTAACTGTTCCAGTCCTTGGGAATGTCTGACTCTTTGTAGCCAGAGTCAGCCAACATGTCTTTCCAGTACTGGATGTGCATGGTTTGCTGCTTGATGGGGTAGGCGTAGTAAGCGCGGTTTTTAGCTTGGTTGTTATACAAGAAGGTGGTTGACAATGCGGCAGGCTCAAAATTGCTGCGCACTTTATCGATCACGCTTGTAACGTCTTCTAGTTTTCCGTCATAGGCCCATTTGGCTGTTACTTGGAAATCGTAAGTATCGGCATAGGCAAGATCCGGAGGATTACCTGAATCCAGCGCAGCAACGGTTTTGGGAATCATGTCCTGAATAGGATAGAGCGACAAATCGATCTTGATTTTTTTATTCTTTTCTTCAAACTTTTTAATCGCGGCAAACAGTGCATCGTCTTCCGCCTTATAAAAACCCTTTACCCACCAAACGGTGAGTTTTTCTTGCGCCAAGGCGGGCCCGGCTGCGCTGACCAATCCCGCGGCAACCATAGCACCTGAGAGCCATTTACTTAACTTCATTGAGACCTCCTAAATTATCAAAAAACCAAGGCACAAACCACCTTGCCGCGATCGTATGATGATTGAACATCAAACCGATGGGGAGTTACCCGCACTCAGGCACTGGTGTGTGCACGGATTTGCCGTCAAAGTGCGCTTTGAGATTGTTAAACGCCAAATCTGCCATAGCTTGCCGAGTTTGACGTGTCGCACTTCCAATATGCGGAACCAATACAGCGTGGGAAATTGCGCGAAGTGCTTGCGGCACGTTTGGTTCATTTTCGAATACATCCAAGCCAGCGCCTGCGATCACACCGTTTTCCAGAGCATGTATCAAAGCTTGTTCGTCCACTACTGAGCCACGAGCTACATTGACCAATATGCCTTCAGGGCCTAGGGCTTTGAGCACATCCGCGTCAATAAGTTTGCGCGTGCCAGCACCGCCTGGCGTTATCACTACTAAGTAGTCGCTGTGTGCAGCCAATTCTTTAGGCGTGGAATAGAAGGCATAAGGTAGTTCTGCACGCGCTTTGCGTGCGGTGTAAGCAATCGACATGTTGAAAGCTAAAGCCCGCTGAGCGATGGCTTGACCGATCCGGCCAATTCCCACAATACCCAAGCGAGCACCAGAGACTTTGCGCGCCAAGGGCATGGGGCCGCTAGGCCATTTGCCCTCTCGGACATATCGGTCAGCGGCTGGGAGTTGGCGCGCAGCGCTGAGCATGAGTCCGATTGCCAGATCAGCAACGTCGTCGTTGAGCACCTGGGGGGTATGCGTGACCATAACGTTGTGCTCTTTGGCCGCGGCCACGTCGACGCCGTCATAACCAACGCCAAAGACCGAGATGATTTCTAGCGCGGGCAACTGCGCAATCAGCGAAGCAGGCACTTTGGATTCACCACTGGCTGCGATGCCACGAATTTGTGGTGCTATCTTGGCAAAAGCAGCAGGATCTGTCTCGTACAAGCGGTCATGCATTTTGAAAGCGGCATGCAACTGGGGTTCGAGCAAGGGCGAGAGTTTGGTGACGGACAAGATGTCGATGGCTGGCAAAGTAGGCTCCTAGGGCTTTCACGGGGTAAAGAATCAATTGTCATACCATAATATGCCCCCTCGCCCCCATTCAAGATTCGGGGAAACCAGTAATAGCGAGACAACATGACGGATAAACCCAAAAAACGCCCCCAAGATTTACGTAGCCAGCAATGGTTTGGCCGACAAGACCGAGACGGTTTTGCCTACCGCAGTTGGGTCAAAGGCAAAGGTGTGCCGCACGACCAGTTTGACGGTCGCCCCGTCATCGGTATTTGCAACACCTTCAGCGAACTTACCCCCTGCAACTCCCATTTCCGCACCTTGGCCGAGCAGGTCAAGATTGGTGTGTATGAAGCGGGCGGTTTCCCTCTCGAATTTCCCGTTATGTCGCTCGGCGAAACTTTGTTGCGCCCCACCGCCATGTTGTACCGCAACCTGGCCTCGATGGATGTGGAAGAAAGCATCCGCGGCAATCCGATCGACGGCGTTGTCCTGTTGATGGGTTGCGATAAAACCACGCCCTCTCTATTGATGGGCGCGTCCAGTGCCAACTTACCCACCATCGGTGTGAGCGGCGGACCCATGCTCAACGGCAAATGGCGTGGCCAAGAATTGGGCTCGGGTACCGGCGTGTGGAGCATGAGCGAACAAGTGCGCGCTGGCACTTTGAAATTACAAGACTTCTTCGAGGCCGAGAGCTGCATGCACCGTAGCCACGGCCACTGCATGACGATGGGCACGGCGAGCACCATGGCCAGCATGGTCGAAGCCTTGGGTGTGGGCTTGCCTGGAAATGCGGCGTACCCAGCGGTAGACGGTCGACGCAATGTGCTGGCGCGTGAGGCGGGCCGACGCATTGTGCAAATGGTGCACGACGACGTGAAGCTCTCGCAAATCCTGACGCGCGAAGCCTTCGAGAATGCGATCCGCACTTTGGCCGCGATTGGTGGCAGTACCAACGCCGTCATCCACTTGGTGGCGATTGCAGGCCGCTTGGGCGTGCCTTTGAGCATCGACGACTTCGACCGCTTGGCCAGTGAATTGCCTTGTTTGGTCAATCTCCAGCCTTCGGGACAGTACTTGATGGAAGATTTCTGTTATGCAGGCGGATTGCCCGCGGTGATGAAAGAAATCTCTCACCTCTTGCATACCGAGGTGGTCACAGCGAACGGCAAAACCGTCGGACAAAACGTGGCGGATGCGCAGAACTACAACACAGAAGTTATCAAGCCATTTGCCAAGCCCTTCAAAGAAAAAGCGGGTATCGCCATCTTGCGCGGCAATTTGGCGCCGCGCGGTGCTGTGATCAAACCGAGCGCTGCAACGCCCGCCTTAATGACACACACCGGACGCGCCGTGGTGTTTGAGAGCAGCGATGACTTCCACGCCCGCATCGACGACGAAAACCTGGACGTCGACGAAAACTGCATCTTGGTGCTCAAAAACTGCGGCCCCAAAGGCTATCCCGGCATGGCCGAAGTGGGCAATATGCCGTTGCCCCCAAAAGTCTTGCGCAAAGGCATTACCGATATGGTGCGCATCAGCGATGCGCGTATGAGCGGTACGGCCTACGGCACGGTGGTGTTGCACACCGCGCCAGAAGCTGCTGCAGGCGGCACCTTGGCCCTGGTGCAAAACGGCGACATGATCACCTTGGATGTGCCCAAGCGCAGTTTGCATTTGCATATCGATGACGCAGAGTTGGCCAAGCGACGCGCAGCATGGAAGGCGCCAGCGCCGGCCATGGACAGCGGCTACTGGAAGCTCTACATCGACCACGTGCTGCAAGCCGATGAAGGCGCAGACCTAGACTTCTTACGCGGCATGCGCGGCGCCGCTGTACCTAAAGACAACCATTAAAAAACACTATTTATACAAAGAGGATTTGAGATGACAAAGATAGCAATCGTGACGGGCGCGAGCTCGGGTATTGGCAAAGCCTGCGCGCTTGGTCTTTTGAAAGACGGCTGGAAAGTCGCCTTGATCGGACGCCGCGCAGACGCTTTGCAAGCCACGGTAGAAGCCGCAGGCGAGAACAAAGCCAATGCCTTCGCGGTGCCGACCGATGTGTCTAAAGAAGAAGACGTCAGCAAAATGTTTGCAGCAGTCGTCGCCAAATTTGGCCGTGTCGATTTATTGTTCAACAATGCGGGAGTATCTATTCCTTACACCTTACCCGGGGATATGTCTGGCGAGACTTGGCGCCAAGCGGTGGATGTGAACTTACACGGCCAGTTTTATTGTTTGTCCCACGCGTTTAAGCAAATGCAAACGCAGACCCCGCAAGGCGGACGCATCATCAACAACGGATCTATCTCGGCCCACGCGCCGCGTCCTGGCTCTATCGCTTACACCGCAACCAAACACGCCATCAGCGGTTTGACCCGCGCTGCAAATCTAGATGGGCGACCATTTGATATCGCTGTAGGTCAAATCGATATTGGCAATGTGGCCAGCGACATGACCGAGCGCATGGTCAAAGGCGTGCACCAAGCCGACGGCACCATCAAACCCGAAGCGCGGATGGATATGTCTGCGGTGGTGGAGACCTTTATGACGATGGCGCGTTTGCCGCTGTCGGCCAATATTTTGTTCACTACAGTGATGGCAACCAAGATGCCATTTGTAGGTCGCGGTTAATTCAGGAGATATTTAAATGACAGTTGGATACATCGGTGCATCAGGTCTTATGGGCCATGGAATGGCCAAAAATTTGCTTGCCAAAGGCCAAAAATTAGCTATCACTGTGCACAAACAACGTGACCGCGTGAAAGATTTGTTAGACGCTGGCGCTACCTTGGCGGACAACCCTGCTGCTTTGGGCGCAAGTTGCGACGTTGTGTTGGTTTGTGTGACAGGCTCACCGCAAGTCGAGGCGGTGGTCGCTGGACCAGACGGCTTGTTGAGCAAGCCCAAAGCAGGTTTGATCATTGTGGATTGCTCAACCAGCGAACCCCACTCCACTACCCATTTGCGCGAACTCGCGCACAGCAAAGGCGTGGTGTTTGTCGACGCACCGCTGGCACGCTCGCCAGTTGAAGCAGAAGCCGGTCGTTTGAACATCATGGTCGGCGCTACCCAAGCAGCGTTCGTCCAGGTCGAGCCGGTTCTCAAATGCTGCGCAGAAAACGTTTTCCATGTGGGTGAACCCGGCGCAGGGCACGCCATCAAGCTGCTCAATAATTTCATCGGCCAAGCGATTGTGGCGGCCACTGCCGAAGCATTTGCCGTGGGCAAGCGCGCTGGCATTGACCCTAAACAACTCGTTGCATTGGTCAGCGCCGGTCCTGTGAACTCGGGCTTGTTCCAGGCCATGGCAAAGACGCTTGATGGCGATATGGAAGGCCTGAAGTTCGAACTTGACAATGCAAGAAAAGATATTCGCTACTACACCCATTTGGCTGAAGGCATGGCGGTTCCAACTCTGGTGGGTGAAGCAGTCCACCAGTCTCTTAGCATGGCCAGTGCATTAGGATTTGGCAAAAAATATGTCTCCTCCATGGTCGAGGCACAAGAGCGTATCAACGGCATTACGCTAGTGCCCAAAAAATAAAAAAAACTCTCTCAAAACTGCACCAATTTATGCACGTGATTCGCTTCTCCGAGGTGTGTGCCAGTGGCCAAGCACGTGGCAAACGTGTATTCATACGTGCTGACTTGAACGTTCCGCAAGATAAAACCGGCGCGATCACCGAAGACACCCGCATTCGTGCTTCTGTGCCTTGTATTCAGATGGCGCTCGATGCAGGTGCGGCAGTGATGGTGACCAGCCATTTGGGGCGCCCCACCGAAGGCGATTTCAAACCGGAAGACTCACTTGCGCCAGTGGCCAAGCGTTTAGGTGAACTACTTGGACGCGAAGTGCCTTTGCTAGCAAACTGGATCAACACCGACAACAGCGCACCCATGCATGTTGCGCCAGGCCAGTTGGTGATGCTGGAGAACTGCCGCGTCAACAAGGGTGAAAAGAAAAACACCCCCGAGCTCGCACACAAATTGGCGGCGCTGTGCGATATTTTTGTCAACGACGCTTTTGGCACAGCCCACCGCGCTGAAGGCACGACCTACGGCATTGCGCAGTTTGCGCCAATTTCATGCGCAGGGCCTTTGTTGTCTGCTGAGATCGATGCGATTCAAAAAGCATTGGCGCATCCCAAGCGTCCATTAGCCGCCATCGTTGCGGGCAGCAAAGTGAGTACCAAACTCACTATTCTTAAAACACTGGCCGACAAAGTAGACCAATTGATCGTCGGCGGCGGTATTGCCAACACCTTCATGCTGGCGGCAGGCTTGAAGATCGGCAAAAGTTTGGCTGAACCTGATTTGTTGATGGAAGCCAAAGCCGTGATGACCGCTATGAAAGCACGCGGTGCGGAAGTGCCCATTCCTACCGATGTGGTGTGTGCCAAAACATTTGCAGCGGATGCTGAAGCGACGGTTAAAAAGGCCACCGAAGTTGCAGATGACGATTTGATTTTGGATATCGGCCCCGAGACAGCAGCCAAGTTAGCCGCTCAACTCAAAGCGGCTGGCACCATTGTTTGGAATGGCCCCGTGGGCGTATTTGAATTTCCTGCGTTTGAAAACGGCACCCGTGTTATCGCGCAAGCCATTGCCGAATCCAGCGCTTTCAGTATTGCTGGAGGCGGCGACACCTTGGCTGCGATTGCCAAATATGGCATTGAGAAGCAAGTGGGCTATATCTCTACCGGTGGCGGTGCGTTTTTAGAGGTGCTTGAAGGCAAAACTCTGCCTGCTTTTGAGATTTTGGCTAAGCGGGCGGTTGGTTAATTTGGCATGGTAGAGCTCTACACCAGCTCTTCTAGTTATATAAAAGAGAATCACGCAACTTGCAAAACAAGTTTCTTCCCACAAGCTTTAACGTATTTACGGACGGTAGCAATAGAGGGTGAATGCCGCCCAGTTGCTAAGGAGCGTTCTAGCCTAGCAACAGCAGGAGCGAGAGTTCCCATACGTTCAGCAACTTCAGCTTGCGTGAGTCCGGCGGCGTGCCTTGCTTTTAGTAAGGTGTCCAGCAAAACAGCTTCTTCACGTTCAATGCGATCAACCTCTGCTTTGACGCCAGGCCGCTTCATCATTGCTTTAATAAGTTGGTCATGGGTTTTCATTTTTTAATCTCCATCATTCAGTCCTGTGCACTCGCACACGGAAAATGGACCTAATGAAAAGATACTTATTGAGAATCTGAAAGTTTAGGTTGCCAGCCAGTATTGACTAGGCTACCTGTATAGCACGTGGGCTAGTAGCATGCCCTTGGTAATCAGTCCAACTATTTAGTTTGAAGTCATACAGCTTGCAGTCGCGTGCTGTTTGGAAATACCAGCGCCATGAAAACGGCTGCACGATGATGCGCTCGGGTAGCAGTTCTTCTAACTTGCTTTGTGCTTGTTTGAGCTTGTAGAGCGGAATGCTCATATCTAAATGGTGGGCAGTGTGCTCCATGATGTGGTGCATCAAGGCGCCAATTTGAAATGGAAAAGTCAGGTGCACGGTGGTTGACACAAAGGGCTGTGCCTTAGACCACGCGCCACGCTCTTCATGCCATGACACGTCGACATGGGTGTGGTGGACATAGACCACAAAGCCAATCATGGTGACCCAGAAGAAGAAAGGCACGACAACGCCCATCAACAGAACTAGAGGAATGGATTGCTCGGTAAAGATTGCAGCCCAAGTCATGGTGGCGAGCCACAAAGCACCAAAACCAGTGATAAGCCAGCAGTCTTTTATAAAAATGGGGCGACGCGTCGGCATGTTTTTCTCGCTGGGAAAAACCATCTTGTTCCACCAAATCTCGATCATGTAATAGAGCCCAGGAGCCCAGCCACTGCGATAAATACGATCTTTAGCTCGTTCTAAAAGTGGCAGAGTTGCATATTCTTCTGGGGTGTGAGGCGCCCACACAAAATCAAACCCCTTCAAATTGGTGTATCCATGGTGCACAACGTTGTGCCCAATGTCCCACAAGCTGTATGCAGTAAGAGAAGGTAAAAAAGCAATGCGTCCCAGCCATTTGTTGAGGTTGCGATGGGGCGTCAAACTTTGGTGGCAAGCGTCATGGCCCAAAATAAACAAGCGACCAATAACAAAACCTGCTGCCAAGCCAGACAGCAACTTGGCCCACCACGATTCAAACAGCACGGTACCTGCCATCAATGCTGCCCACAAAGCGTAATCAATTACTAACAAAACAATGGCTAGCAAAGTCGTGCGTTCGGAAAGAGGAATCAACCACTCACGCATTACTTTGCGGTGGGGCATGGGCTCGTGCGGAGAAATCGGGTCAATGTGTGTATGCATGGGGAGTCAAAAGGGCGTGCTTGCCAAGGTGCGCTTAAATATTTTTCAACACGTGATTATCGCTTTTTACAGCAGATATGGCTCATTTGACCGTCGCACAAGTAGGGCCGAAGCGGCCAAAAAGAGGTGGAAAGTGTTGTTTTTAAGCGCTCTTTGACGTGTGTCAAG
>JAGWXI010000030.1 GCA_018969975.1 Burkholderiales bacterium
GACCTCACTAGCCAAGCCTTCACGGTTTTCTTGCCTGTGAAAAGTGTGGGTGTAATGGGTGACGGCAGAACCTATGAATATGTAGTGGCTCTGCGCGCTGTGCAAACCAGTGACTTTATGACGGCAGATTGGGCTGAACTGCCTTATGCGTTGTTGAAGAAGGTTTCGGGGCGCATTATCAATGAGGTGCGCGGGATTAATCGGGTGACGATGGATGTTTCTAGTAAGCCGCCGGCTACTATTGAGTGGGAGTGAGTTTTAGAATCTATTATTTCGCTGTATGAAAAATTCAATGGATGAAAATCATCCATTGAATGGTTGATTTTCATCCATTCGCTGGCATTACTAACTCAATGAAACTTAGGCACAAACGAAACCCCTAACTTTTTAGACAGCGCATCCAGCTTTTTATCCTGCGTCCAAATCTTGGCGTTTTCTGTAATCAGCGCAGATGCCAGTAATGCCATATCAATAGCCCCACAACCTGAGTCTTGCAGGTCATGCGTTTCTATCAGCGTCATGATCTCTCGCGTGGTTGCAGTTTTTACTGTTTGTAACTTATCAAGATATTCCAGTGTTTTATGACGTGGTGCTGGTGGTGAACCGCAAGCGATCTCCAACATAACCAAGGGATGGCATAGCACTTGGTCATTGGTAAGCAAATAGACGAGGTTTAAATTGCTTTGTCTGAAGTGACTGACCCAGACAGATGTATCGACAAGAATCATGGCAAGGTTACTGCTTAATTTGCCTTCTTGGGATGGGTTGCATTTTTGGAGCTTTGCATCCCAAAGCGGCAAGACGTTTGGCTGACTCCACCCGAATAAAAACCTTCAACGCCTCACGAAACAGATCAGATTTGTCTACGTTGGGCTCGATGACTTCTAGCGCTTGCGCATAAAGTGCATCGTCGATAGTGACTGTTGTTCTCATAACAAGCTCCTCGGTTACATCAAATATGATGTAGTTTATCATCAAATTTGATTCAGTCAAAGGATTGAACTTGATTCGGAAATCAAGGTTTTATCAAGTGCTGCATAGTACAGACAGTCAAATCACTTTTGTTTGATACCCCCTCACATTCTTGTGAGCCTTAGTAAACCTCTCTCGTTTGCTAATCTCGTAAATAAACCTCTTTTAAATTGGACACAAATGATCACCAGTTTCTTAATCACAGGAGCCAACCGCGGAATCGGCCTTGAGATGTCGCGTCAGATTAAGCGTAGAAGCAGACTTAAATGCGCTGATAAATGCGACAAATGACGGAGGCAGGGAATTTACCTATGTTTTTAACCGTGCTTGTTGATAGATTTGCATACGTATGCAAATCTTAATCATCAGCAAAGCACAAATCGAAAGAATGGCATGAGTCATTTGGTGACATCTTTTGATGTTGCGAGCCTTGCTGGTGTCTCTCAATCGGCAGTAAGTAGAAGTTTCACGCCAGGAGCTAGCATTTCTTCACAGACGCGTGAAAAAGTTATGCAAGCCGCCAATAAATTGGGCTACCAACCCAATGCCCACGCGAGAAGTCTCATTACAGGCCGTTCTCGCATCATTGGGTTGGTGGTTTCATATCTCGATAATTTGTTTTATCCAGCCGTTTTGGAGCAGCTCTCTAAGCGACTGCAATTAGATGGATTTCATGTTTTACTTTTTGTCAATGACCACGTTAATTCAGACGATATGGTGCGTGAAATTTTGCAATACAAAGTAGATGGCATTGTTTTAGGTGCAACCACACTTTCATCACGATTGGCCAAACAATGTAGCGATGCACAAATTCCTGTAGTGCTTTTTAACAGAATCATGGCCAAGACGCATGCATCGATGGGCTCAGTTCGAAGCGATAACCGACAAGGCGGGTATGAAATTGCTAAACATTTTTTGAATTTAAAGCGTAAAAAGATAGCCTATATCGCTGGAAGGATTGATTCATCTACTAACTTGGATCGCGAACAAGGATTTATTACTGGGTTGGCAGAAAACGGGCTTCAAATATTTGCAACAGCTACGGGAAACTACAGCTACGAAAAGGCCACAAAGGCAACCTATGCATTATTTAATAAAAAACGGGATAGACCAGATGCCGTATTTGTAGCGAGCGATCAGATGGCATTGGCAGTGATGGATACCTTGCGCCATCACTTGAAATTAAAAGTACCACAAGATGTGTGCGTTGCGGGTTTTGATAATGTGCCTCAAGCATCTTGGCCTGCTTACCAACTCACCACTTATGCGCAACCTATTTCTGCCATGGTAGAAGCAACAGTGCAATTGTTACAAAACCAATTACTTGGAAGCGCAACGCTACAAGATCGAAATGTGCTTATTCCTGGACACCTAATTATTCGTCAATCAAGCGATATGCGAGCTCAATTGCAATTGCATTCACCCACGATCACAACCTGCTACAACCCTACACAACACTGAAATCATGTTTTCCATTGAAGAACTTCAAAAAAGATTTATTCCATTTGAGTCATTGCGCTACAGCACAGAGGCATTTATTGACTATCGAATACCTGAATGCTCGCCCAAGTACAACTACGCATTGATTGGGTCGGGTGTTTCACAAAATCCCTCGCAACCAGTGAGTCTGCGGGAAAAACATGGTTTTCAAGTTGGCGGTGTTTCAATGCCGCACGGCAAAAGTAATCCCGCACATATGCATTTCACTTGTGAAGTATTTATGTGTGTTCGCGGCGAATGGGAAATTCAATGGGGTTTTAATCCAGATGCCCAGTCGACTCGGATCAGCGCAGGCGACATGGTGAGTGTTCCTACATGGATTTACCGAGGATTTAAAAATGTTGGCGCTGATGATGGCTTTATGTTTACAACGTTGGGAGGTGATGACACCGGTGGTATTTTGTGGGGCCCAACAACCTTAGAGGCAGCAGCTAAACAGGGGGTCTATCTCACGGATGATTATCAAATCATCGACACCCTAGCTGGACAAAAAATGCAAGCTCCACTGA
Organism: Burkholderiales bacterium; assembly: GCA_018969975.1. GTDB lineage: Bacteria > Pseudomonadota > Gammaproteobacteria > Burkholderiales > Burkholderiaceae_C > Limnohabitans. The sequence continues at coordinate 2,982 of JAGWXI010000030.1, forward strand.
AGGCGTTAACTCCCATGAGCTTGCAAGAAATTCAGCAGTTACGTGTTTGGTCTTTGCAAGAAATGGCCCAACGTGTTGTTTTGAAAAAAAACTTGCAATGGTCAACCCATGGTTTTTTAGACAGCATATTGACCGACCACGGAGCCCAACTTGCACCAGTGTTGGGCTTGGGAATCAGTCAAGATCGCGATACGCAGGCACCCATTTCAAATCCCCATGAAGTTTCAATCGAATGGTTGCGTATTCCTGCGCACGGCCAAATAGGGCGTCATCGATTACAAGAAAAACAGGTTGTGATTGGTATTGAAGGAGTCATTGAATTGGAGATTGATTCAATGAGTACGCCTTATAAACAAAACATAGGTGGTGGAGACAATGCTTGGGACACCTATGCTATTCCCGCCGCGGTTTGGCGCAGTTTCAAAAATAATTCCTCCAAAGATTGCTTTGCATGGTTACTCACCTCGGGTGATCATAGAAAAAAAATTCAGTGGGACGATTTAATTATTGAACAAGCTGCAGCTAAGAATCGCGCGATTGATGCTAATGGCTATGTTGCCCCCAAGCATTATGTCGATCGTTCACAACGGTAAGGAGAAATTATGTCATCCGCCTTTTTAGTGACCCATGTTGGTAGTCTGCCAAGACCGCAAAATGTTGTTGACTGTTTATTTGCGCAAGACGCTAATCTCAATCACGATCCGTTGCTTTTTAAATCCACAATGACTCAAGCAGTGGATGAAGTTGTTGCCCTCCAGGTCAAGGCAGGTATTGACGTGGTGAGTGATGGAGAGATGAGCAAAATCAGTTACGCCACTTATATTCGCCACCGCCTTACTGGTTTTGAAATTGGCGTGATGCCTCGGGCCACTCCCCGCGATTTAGACGACTTCCCTGAATTCAAAGAGCGTTTAGCTAAATTAGGTGCAACGCCCAAATACAACCGGCCCATATGTAAGGGACCTATTGCAGTTAACGATTTAAGCGGTTTGTACGAAGATATCGATAACTTACAACAAGCTTGTCAAAAACACGGCGTAAAGCGGGCTTTTATGAACAGTGCATCGCCAGGAGTTGTTGCTGTTTTTCAACCAAATGATTATTACAAAACCCAAGAGGATTACATCTCGGCTCTAGCTTTAGCAATGCAGGTCGAGTACGAAGCTATCGTAGCTGCAGGATTGGATTTGCAAATTGATGCACCTGATTTGGCGATGGGTCGCCATATTCGATTCAGAGATGTCAGCGAAGAGGAGTTTTTAAAAAATGCAAATTTACAGGTTGAAGCGCTCAATCTGGCGCTGAAAAATATTCCTGCAGAACGCATTCGCATGCATTTATGCTGGGGAAACTATGAAGGGCCTCACCACTGTGATATTCCATTAGAGCGCATCATTTCAATTGTGCTTAAAGCCAAGCCTTCAACCTTGCTTTTTGAAGGCGCCAATCCACGTCATGCACATGAGTGGGAGGTTTGGGAAAAATTAGAAAAAAATGGGCAGTTACCTGCAGACAAAATTCTGGCTCCGGGTGTTTTAGATAGCACCAATAATTTCATTGAACATCCACGACTGATTGCACAACGACTAGATACATTTGCAAAAATTGTCGGTCCCGATCGTGTCATGGCAGCCACTGATTGTGGCTTTGGAACATTTGCAGGTTTTGGCGCAGTGCACCCACCAATTGCTTACGCCAAATTAGCCAGCATGCACGAAGGTGCAAAACTGGCTCGAAGCATGTGGGGAAAAAATTAAATCAATTTTTAAAAGGAGACATCATGCATAGACGTGAACTTATTCAACTGATGGCCGCAACGGGTTTTACTCCCTTGCTCGGTCATGCGCAAACTACGGCGGCGCTTAAACCAGGAAAGCCCTACGCCGGTACAACCATCAATGTGCTTTCTGTTGTCGCACCGCAATTTAGTGCACACGAAGCCAAACTCGCAGAGTTTGAGGCTCTCACTGGTATCAAAGTGAAATACCAATATGTTCCGTTTCCCAGTATGCGTGAAAAACTAACAGCAGAACTAGTCGCAAAAACCGATCAATACGATGTATTGAGTGCAATGGACGTATGGGGGCCTTCGCTATACAACTTGTTTGATCCGCTCAACGATCGAATTGCAGAGAAAAAGATTGATATGGCGGCGCGTTATCCACATGCGCATTTGCGTGCAACTCGGGACCAAAACGGTACAGGAAAAAATATTTTAGGTTTCCCTATTCGTGGCCACGTTCAATTAATGTTTTACAGAAAAGATATCTTTGCAAAGTTAGGTCTCAAACCACCAGAGACTTGGCAGCAAATGATTGAAATTGGTCAACAAGTCCAGTCTAAATCTGATTTAGCTGGTGTTGCTATGTACTACGGCAAAACAGCGGGTCAAAACCTCATGATCTGGTTCAACTACTTATGGGGTATGGGCAGTGATTTGTTGGATGCCAAAGGGCAGCCTCTGTTCAATAATGCCCAAGGTGTTGCTGCTACCCAGTCATATGTTGATGTATTGCTTAAGCATAAAGTTGCGCCTGCAGGATCAGCTTCATTCAATGAGGCTGATGCAGTCAATTCTGTAGCGCAGGGTAAAAGTGCGATGGTTCCAGTGTGGTGGTGGCGGTACGCGGGTTTAGTTGATCCCAAAACCTCCACACTCAAGCCCGACCAAGTTGGATTTGCGCCTCTGCCATCGATGCCCGGAAAAGAAGCGACCACCTATACCAATACTTGGTTTTATGGCATCAACAAAAACAGTAAACGAAAAGATGCAACCATGGAATTTTTATCATGGCTGAGCAACCCAGAAATCGAAAAATCAGTTTTGCTCGATCGCAAGCTCAATGAAGTGGTTGCCGTGCAGACTCCCAACCTTATTGATGGAGATGTGAATTTACGTTTTGGAGGTATGCATTTGTTTGGTGCCCAAGCGTTAAAAGGCGCCAAGGGAACACCTTTGTTCGCACAATGGCCCCAGGTGAGTGACATTTTGGAAGCCAGTATTTCAGAAATCATCACTGGAAAAATAGACGTGAAATCGGCACTAGATACAGCCGCCTCTCGTGTTAAGCGTGCCTTGCGCTCCTAGCGCGCAATGATAAAACGCATTCCTGTTTATGTTTGGTTATTGACGCCAGCGCTGCTATTTGTAGCAGCCATGGCGTTGTTTCCATTGGTTTATTCATTGGTGTTGAGTTTTCGGGAATGGAAACTTGCGCAAACTGACATGCCAGGGCAGTGGGTAGGTTTTGATAATTATTGGTATTTGATTTCTGATGACCCTGAGCTTATCGAGTCGCTTTGGGCAACGCTCATCTTTGTTGGTTTTGATGTTGCATTGACGCTGTTGGTTGCTTTATGTGCTGCGCTACTGCTTCAAAAACCTTCGCCTATAAGTTCATTCTCACGTATTTTGCTAATTCTTCCCTTTGTCATGAGTCCTGCGCTTATTGGCATTTCCTTTCGATTTTTTTTAAATCCTGAGTTTGGTGTTTTGCAATTTTTACTCTCGTTTCTATTTCCTGTATTGGAGGGAAGAATTTGGTTAGCAGACCGTTGGCTATCAATGACTGCAGTTATTGCTTCCGATATATGGCATTGGGCACCTTACATGACTTTGGTTATTTTGGGCGGATTGGCTTCTATTCCTAAAGAAACCCAAGAAGCCGCACAAATTGACGGTGCTACTAATTGGCAAGTTTTCAAAGACATTACTTTTCCGCAGCTCAAACCTGTTTTAGGCATCGTCTTGGTACTGAAAACAGTTTTTGCACTCAAAGCTTTCGATACCATTTTTACGTTAAGCAATGGTGGACCTGGCACTTCTACTCAAACGCTAGCCTATTTTGTTTACCATACTGCGTTTCATTATTACGACTTAGGGTATGCCGCAGCTGCAGCTTATTTACTGACTGCCTTATTGATGGTGTGTTCATTTTTCTATTTACGACTGGTTTTTAAAAAATGACAGGTGCCGTAATTTCAATTCCTGGCTATCAACCTACTTTAAAGAGTCGTTTGTGGAGCATGACCCAACAAACACTTATTTTGTTATTGATTTCGAGTATTGTTTTGCCTATTCTTTGGATGTGCATCACGGCATTCAAATGGCCGCGTGATGTCTATTCTCTGAATTCAGCCTTTTGGTTTGAACCAACTTTGACCAATATGGTCACGGTTTTTCAACACCCATGGAATTTGGGCAGCAAAATTATCAACAGCATTGCAGTAGCAAGTGGTGCTGTGGCCCTAGCTATACCAATGGCAACGCTAGCAGCTTATGCATTTTCAAGATACGAATTTCGCTTCAAAAAAACTATTTTTTTAACCGTTATTGCCTCGCAGTTTCTACCAGGAGCTGTCGTCGTATTGCCTTATTTCTTAATGTTCAAAGAGTTAGGTCTGCTAGATACCCGATCTGCTTTGATACTCATTAATCTCTCTATCGTGCTGCCCTATGCAATTTGGATGATCAAAGGATTCATCGATGCTGTTCCTATTGAGATAGAAGAGTCGGCCTTGGTCGATGGTGCACCACGCTGGCGTGTATTGCTTGAAATCGTAGTGCCTGCGGCCTTACCAGGCATCATTACGGCTGCTATTTTTAGCTTTACGCTGACATGGAATGAATTTTTATTTGCTTTGATTTTGACCAAACAAGATGCACTCACGCTTCCAATTGGATTGATTGGTTTTAGAACGGATCGAGGCGATTTATGGGAGTTGATGGCAGCAGGCGGTATTTTGATAACCGCGCCTATGTTCATATTATCTTTAATGGTCCATCGGCAGTTCATAGGCAGTTTAACGGCGGGATCAGTTCGATAACATTACCATGACTAAGATCACACTTCATTCCATTGATAAATCTTATGGAGAGGTTCAAGTTGTCAAAAATTTGAATCTAGAAATTTTCGACAATGAATTTCTGGTTTTTTTAGGGCCATCGGGGTGCGGTAAAACAACGACCATGCGGATGATTGCCGGGCTTGAACACCCCACGCAGGGGACTATTGCTTTTGATGGAAAGCGCATCAACGAACTCGGCCCCCAAGAACGTGATGTTGCAATGGTCTTTCAAAATTATGGGCTGTACCCGCACATGACTGTTGAACAAAACATTGGGTACCCTTTAAAACTTCGGAAAGTTCCAACAGCAGAATATGAAGAAAGAATGCTTCGAGCGGCCAAGCGTGTTCAGATGCATGACTTATTACATCGCTTTCCGCGTGAATTATCTGGAGGGCAAAGACAACGCGTTGCGTTGGCACGTAGCATTGTTAGAAAGCCCCAAGTTTTTTTAATGGACGAACCACTCTCTAACTTAGACGCGAAACTTCGTGTTATTGCGCGTGCTCAGATTAAACATCTTTCAGAGGAACTCCAAGTCACCACGATTTACGTTACGCATGATCAAGTCGAGGCAATGACTTTGGCTACACGGGTTGCTGTAATGAGTGAGGGCGTGATTCGTCAAATAGGAACGCCTGAAGAAATTTACAACAATCCGCAGGATACTTTTGTAGCTAGTTTTATTGGAAGCCCAGCTATGAATTTGTTCGATGTATCCACCGAAGCGTCTGGGTTAGCTATTTTGCAAAATCAAAATACAAACATCATGGCTCCCGCTCAGGGAGAGTGGACAATGGGTTTTCGATGTGAAGATGTCCAGTTATGCGACCCCTACGCAGCTAGTTTAAAAACAGAAGTATTTACTTTTGAACTATTAGGTGATTGCACTATGGCAACAGCTATGGTGGACGGCAAATTATTAACAGTGAAGGCCGCTAAAGATTGCCGTATGCAAAGCGGTGATGCACTACATATCAAAATTGACCCACAGCATGTCTATTGGTTCGACCACCAAACGGGAAAACGTTGGCGACAAACCTAAAGGAAATCCCTAACGTTTAAGGATATTGATTAAGCGATAGTAACGCTAGTCATTTATAGAGGGGATGCCATGCTGAGTTTGAATATAAACGGCGTTAACCACAGGGTTGACGTCGAACCTGAAATGCCTTTGCTGTGGGTGATTCGAGAGCAAATTGGTTTAACGGGTACCAAATTTGGTTGCGGTATTGCGCAGTGTGGTGCTTGTACGGTGCATGTGAATGGTGAACCCGTGCGCTCTTGCTCTTTTCCTGTTTCAAGTGCGGTAAATCAAAAAATAACCACCATTGAAGGGCTGACCAGCGACTCCTCTCACCCTGTGCAAATGGCATGGAAGGCACTCGATGTTCCGCAATGTGGCTACTGCCAATCAGGACAAATTTTGGCAGCCGTCTCATTGCTAAAGCGCATACCCAAGCCCACGGACAAGGATATCGACGAAGCCATGACAAATATCTGCCGATGTGGAAGTTACCAACGTATGCGCGCTGCTATCCATATGGCTGCAGGAACAGGCAAAGGTATTGGTTCAATCATCCATTTCGCTGGTTCAGGTGTTGCCAATGCAAAGACGGGCATTCCAACCGATTTAGATATTGACCACTAAGGCCTCTATGACAACTACTTCTATGAAAAATCAAAACCAAGGGGCTTTGACCCGCCGTCAATTTGTGGTGTCTTCAGCATTTGCATCGGGCGGCTTGGCCTTAGGTTTTCATTTTCCGGCGGCGGCGCAATCGAACGAACTCTCAACCCTAGGCGGTAGTGAAATTAATGCTTGGGTGGTTGTGCGGCCAGATGATAGCTGCGTGATTCGTATTGCTCGTGCCGAGATGGGGCAGGGCACGCATACCGGTCTAGCCCAATTGGTAGCCGAAGAGTTGGAATGTGATTGGGCAAAAGTCAGTTTGCAAACTTTTACCCCCGGACAAAATCTTGCACGTAAAAGAATTTGGCGCAATATGTCTACCGGTGGCAGTCGCGGTATTCGTGAATCGCATGAATATGTGCGTCAAGGCGGCGCAGCTGCTCGCACCTTGTTGTTACAGGCAGCTGCTACCGAGTGGAAAGTTTCTGTGAACGAACTTTCTGTAGAGAAGGGCGTGGTGACGCATATTGCCTCTGGTCGAGTAACAAGCTATGGAAAGCTAGCAAATCAAGCTTCTAAATTGCCTGCACCCGACCCAAAGTCAATCAGCCTGAAACACCCTAAGGACTGGAAAATATTAGGTAAATCTCCAAGACGCTTGGACACGGCACCCAAAGTCAATGGCTCACTGAAATACGGTATTGATACGGTTTTGCCAGGTATGCAATACGCTGCCATCAAGGCCTGCCCTGTGTTTGGTGGCAAGTTGGTGAGTTTTGATGCATCCAAAATTTCATCCCGTCGCGGAATCAAAGCTGTTGTGCGCGTTGACGATAAGTCGGTTGCAGTACTAGCTGACAGTTTTTGGCGAGCTAAATCAGCTTTAGAACTGCTCCCCATTTCTTGGGATTGGGGTACCCACGCTAATCAATCTAGCGCCACCATAGCCGAGCGTTTACGTGAAGGATTGACTTCTACCAATAATGTTTTTGCAGATATTGACCAAGGTAACGTGACTGAAGCCATCCAAGGCGCTGCGAAAAAAGTTGAAGCGGTTTACGGAACGCAGTTTGTTTCACACGCCTGTATGGAACCAATGAATTGCACAGCTCGCGTGACCGCCGATCGTGCCGAAGTTTGGATGCCCAGCCAAAACGCAGAAGCCTCTTTGGCCGCGCTGTCTGCAGTGACTGGCTTGCCCTTAGAAAAATGTGAAGCATATAACCCACCTTTAGGTGGAGGGTTTGGCAGAAGGGGAGGTACGCAAGACTATGTGCGCCAAGCCGCTTTGATTGCTAAACAATTTCCTGGTACACCCATCAAGCTGATTTGGACCCGTGAAGAAGACATGACCCAGGATTACTTCCGTCCTATTGGTCAATGCCGCCTAGTAGCTGGCATTGATGCGAAAGGCGAAATGGTGGGATTACATTTGCGTGTGTCGGGTCAATCCATCAATGCCTATGTATCTCCGCACAACATCGTCGACGGCAAAGATCGTCGACAGCTCCAAGGGTATTGGAAAGATCCTGGTGAATCTCAACTGGGTTACACCGTAGCAAATCTCAAAGTCGAATATGCCATGCGCAATACGCATGTGCCTGTTGGGCCATGGCGAGGTGTGAACACCAACCAAAATGCGATTTACCTAGAGTGCTTTATCGATGAAGTGGCTAAGGCAGCAGGTAAAGACCCATTAGCGTTTCGTCGCAACTTGATTAAAAACCACCCTAAGCATTTAGGTGTACTAGATGCGGTTGCTGACAAAGGGGGCTGGGATAAACCGCTAGCACCTGGCATGTTCAGAGGCATTGCGCAGTTCATGGGTTACGGCAGTTACACCGCGGCCATTGCCGAGGTTTCTATCAAAGGCAATGATGTCAAAGTACATCGCTTGATATTGGCAACCAATTGCGGACATGCCGTCAACCCAGTGCAAATTGCCAGCCAGATTGAAGGATCAGTCGCCTACGGCATGGATTCCTTGCAAAGCGAATCGTCTGTCAAGGACGGCCGCATTGTCGAGAAAAACTTCGATACCTATCCGATTGCACGCATGTACCAAATGCCAAAAATCGAATCCGTGATTGCGCCTACCTATGACTTCTGGGGTGGAGTAGGCGAGCCCACGATTTGCGTAGTGGCGCCAGCAATATTGAATGCAATTGCTGCTGCGCGTGGAGGAAAACCTGTGCGTATGCTGCCGCTCAAGAACGAGGGCTTGCGCTTGGTATGAACCTTCGCCGACGCTTGTTATGGGCGCTCGGCTTGGGGTGGGGCATATCGCCATCGGTATTTGCGCAGCATGTTCCGCAGGAGCAGTTGTTGCAACCGTATGTCGGTGTCAATGCTCTTCAAAAAGGACGAGTGAAACTAGAGATTGCCCGTTTAGCGGACAACGGGTTCAATGTTCCCCTAAAGGTATCGGTTGCAAGCCCAATGACCACACAAGAGCATGTGCGGCGTTTGTTGCTTTTGTCTAACCGCAACCCAAGGCCTTTGATAGCTGCTTTTGAATTTGGCCCTAGTTCAGACCAAGTGCTTATTTCTACCCGTGTTCGGCTAGGGGGTTCTCAAACTGTCTATGCGTTGGCGCAAACCTCTGACGGCATATGGTGGCTCGATACAGCAGAAGTAGAAGTCACTGAATCAGCTTGTTTGGATCAAACATGATGCACTCACGTTTGCAAATCATTCCAGCCAAATTGCCTAGCCACATGACTACAGTGCGCTTATTGATCCGTCACCCTATGGAGACAGGTTTTCGTTTTGATGTGAATGGCTCGGCAGTCACTAAAAACGTGATACACACGCTGACGGCCCACTTTGAAGGCAAACAAGTATTTAAAGCGACGCTGGGTTCTGGCATATCGGCAGACCCGTTCTTAGAGTTTCAAGTGCGCACGCCGCAAAGTGGTGAATTGGTATTGCAGTGGCAAGACGATGCGGGTCAAACAGGCGAAGCAAAGGCGCGTATCTCATTGACGAATTGAGGGGCCGTCTAACTGCAAGCCCTGTGCGCGCGTTTTTAAATACAACTCGAGTTGTCGTAGACGCATATCTTGTGGTGCTGGGACTTGCGCTTGCACGCCCGAATAGCAAGCCCTGATGCGTCTCTCGATCGACCCCAAACCCTGCCAACTGATGCGGTAAGCAGGAAAACCTGTTGGGTGGCCTGCCGTAATTTTTTGCGCACGCATAGAGGCGCCTACCTTGCCGTCATGACATTGTTGGCACGATAGGTTCATATGCCCCTGACGGTTTTTAAAAAGCTTTTCTCCCTCCGCTAAATTTTGTTTCCAAATAATGGCGTGTAATGGGTTTGTAGGCGGTGCGATGTTGATGGAAAGTTGGCGTGCAGCATCGTTTAAGAACGTGCTCAACTCCAAAGTAGGGGTGTCGTCGTTGGGAAAAAATTGATCAGATGCAAATGCAATCGTAGTGGCTGCATCCCTTTTTCGGCAAGCTGAAATTTGATCTTCTAGGTTGATCAGTTTTTGCGAAGCATCTAGTTTCGGGAAATTAGGAACTGCTTTGACAATCTTTTCAAGCGCATGACATGAGGTGCAATTTTTCTCCCACTTGCGCTTGCCTTCGTCAATCCAGAGCCCAATGGGGTTCATCGCGTTGGCAGATTGCAATTGCGCTAAGCCAGCGGCAGTGAGTGCTTCAGATGATTTTTCATCTTTAGTTGAAACGGACGCTTGTTTAAAAGTGGTCAACGTATCAACAACAGCATCGATCTGCTTTTGCGTCAGTAAATTCTGTGACCGAGCGGGTAGGTGAAGTCTCTCGGTAGTACCGTAGGGCGGCATCAAGGTGTTGGGATGGATAAGGCGCGCATCCACGATCCATTGACGCAGTTGTTCCTTGTTGTAGCGCGAACCCACGCCTTGCAAGGACGGGCCAAAATTTCCTTGCAGCGTGAGTCGATTTGTGTTTTGGCTACTTTCCTTCCAAGCAGGAATCTCATGGCAAGACACGCAGTTGCCCGTATTTCTGTCAGCCATGATGCGCAGGCCTTCAGTTGCTTCAACGGACTGGGCGCATAAGCTACTAAAGCCCAGTAAGGAAACAACCGCTATCCAACAACCAAGTTTTATCAGTCGCAGTGGATAGCCCGCTTGCATGGATTAAAAGTTGTAGCCCGCTTCCATTTCGCGGCGAATTTTGTAAGCGTGTGTGGTCGTGTCCATGGCCACATCGTCCCAACTCAGGCTTTGGCCTTTGGCAACAGGACGCACCACTTTGACGCCATGGGCTAGACCTAAAGGTACGCCGCCCATTTTTTTGGACGTTGTGGCGGGAAGTAATTTCCCCCACACGGTGTAACCACCTTCACCGTCGAGCAACTCGCCGGGTTTTAAATCGCGTTTGGCAGTTGCCACCACATCAGCGTTCCAGTGTGTTGCAACGCCTGTGGGCTCGTTTCGCAAAGCAACGCTAGCCACGCTCACACCAACTTCTAAACCGATCAAATGCCAGCGTTTGTACAGCGTGAAATAGCGCCCCGATGGATCGGTATGCGCGTTGTATTCTTCAAAACAGTTTTTGATGTAATCAGTTTCAGCCTCTACCGTCACCCACACACCCATACGGATGTCATAAGGAATTTGTCGGCCATCTGCTTCTAATGAGGAGATGACTTCCACCATGCCCTTGCGTTCCAACACGCCACCTTCAGAAATGGGGCGCGTGACGTAAGGAATGTCTTCCACGCTGGCTGGCGGATACAACAAACCGTTGCTGGGGACACCCAAACCTGTGGCGTTGGAAACTGCTGTGCTTTCAATCGAAGGTTTGGAGCCATCTAAAAAGCTGTTGAACATTTTGGGATTCAAACCACCGCGAGCTGCTTGCTCGGGGGTTAGGCCGTAATAGCCCCAAACAGTCTCTGGTGTGGATTCGCAAAAATGGGGTAACCATTTGTGACCGCGACCAGCAGCTACCACGGGGAAGCCGCAGGTACGGGCCCAATCTACCAGGTCGCAAATCAAAGCGGGTTGGTCACCAAATGCGAGTGAATACACCACGCCTGCTGCTTGTGCGCGTTTAGCTAACAGCGGGCCACAAAATGCATCGGCTTCCACCGTCACATTGACCACGTGTTTTTTGTGTGCAAAGGATTCAAGGATGTGGTCAACCGCATGCAATGGCGAACCCGTGCACTCCACAACGATATCAATGGCTGGGTGACGCACCAAACTTTGCCAATCGTCAGAAATGTAAGTACTGCCCTCTTTGACGGCTTGGTCCAAGGAGGTGGCTTTTAATTTGTCTGGGTTCCAGCCCACGCGCGCAAGGTTGGTGCGAGCGGCATCGGGCGATAAATCTGCGATACCCACCAGATGCACCCCCGGTGTTCTAGGAATTTGCGCAAGATACATGGAGCCAAATTTGCCAGCCCCGATCAGACCAATGCGAACAGGGCGGTTATCTGCCTGCCGTTGTAAAAGTTTGGCGTGCAAATTCATGCGGCAACCTGCAATTCTTCCAAAGATGTTTCAAGGGCACTGGCTGGCATGCCACCAGCCCAAGGTAAATCGACGGGGTAATCTTTCATCAAACAATCATCGGGCAGGCAATCGATGGGTGTGAAATCTCGGTGCGCGATGTATTCGGGGCGCTTGTGTCTACGAATATGGTTGGAGACCGCGCACAAACTGAGGTAGACGCTGACCCGGTTCCAAGGAGAAAGGTTGCTGGTGGAGGCGTGTACCAAACAGCTATGGAACAAGATCATCGAGCCAGCTGGGCCTGTGGGGCTGACGATGCCGCCTTTTTTGTCACCCGCGCGTTGCACCAATTGGGTGATGAGTGCGTTGTCTACCGTCCAAAGCGGATAACTGGTGGTGGTGAGATCGTGCTTGGCATCGACCACGCCTTTTTTGTGGCTACCGGGGATGAACATCAAAGGGCCGTTGAATTCATTGACATCGTCCAAAAAGATAGCGACGTTCATCGCGCGCTCGGTGGGCATCATGTCGTCATTCAGCCACGTACCGTAATCTTGGTGCCATTGCCACACATCACCTTCAAACGCCATCTTGCCGTTGATTTTGAATTGGTGCATGTAGAGCTTCTCTCCAAACAAGTCTTCTACCGGCTCCACCATGCGGGGGTGGCGTGCCAGTTTGGCAAAAGGTTTGCTATACATATGGGCGGCGAAGTTGGTACGCACCGCTTGGCTGCCTTTTTCGCGCACGTTGTAGGCCTCTTGTCGGCTGTACAACTCAGGTACGGCATCTACCAAATTTTGTGTTTCTTGCGGGTTGAAGAGGCCTGGGAAAAACAAATATCCGTGTTCGTCGAAATGCTGGCGTTGCTCTGGGGTAAGTCGCATGGCGAAAGTCTCCTTAAATCTAAACAGAAGCATCCTACAATAGTGGGTTCAGGTAATTTACGGATAAAAGACTACACACATGGCAAAAGAAGAAATGATCGAGATGAAGGGGGTCGTGACGGAAGTCTTGCCCGATTCGCGTTATCGCATCACCCTGGAAAACGGTCACTCCCTGATTGCATACACGGCTGGAAAAATGCGTCTGCACCGCATCCGCATTATCGAAGGGGATAAGGTCACCGTAGAACTCTCTCCTTATGACATGAATAAAGCCCGTGTGACCTTCCGTCATATCGAAGGTAAAGGGCCCACCACCGCTGGCGGACCTGCTGCCAAGCGTAAGTTTTAAGAGCCTGGGCGGTCCCACTCCCGCATGACTGGGCTAGAAGATGCACACTTTATGCAACTTGCTTTGGCACAGGCCAGAGCCGCTGCACTAGCCGGTGAAGTTCCAGTAGGCGCAGTAGTTGTTAAAAATGGTGAAGTGATCGCCAGTGCCCATAACGCTCCCTTGGGTCTGAAAGATCCAACTGCCCATGCTGAAATTATCGCTTTGCGGCTTGCGGCCCAAGTTTTAGATAACTACCGACTTGAAGATTGCACGCTCTACGTGACGTTGGAGCCTTGCGCCATGTGCAGTGGTGCAGCTATGCACGCCCGTCTGTCTCGCGTGGTCTACGGAGCGCCGGAGCCCAAAACTGGCGCAGCAGGTTCTGTATTGAACTTGTTTGATAACCGCCTACTCAACCATCACACCCAAGTCACTGGTGGTGTCTTGACTGTTGAATGCGTCCAAGAATTACAAACCTTTTTTGAAATGCGGCGCCTACAACACAAGGCCAGTAAAGTTGGTAACACCGCATAAAGATTGCGCAGACAATTCACCCATGGCCCATATTTATATTTATTCCCCTAGCGGCGCGGTGCGCGATAAGCAAGCTTTTAAACGCGGCATCCAACGATTGACAAAGCTCGGGCACTCTGTCGAAGTCGATGCTGACGCGTTAGCCAGCAGCAAGCGTTTTGCTGGAGACGACGCCACCCGATTGGCCGCTATCCACCGTGCTGCCAGCAGTGGCGCCGACGTCGCTTTGATCAGCCGAGGTGGTTATGGGCTAACAAGAATTCTTCCTGGCATTGACTACAAAAAAGTAGCCAAAGCGGTGCAAAAAGGGACGCGATTTGTGGGCTTGAGCGACTTCACTGCGTTTCAGTCTGCTTTGCTTGCGAAAACGGGCGGCCAGTCTTGGGCCGGCCCAGCGCTAGGCGAAGACTTCGGTCAAGAGCAACCCGACGACATCATGGAAGCTTGTTTTGATGACATGCTGAGCGGGCAGGGCGAAGGGGCAGGGTGGCGCTTGTCAGCGGCTTGCACAGAAGCTTTGTCGCACAAACGAGAGGGCGTTTGGGCGCAAGATGCTGTGCTGTGGGGCGGTAATTTGTCCGTGTTGGTGAGTCTTCTTGGAACACCCTATTTCCCGCAGATCATGGGCGGAGTACTGTTTTTGGAAGATATCAGCGAACACCCCTACCGCATTGAGCGCATGCTTACCCAACTGTTGTATTCGGGTGTTTTGGCCCAGCAAAAAGCGGTGGTGTTGGGGCAATTTACCCAATACAAACTGACCTCGCATGACAAAGGTTTCAAATTACAAAGCGTTGTTGATTGGTTGCGCGCGCAAACTAAAACCCCTGTTTTGACAGACTTACCTTTTGGCCATGTCCAAACCAAGGTGTGCCTGCCTGTCGGTAAAAAAGTGAGCTTGGTCGTGGAAGACCGCGAAGCTTTGATTTTGTGGGCGCACAATACGCACTCATAATCTATACGATGCTTATTATGTAAAGTTATTATTCCTTGGCTGCAAGTGCCTCTAGGAATGCTCTTATATAAGCAGCGCTTTGGAATTTATCTTTCATCAATGCCATCTCGAGTGCAGACTGCCCGTCTTTATTGACTAGGGTTGGATCAGCACCTTCTTCTAACAATAGCTTCACCGAAATGGGGGTTGCATAAAAAGATGCCATCATCAATGGCGTTGTGCCGTTGGGGCTTTCAGCGTCAATGTAAGCATCGTTTTCTAGTAACAAACGCATCATGGCGATATGCCCCTTGCTAGCGGCGTAATGCAATGGCGTCCAATGAGGTCGGTTAACTGAAGCGCCTGACTCAATTAATGCTTTAGCAGACTTTAAGTCGTTGGCGTTGGCAGCAAGCATTAATGCAGTTTCGTCAGCCCTATTGGTTGCGTCTAGTTGGATTCCAGGTTGCTTAATTAAATAAGCCAAAGTTTGAGGCGCGCCAGCGCGAACGGCGACAACAAGCGCAGGCTCACCGTTTTCATTGGGAGAATTGGGGTCCATTCCGCGGCTAATTAAATTCGCGACCACAGGTGTTTGGTCAAACACTATGGCTTTGAAAAAATCTTCAAAAACACCTGCATTGGAATAAGAAAATCTAATAAAAACATATAGATATAGAAATAACTTAAAGTATTTTCTCAATTTAAAACACCGCTAAATAATTGTTCAAAATTACGACTTGTGGCCTCAGCAACTGCCTCAACGGATAAATCCTTGATCTGCGCAATCTGCTTGGCAACAAATGGAACATAGGAAGGATTATTGGTTTTTCCCCGATGTGGTGCTGGCGCCAAATAAGGGCTATCCGTCTCGATCAAGATGCGATCCATCGGTACAAACTTGGCTACATCGCGTAAATCTTGGGCATTTTTGAAGGTCAAAATACCTGAAAACGAGATATAAAAACCTAAATCAAGACCCGCACGTGCAACTTCTGCTGTTTCTGTGAAACAGTGAAAAACCCCTCCCGCACTATTTTGAGAGCCATCTTCACCCTCTTCTTTCAAGATAGAAATAGTGTCAGCCGATGAGCTACGGGTATGGATCACCAACGGCATACGGACTTGTTGCGCTGCCCGAATATGGTTGCGAAAACGCTGGCGTTGCCATTGCATATCGGCGATGGACCGCCCTTCTAGCCGGTAATAGTCCAATCCTGTCTCACCAATGCCGACCACCCTAGGCAGTTGAGATAGTTTGACGAGCTCTTCGACCGTAGGCTCTTGCACTCCCTCGCTATCTGGATGCACGCCCACAGTTGCCCAAAAGTTGTCGAACTGCATGGCCAAACCATGCACCTCTGGAAATTTTTCGAGCTGGGTACTGATAACCAGAGCCCTATCAACTTGGGCTTGGGACATGGACGCGCGGATGGCGTCAATGTTTTGGATTAACTCGGGGAAATTTAAATGGCAGTGGGAGTCGGTGAACATGGGGATATTTATCGCAAAGCCTGTTGTGCCTGGGCCATCAAGGCTTCGAGCATCAAGCCAGGGTTGTAGGTATGCTGAGCGGTACGGGCTGCTTGCATCAAGTCTTGGGACCATTGCGTCAGAGAATATAGGGATCCCGATAAGGCTTGCAAATCTGCCACCTCAAAAAACCTAGGCGTTACACCTGTGTGCAAAGCGAGCATGTCATGACAGAGTTTTTGCAAACGATCAATCGCTTGCGCTGGGCTTAAGTCCGACAAGGCCGCAAGCTGTCCACGACTGACCATCACCGGAAATCCAGACCATTGAGAAGCCCTCAAACCTGCATTGGCTAGCTCCAAGGCGTCTTCAGGCCGTCCACCTGCTGCGCGCAAGGTGGTTTTGGCGTCAGCTGACGCAAGTCCTCGCGCGGCCAGCCATACCAGGGCTTGTTGTTCATCTGGCCAAACCATGGTGTGGGTCTGGCATCTGCTGCGGATGGTAGGTAAGAGCATGTGCGCCGCTTCGCTGGCCAAGACAAAACGGCATTCACCAGGCGGCTCTTCCAAGGTTTTCAAAATTGCATTGGCCGTGACGTGGTTCATGCGCTCTGCGGGATAAACCAGCACCACCTTGGTATGCCCGCCCGAGCGGGTATGTTGGGTGAAGTTGATCATCTCTCGCGCGGCTTCAACACGGATTTCTTTGCTGGGTTTGCGCTTCTTGTCATCAATCTCTTTTTGCGATTTTTCGTCCAGGGGCCAATCTAATGCAAGTGCCACAGTTTCGGGCATCAGCACGCACAAATCAGGATGTGAGCGCACATCCACCGAATGGCAACTGGCACATTGGTAGCAGGCACCGGCTGGGGTGGTGTTTTCGCACAACCAAGCGCGGGCGAGTTCTAGCCCCAAGTTGTATTGGCCGAGTCCTGATGGGCCCTGCAAAAGCCAAGCATGTCCTCGGCGTGAAAGCAAGGTGGATAGTTGCTGATGCAACCAAGGCGAGAGTTGCGCACCAGACATGCTTTATTCCAACCCAGCCGGTGTGGCCACCATGATGGACAACCAGCCTTTTTGGACCAATGCTCGGGTGATTTGCTGCCAAACAGCGTGTTTGGTTCTTGACGCATCAACGCGGGCGAATCTGGTAGGGGTTGCATCCGCGCGTTTAGCGTAGCCCAAGTGCACTTGCTCAAAAAACGCCACCGGTTGCGATTCAAATCTGTCAGGCACACGGGCGCCGGCCAAACGCTCGGCCGCAATGCGGGGGTCCAACTCGAACCAAATCGTCAGGTCTGGCTGGCGAAGACCGTCTGCACTCCCCTGGACCCATTGTTCTAACTGGCTCAGCACCGACAAATCAAAGCCCCGTCCACCGCCTTGGTAGGCGAAGGTGGCGTCGGTGAAACGGTCGCACAGCACCACATCGCCACTCGCTAATGCTGGCTCTATCACTTGTTGTAAGTGATCGCGCCGCGCGGCGAATATCAATAAGGCCTCACTCAAAGGATCCATCGGCTGGTGCAAGACCAACTCACGCAGTGTTTCTGCCAAGGGTGTGCCACCCGGCTCCCGTGTCAAGGTGACTTGACGGCCCTGGTCTTTGAAAGCAGCGGCCAAGCCCTCGATATGGGTCGATTTACCCGCCCCATCGATGCCTTCGAAACTAATGAAAAGCCCAGTTTTTGTCATGCCAATTTCGCCTAAACGTCTATTTTGCCTGCCCTGCGTTGCTGGGTTGGCTGGCCCCACCACGCTGGTAGCGATTAACGGCGGCATTGTGAGCTTCCAGGGTTTCGCTGAAAGCACTGCTGCCATCTCCGCGGGCTACGAAATACAGGGCTTTGCTGCTCTCAGGATGCAAAGTGGCCCGTAAAGCATTGCGCCCTGGCATAGCGATAGGGGTTGGCGGCAAGCCTTTACGGGTGTAGGTGTTCCAAGGGTGGTCCGTCTGCAAATCCGCTCGGCGTAAGTTGCCATCAAAAGCATCTCCCATGCCGTAAATCACGGTGGGGTCGGTTTGCAACGGCATATTGATACGCATTCGGTTGTGAAACACGCTGCTGATCATGCCGCGGTCACTTTCTTTGCCCGTTTCTTTCTCGACAATGCTGGCCAGAATCAGCGCTTCATCTGGGGTTTTCAAAACGATAGACACATCACGCTTGGCCCAAGCGGCTGCAAGTTGTTTGTCCATGGCTTCGAGCGCGCGTTGCATCACACGCAGTTCTGAGGCACCCTTGCCGTAGGTGTAGGTATCTGGAAAAAAACGCCCTTCCGGTGCGACACCTGGTTTTCCTAGACGCACCATGAGTTCAGCATCACTGAGCCCTGCGCTGTCATGGTTCAGGTTGGGCGCTTTAGCCAGGGCGGCTCTAAATTGTTTGAATGTCCAACCCTCAATCAAGCCCACTGCTTTGAGGCTTTCCTCGCCCCGGCTGAATTTTCGCAAAAGATCTAAAACAGTTTCACCTTGGCTGATTTCGTAACTGCCTGCGCGAAGTTTGCGCGATTGGCCGCTGATTCGGAAAAATCCGTATAAAAGGTCAGGATCTACATCAACTCCCGAATCCGCAACCACTTGGGCAATGCCGCGAACCGTCGTTTGAGGTTCGATAGAAACATCTACGGTCTGATTGCGCAGAGTTAATGGTCGCATCGCCCACCAAGCCGTCAAAGCCCCCATCAGTAGAAGCAACACCAGTAAAACGCCAAGCAGGTGGCCAATCCTTCTCATTTAAACCTTAAAAATTCGCCAAATTATGACGGGCATGATAATTCAGAGATGTCCTCAATTTCCCACTTACCGGCCCTAGACGGTGTCGCTTCCCTGCCCCACTTGGGTGTGATTCGCGCCTCGGGCGAAGACGCCGCCAATTTTCTCCATAACCAGCTCACCCAAGACGTCTTGCTGATGAAGGCAGACCAGTGCCATTTGGGTGCTTTTTGTAACGCCAAGGGGCGTATGCAAGCCAGCTTTGTGTATTGCAAGCCCAACCCGAACGAAGTCTTGTTGGTTTGCCGGCGAGATTTGATAGCACAAACCGTGAAACGCTTGTCGATGTTTGTGTTGCGTGCGAAAGTCAAGTTGACGGACGCCTCAGAAGATTTCACATTGCTGGGTCTGGCCGGCAATACCTTGGTAACTGTTTTGGAAAGCATTGACCAGCAAGCCAAACCGCAAGAAAAAAGCACTGCACCAGCTGGGCGTTGCATTTCGTGGCAGTCTGTGAAAGGACATCTGCTAACGCTCTACCCTGCCTTGGACCAACCACGAGCCCTGTTGCTGGCGGCCAGCGCACCTGACATAGCGAAATACCCAGTTCTAGCCGTGGCACATTGGCAGCTAGGCGAGGTTATGAGTGGCATAGCCTGGGTTGAGTTAGCAACTTTCGAAGCCTTTGTGCCGCAAATGCTTAATTTTGAATCCGTCGATGGCGTCAATTTCAAAAAGGGGTGCTATCCCGGACAAGAAGTGGTCGCCCGTAGCCAGTTCAGAGGCACTTTGAAGCGTCGTGCCTATCTAGTCAAGTGCGCTAAGGCCATCGAAGCGGGACAAGAAATTTTTACCAGTGACGCTACGGACCAACCCAGTGGCTTGGTCGCTCAAGTCGCGACCGTGAACGACCAGACTTACGCCATTGTGGAACTGCAAACAAGCGCGGTGGATGAGGGCAAGTCCTTGCATGCTGGAACCCCTACTGGCTCGCATCTCCATGTCTTGCCTTTGCCATACACACTGCGAGACGACATTTAAGCCTCTAGAACTTTGTGCATCTCAACATGCGCAATTCCCACTTCGTCAAACGGTTCGCCCACTTGAATAAATCCCGCACGGGCATAAAACGCTTGGGCGCTAATTTGGGCGTGTAAGTGCACTTCTTTGTCCCCACGCGCCTGAGCCACTTTCATCAGGGCTTGTAATAACTGCTCGCCTAATCCCGATCCGCGCATAGCACGCACTACCGCCATGCGCCCAATCTGAGCAATACCCACAGACTTGGCGAGCAGACGGGCGGTTCCCAGTGCTAGCCCAAAACGGTTGGTAATCACAGCGTGGATAGCGTTTTCGTTCGCAGCATCCCATTCGTCTTTGGCATCTATCCCCTGCTCTTGGACAAACACTTGGGTGCGCACAGGCTGGGCTTTGTCTTTCAAAGTACTCCAGTGACCAGTTTCCAAGGTAGTGACTGTTTGTCCTTCTTCGAAGCCCAGCATGGTTTCACGCAACACCTGAGGCACAGGCATCGAGGTTTTGGTGTGGGGGTTGGCGTACACATAGAGCAACTCACCAGTGATCAACAATTGCTCGCCACAAAATATTCCGCCCACAAACTGGATAGACGAATTGCCGATGCGCTGACAACGCAGGCCCACTTCCAGCCTATCGTCGTACTGGGCAGACGCGTGGTATTCCAAACTGGCTTTTTTGACGTACAAATCACCGCCCAATTGGTGCATGGTGTCTTCGTAGGGAATGGCCAGTGCGCGCCAGTAGTCCGCCATGGCAGTGTCGAAGTACATCAGGTAGTGGCCGTTGAAAACAATTTTTTGTAAGTCCACCTCAACCCAGCGCACCCGAAGGCGGTGGAGCAATCGAAAATCATTGCGCGTCATGCAGGCTCCTTCGTTTTAAATGCCGTTCTCAAGGCATTAGCCGCATCGGCATGGGCGGTCAGCGCCTCTGGAATCATGCGTCCCATTTGAATAAAACTGTGCACCACGCCTTTATAAATCTCTAGATCGACCGTCACGCCTGCCAGGCGCAAATGGTCGCCATAGGCAATGCCTTCATCCACCAATGGGTCGCACTCGGCCAGACCAATCCATGCTGGCGCAACACCAGACACATTGGCTTCTACCAATGGCGAAAACAAGGGGTCTTGTCGGTGGCTAGGGTGTTCTAAATAGTGGCCGTAGAAGTAGTCGATGCTGTCCTTCTCCAGCAAAAAGCCTTTGGCAAATGTGTCGGCAGACGCCATGTGGTCAGCCGCGCATCCTGGATAAAACATGAGTTGCAAGCGCAACGCGATACCCTCGTCGCGCGCGCCTAGGGCCGTAGCTGCTGTGAGTGTGCCGCCAGCGCTATCACCACCAACGGCAATGCGTTGCGCGTCCAAGCCCAGCGCATGGGCGTGCTGTACCAACCACTTCAAAGCATCGATGGCATCGCGGTGCGCGGTTGGAAATTTATGCTCGGGCGCTAAACGGTAATCTAAGGAAACCACGGCGCATTGCGCCAGATGGGCTAATTGCTTGCAAACGCCAGCGTGCGTCTCAGGGCTACCCACCGTAAAACCGCCCCCGTGAAAATACAGCAAAACAGGCAATAGGGTGCCAGCCTCTTGGGACTTAGGCGACCACAATTTGGCGCGTAGCTGTGCGCCATCACGCACCTTGATGTGCAGGGTTTCATCCCTTGCCATGGCGGGTATGGGCGCCTCCAAAATAC
Organism: Burkholderiales bacterium; assembly: GCA_018969975.1. Taxonomy (GTDB): domain Bacteria; phylum Pseudomonadota; class Gammaproteobacteria; order Burkholderiales; family Burkholderiaceae_C; genus Limnohabitans. The sequence goes on from JAGWXI010000030.1 coordinate 24,532, forward strand.
CTGCGCCCAAGGCATAAGCCTCTTTGGCTTGTTCTGCCGTTAGGGTGGCAATGGCAGGACGTCCTGCTTTGGCAATGGCTTGCAACACTTCTTGGGTGCGTGGCGTAAGTTGCGTATTAGGGTTACTTGGGTGACTCATGGCAATGGAAATTAGGCTGAAGGCTTTTATAGTGTGCCATGTCTCAAATTCTCTACCTCACCAACATCCAGATCGACTTCGGCGTGCTCAGCACTTTAAAGGCCGAATGCGAAAAAGCATCTATTCACCGCCCCTTGATCGTCACCGACCAAGGTGTCAAAGCGGTCGGCATATTGCAAAAGGCACTCGATGCCTTAGGTGGCATGCCGGTTGCGGTGTTTGACCAAACGCCGTCCAACCCCACTGAGGCCTCTGTCAGAGCAGCGGTAGCGATTTATCACGCGAATAAATGCGATGGTTTGATCGCTGTGGGTGGCGGATCATCCATCGATTGCGCTAAGGGCGTTGCCATTGCTGCAACCCACGAAGGTGCATTGACAACTTACGCCACTATCGAGGGAGGCTCTCCCAAAATTACAACGGCTGTCAGCCCTTTGATCGCGGTACCCACCACTGCAGGCACAGGCAGCGAAGTTGCGCGCGGTGCGATCGTCATCGTGGACGATGGTCGTAAATTGGGTTTCCATTCTTGGCACCTGGTACCCAAGGCTGCACTTTTAGACCCAGAACTTACGATCGGACTGCCACCATCGCTGACCGCTGCTACTGGCATGGATGCGATTGCGCATTGCATGGAAACCTTTATGGCGGCGCCTTTTAACCCACCAGCAGACGGCATCGCCTTAGATGGCCTGGCCCGTGGATGGGCTTATATCGAGCGTGCCACCAACAACGGCCAAGACCGCGATGCCCGCTTGAACATGATGAGTGCTTCTATGCAAGGCGCTATGGCCTTTCAAAAGGGATTGGGCTGTGTGCATAGCCTCAGCCACAGCTTGGGCGGCGTCAATCCAAAACTCCACCACGGCACGCTAAATGCCATGTTTCTTCCTGCCGTTGTGCGTTTCAATGCCCATGCCGAATCGGTGCAACGCGACAAGCGCATGCAACGCATGGCCTATGCAATGGGTTTAGGCGATGTAGGCGGTGCTGATGCATCGGCTAAGTCTTCTATGGAGGCTGCCGAAGCCGTTGCTCAAGCCATTACCGCGATGAACGCCAGACTCGGTTTGCCTAAAGGACTTGCTGCGATGGGCGTTGATCGCGCATGGTTTGACAAAATTATCGAAGGCGCTATGGCAGACCATTGCCATAAAACCAATCCGCGTATTGCGACGGCTCAGGAATACCGCGAGATGCTGGAATCTGCGATGTAACTTGGGTTTAAAGAAGTTGGGTTTAGAGCATTTAGATTCAGAGTTTTTCAACCAAAGCGATATCTGGCTCATCTAACCAAAGCGCGAATTCATCTGCCAGTTGTTGACTGGCGCTGACCGCATCACTCCATACTTTCACGCGCGCAGACAAATTGTGTCCGTAAGTTACAAAGTCGCTGCGATCGGGTAGTTTGCCGTTGGGTAAAGATTTCACCCACTCCGGGTTCGGTGCCAACAACACCACATTTTCCAAAAACGGGGTGGATGCATGGCGCCACTTCAAGGCTTTATCTAGCCAACCAGGCACCACTGCTTTTTGGAAATGGGGATACAAAACAATGGGGCTGGTGCTGGTCGTGTGGTAGTTCAAATGCAAGTGGTAGTCGGTAATACCGCCGTCCCAATACGCGCCAGTGGGTGCATTTGGAATGTCATGCACCGCTTGCAACACGAAAGGAATCGAGCAACTTGCTTGTATGGCTGGCATGAAGTTGCTCGCGGTTAAAGCTAAGTGCTGGGTTTTGAAGTCTTGCGTGTTGAAGGGAAGTTTTGCATGCGAAGCAGAAAACACGATACGTTCTAACCAAGCTCCCATCGCAGGCCGACTTACCAAGTTGGTGAGATAAGCCACTGCATATCCCAGTGGTGTCCACACGCGATGCTCTCGGTTCAATAGATATTTGCCGTGGGATGTCACGACATGCAATCGGTATCTGGGATGGTTCAGCACTTCCTCCATACGACCACCATAAAAACTCTGCAAACTGGCGCCAAATGCATCGCTCACTTGCTTGGCGCTAGGGCGCTTCTGACCGGGTTGCACGTCATAGTGTTGGTGTATGTAATCATGCTCCAGTTTTTTCAGACTGTGCACCGAATCGTTCAAGCATGCAGTCGCCATGCGCCAAGCACCGATGGACGCGCCTACCAAATCTAAGGGTTGATCGCTTTGCGGCAACCATTCCCCAAAAATAAATCGGTCTAATGGGCCGAGTATCAGACCCTTTGGCCCACCCGCAGCGCCTGGAATCACACCAATATGTTCTGCGCGCAAACCATTGCGTTGTATGTGTTCGAACGCCTTGGGTCCCGCAAATAATTTGAGTGCTTTCATGGACTGAAACGGTTCTGAAGATCTATTTTTCAAGACCTTGCAATTTCGCAAATGCTGAGGCCATGGCTGAACCTTCCTGAGCCTGTGAAGTGTGTAAATCAAAGCGGTTGTCTTTCACGCCATCTTTTCTGACAGGTGCTGCATCGAGTTTCATCGTCAAGCTAATGCGTTTGCGCGGCACATCGACTTCGAGTACTTTGACTTTCACAATATCGCCAGTTTTCACAACCTCACGTGCATCGGTGATGAACTTATTGCTCAATTGGCTGACATGGATGAGACCGTCTTGGTGAACGCCTAAATCGACGAATGCACCAAATGCCGCCACATTACTGACTGTGCCTTCGAGCACCATGTCTACTTTTAAATCTTGGATTTCCTCTACGCCATCTTGCAACTTGGCCACTTTGAAATCAGGTCGTGGATCGCGGCCTGGTTTTTCTAACTCGCTCAATATATCTTTGACGGTGATGACACCCACCGAATCGTTGGTAAAGAGTTCAGGCTTGAGCGTTTTGAGCATGTCTGCGCGCCCCATCAACTCTGCAACTGGTTTGCCCGTGTGGGAGATGATGCGCTCCACCGTGGCATATGTCTCAGGATGGACGCCTGTCATATCTAGCGGGTTGTCACCATCACGGATACGCAAAAAGCCCGCGCTTTGTTCGAAGGTTTTCGCACCCAAACCAGTGACTTTCAATAATTGCTGTCGGTTGGCAAAAGCACCATTGGATTCACGCCAGCGCACCACGGCTTTGGCAGTGGTGGTGGACAAGCCAGACACACGCGTTAAAAGTGGAACGCTTGCCGTATTGAGATCTACCCCCACGGCATTCACGCAATCTTCCACCACCGCTTCCAATGTTCTGGCGAGTTGGCTTTGGTTGACGTCGTGTTGGTACTGCCCTACTCCGATGGATTTGGGATCAATCTTGACAAGCTCTGCTAACGGGTCTTGCAAGCGGCGCGCAATGCTTGCCGCACCACGCAAACTCACATCGACGTCGGGCATCTCTTGGCTAGCGAATTCACTGGCGCTGTAAACCGAGGCACCGGCTTCGCTGACCACCACTTTATCGATGGACTTGCTGTTGGCTTGCGCATTGGCCTTGCTGT
>JAGWXI010000117.1 GCA_018969975.1 Burkholderiales bacterium
AGAAACCACGAAGTTGGCGAGAAGTCAGATCATCCAGCAAGCTGCCACAGCGATGTTGGCGCAAGCTAACCAACAACCGCAAATGGTATTGTCATTACTCAAGTAATGAAATATAAACTTTAGTACGACGGTTAAAATAAGGGCCAAGTTCACACTTGGCCCTTATTATTTTGAAAAATTACCAATCACACTTGCTTGAAAAAGCAGACAAAGCCAGAAGCAAAAATGATTATGCAACTTGCGCTCGATTGTGTGAGGCTATTCTTAAGAAAACTCCCACTGAGTTGGGCGCCCTGGAAATTTGGGCACTTTGTGCACTGGAATGTGGAAAGTTTGAAGAGGCTGCCAAGTTAGGCATAAAACTGGCGGAGAAGCTCCCCTCCAATCCCAATGGCGCCATGATTTCTTCCGTGGCATTGATGAATACCAGTCAAGATTGGGCCGCAGCGCAAGTCCTAGAAAACCAATTGAAACATACGCCGCAAGAAATTGGGTTGCTGTTTAACCTTCACTCAGCCTACGCTTCATTGGGCGAAAACACCAAAGCACTTGAAACAGCAATGTCAGCAGTGGCGTTGGCGCCAACCAGTGCAGATGCATTCAATAATTTGGGTGCCAGTTTTCATAGCGTTAACCGTAGGAAGGATGCAGCTTTGGCCTTCCAAACAGCCTTGGACTTAAACCCTGATCACGCCACCGCTAGATTAAATTTGGTAAATACCGGTGGCTTAGATGATGAATCTTTGATTGCTGAAACCGAATATGTCATTAAAAATTCAAAAACAAAAATCCAAGAACGCATCTTAGTTGGTGCAGTACACAACGCCGCTTTTTCCTATTTTCGAACAGGCAAATTGAAACAAGCTTGGGAAGCCTTAGAAAAAGGATTTAACCCGTTGATTGATTCAAACCGTGGTCGCAGACCGCAGCGTACTTTCTCCAAGCCTCGTTGGGCAGGCGAGCCCTTGAATGGCAAGCGTCTGATGGTTTGGCGTGAGCAAGGGTTGGGGGATGAAATTATGTTCGGCTCCATGTTGCCCGAATTGCTGACTTTAGAAGCCAAAGTTATTTTGGAATGTGAACCCAGACTGGTCAATTTGTTTCAGCAGTCTTTCCCAAAATTTGACGTTCGTTCTGAAGCCTATCACCAAGTGTTTCCTTTTTTAAATGTGCACGATGATTTTGATTTTCAAATACCCATTGGTAGCTTGGGCGGCATTTATCGAAATTCAATTGAAGATTTCAATCGTTCAGCACCCTATATAAAAGTTGACTCTACTTTGCAGCAAAAATACCAAACTAGGCTGACTGCGCAAGCAGGAGAAAAAATCAAAGTAGGTCTTTGTTGGCGAAGTGGGGTCGTGTCTCCCACTCGGGGTGCCTCATACACAATGCTCAAAGACTGGATCGATTTATTTAAAGCCCCAAATGTTTGTTTGATCAATCTTCAGTATGGGCAATGTGAGGACGAGCTTTCAGAGATTGAAAAGGAATTTGGTATTGAAATTCTGCGATGGAAAGATACCAACCTTCAAAATGATTTGGATGCATTGGCTGCCTTGATATCTCAACTTGATGTCGTTTGCTCGGTTGGTACAGCCGTGGCACAAATGAGTGGTGCTGTTGGAACGCCTACTTTACTTTGCGCCAACACATATGGCTGGACGTCATTTGGTACCAAGCACTATCCCTTTTTTCCAGATGTTCATTTGTTGGTAGATGATGTCAACGGTGATATGCAGGTGGCTGCTGGTCAAGCAAGTTCGATCGTTCTGCAATTGAAAAAAACATAAAAAAACGGGATGCATTGCATCCCGTTTTCCAAAGGGTTCTCGTTATTACTTGAGTAATGACAATACCATTTGCGGTTGTTGGTTAGCTTGCGCCAACATCGCTGTGGCAGCTTGCTGGATGATCTGACTTCTCGCCAACTTCGTGGTTTCTTTCGAGTAGTCCGTGTCCATGATGCGACTCTTCGATGCTTCTGTATTGGTCACCACATTGGTCAAGTTATTGACTGTGGCAATCAATCGATTTTGGAATGCACCCAAGTTTGCCCTGGACTGGCTGACCTGCTCAATCGCATTGTCGATGGCGCTAATGGCATCTGTCGCAGCTGAGGCAGACAACACATTCAGCGAAATAATCGAGTTACCCGCCCCGCCCGCACCAGACGGTTTGTTCGTGTCGTAATGGGCATCGCCCACATTCACCTCATAGAAACCATGAGAGGCTGTACCACCGTAGTTAGCATTCACGGCCTTATTGCCCACATCAATGCTGATAGGACGATTAGACACAGAATCCAAACGCATCACCAAGTTACCTTGGCGGTCTGATGTTTTGAGGGCAAATACACCAGTTTGATCGGCAAACGAGTTGATCAGGTTCACCTTCTTGTCCAAAGAATCCGTTTTTTGGCCACTGCGATAGATTTCTACGCCGTTGATCCGCAGTTCACCTGCGATCCAACTGGTCGATGAGCCAGCGCCACTGATGGCTGAGCCGGTGATGCTGTAGCTGTCTGTGAATGCTTCGGTAGAGTCTTGTGTACCTGTACTCAAATCACCACTGCGAACACCACGCACCTGTACCAAGCCCAGTGTTTTAAGGGCTGTGTTGGTCACAGACTCGTCTAAACCCAAGGCTTGTGCATTAGTGGAGATAGTAATCGGGTTATCTGTTTCAGATTCCAGCTTCAGCATTCCCCTGAAAGTATTGTCAGTCGCAATAAAACCAGATGCCATATCCTGTCCCAAGGTACCGCGCACAGGTGTTGTGATCACCATCTTTGCACCACTGTTGTTAAACAGCTGTAGCTTTCCATCATCTGTAATGCGTGCTTGCACGGTTCCTTCACCGCCGACCGCATTGATTTTTTCAACCATCTCTTCCAATGAATTGGTGTCGCTGATCTTGAAGGCGAGAGCTGCAGCATCATCAACTGTTGTGACCGTCACAGTGAACGATTCGTTAGAAGCTAATACGCCATTACCCGCATAAGCAGCGGTTGCAACGTTGAATGCGCTAGCCTTGACACCTGCGCGTGAGTTGTTGATCGCAGTGACGACGTCATTGATATCTAAGTTCGTGTTTGAAGCACCGCTTGTGGTGTTCTTGATAGGGGTGACGACAGTACCGTTAATCACCAAGCTCAAGCTGCTAGCAGTGGCGAAAGTGCTAGAGATCGTACCAGCGCCGTCAGTAAATGAAAGCCGCCCGCCGATAAACACATTGCCACCGGCAGAGCCAGTGCCCATGCCCAAGTCAGACACTTTGGCGCCAGCGATACCGACTTTGAGGGTTTCATTGGCGTCGTCACCAATTTGCAGCACTTTGTTTTTGAAGCTGCCGTCCAACAAGTTGATGCTGTTGAACTGGGTGGTCTTGGCGGTGCGGTCGATTTCAGATTTCAACTGCTGAACTTCAGCGTCCAAGGCAGCGCGGTCCAAAGCATTGTTGGTGCCGTTGACTGCTTGCACGGCGAGTTCACGCATGCGCTGCAATGAGTTGGTCACTTCATCCAACGCGCCTTCAGCGGTTTGCATCAGAGAGATACCGTCATTGGCATTCTTCACCGCCATGGTCAGGCCGCGGATTTGTGAATCCATGCGATTGCTAATGGACAAGCCAGCAGCGTCGTCTTTTGCAGAGTTGATGCGGTTGCCTGTCGACAAACGCTCCATGGCCGTTGATAAAGAACGGCCGACTTTCATGAGTGAGTCCTGGGCAACCAGCGACTTCACGTTCGTGTTAACAACAGTCATAGTACTTCCTTTGAAGAGTTAAAGAGATGGAGGTTGGTCCTCCCCACAGACAAAGAATCGGTGCTGCATTTAGAAGCTTTAACTTTTATTCAAAAATTTCTTGACAAATAAAAAAAGCGGCAAATTATTGCCGCTCAAGAAATTTAAGTTAGGTGACTTAGTTACTCTTTTCCATTAGAAACCAGGTAATGTCATCTTGAGGAAAGTTCGGGTCGCGTTTATATGAAAACCCGTAATCGATCAATGTCATCTGCGGATGACGATCCATGATCTCGCCTGCAAAGTCTCGTTTGAACAAGCGGTCGTTGTGCCCTCGGTAAGGGATGACAACAGGTGAAGGGTTGTAGTACTCTGCCACCAGCAAATACCGCTCGCATGATTCCACCAGCTTGTCATATACGGTGGGCAATGCCTCTGGATTGATGTGAATCAGCACGCCTTTGATCAAGGTCAAATCCCAGGTTCTGGAAGGCTGAAAATCCAAGATGGAAACAGGGTAGATATTTTCTGCAGAAATGGCTTGGCGCAGTTCTTGTGCAGCTGTAGGATTGATCTCAATTCCATGGGCATCTATGTGAGGAAACAGTAACCGCAAAGCTTTTAGGTTCATCCCGATATTTGCGCCGAATTCAATGCAACTGCCCAGTTGACGCGTTTGTTTTAACGCCTTGACAAAAAAATCCAAGTTGGAAGCGAGCAGGGCAGCCCCTTGATTTCGATCAATGTAGTCATCGCCAAATTGACCCGCCCAAAAAGCTTCTTGGTCTGTTTTGAAAGTAGGTGTGTTCATTTGTGAATATTGAATAGATGTGTTGAGAAGTAAAGAGAAATTCCAATAAATGCTTAAATCAGATCCCATGTCAAAGCCGTGCCTTTGGCAACCGCTTTTGCGAGGTTTTTGCCCAACACCTGCTCGAGGTATTTGGTGGGCAAACCCAAACCTGGGCGAATGGCGCGGACATTGTCTGCCGTCAACTTTTCACCCGCTTGCAGGTCTTTCACCACATACAGCGAGCGTCTATAGACAACGGATTTTTCTTCGGCGGCTGTCGGCCCATAAGCCACACGGCCCAAGGACTGCCAAGCACGTTCTGTTTCCACCACCACCTGCGTCATTTCAGCCGGTTCCATGGTGAAACTGCTGTCCACCCCACCATCGGCGCGGTTCAGGGTGAAATGTTTTTCAAT
>JAGWXI010000118.1 GCA_018969975.1 Burkholderiales bacterium
ATATGCACGCTTTGATGAAGCTAACTTCGGTTATTTAATAAATTTTGATGGAGCGATATGGGGCGAAGGCAGTACTTTTTTTGGCACTGTGTTTGGAATGGATTCGTCTTTTAAACATTGTCAATGGGGAAATAACTCACGTTTTGATGGTTCAGTATGGATGGGTAAGGCAAATTTTGAGTGCGCAAGTTGGGGGCGTTCGTGCTCGTTTATTGGGGCTACTTGGGGTGATTTTTCAAAATTCCATTTTGCATACTGGGAATTTGGCGTGGACTTCTCTGATTCAACGTTTGGATGGGAGACCAATTTTTATGGCGCTCAATTTGAAGGTAAAAGTTTGTTTGAGAAAGTGAAATTTGGACCTGACGTATCGTTTCGTACTGCCCTTGTTGGCATTCAATCGTTTTATGAAACTGAGCATTCCGATAAGTCGTTGAAAAATATCAACAGAACAAAAAATCAGAATGTCATGTCAGATTTCTCATTTGGCGGAAGTGCTTTTGACTCAGTTGATTTTAGCGGACGGGAATTCGCTGGCCATACCAATTTTGGATATCCAATTTCAAGATCTGGCCCCAAAAGAATTTCTTTGAAAAAAGATGAAAATAACAGACTGGTGTTTGCTCGATCTGGTGGTTTGCCAGAATGGGAGATTGAATGTTCAACAGCAACTCACATAACAAGCTTCACATCGCCACCGATTTTTCACGACTGTAAGATTGGTCAGGGTTTTTACATTCATCCTGACGTTAAATTTCCAATAATACATTCAGATGGTTTGAGGGCTGCTAGCGCTTATCGAACTTTAAAGTTGGCATTCAGTAAATTACAAGCTGTTCATGAAGAACAAAAATTCTTCAGGCTTGAGATGCGGCATGAAGCCAGTCAAGAACAAGGATTAAAAAGATTAATGTACATTTTGTATGGAGAAATTGCAGACTATGGTTTATCTATCTCGCGCCCTATTATTTTCCTAATTATTTTTCCAATTGTCCTGTCACTTTTATTTTATGCATTTTTAATTTTGATTAAGCAATACTTCTCTAATGATTATTATCACCAAATTCCTGCTTCACTTTGGTGGAGTTGGTTAACTTGGTCTTTCTTTTCAAGCATTCCCATTCCGGGCTTGGACGTCGGTAAGGAAATTAGAAATAGTTTTGTTCAGCCTGGTACATTTTTTCAATTCATATCGGTTTTTTGGGAAGCCATTCAAAAATTACTTGCCTTTATAGGTTTTTTCCTTATCGGCCTTGCCGTTCGAAACCTCTTTAAACTCAAATATCAGCTCTCAACAATAACAAAGGAATTCCCATGACCCTCAAAGTTGCTCTCGCCGGAGCCGGCGCATTTGGCATCAAACACTTGGACGGCATCAAATTGATCGACGGCGTGGAAGTGGTGTCGTTGATTGGGCGTGAATTGGCCAAAACGCAAGAGGTGGCTGATAAATACGGCATTGCCCACGTCACCACCGATTTGAAAGACAGTTTGGCGATCAAAGAAGTGGACGCAGTGATTTTGTGCACGCCCACGCAAATGCACGCATCTCAAGCGCTGGCTTGTCTTCATGCGGGCAAGCATGTGCAGGTGGAAATCCCTTTGTGCGATGTGTTGCGTGAGGGTGAGCAAGTGGTGGCTTTGCAAAAGCAAACCGGTTTGGTCGCCATGTGCGGCCATACGCGCCGCTTCAACCCCAGCCACCAGTTTGTGCACCAGCAAATTCAGGCGGGAAAGTTCAACATCTACCAGATGGATGTGCAAACCTATTTTTTTCGCCGCACCAACATGAATGCATTGGGCCAGCCGCGCAGTTGGACCGACCATTTGCTGTGGCACCACGCAGCGCACACGGTAGATTTGTTTGCATACCAAGCGGGCAGCCCAGTGGTCAAAGCCCATGCGATTCAAGGGCCGATCCATCCCGTGCTGGGCATTGCCATGGACATGAGCATTCAACTGCAAGCCGCCAATGGCGCGATTTGCACGCTATCGCTCAGCTTCAACAACGACGGCCCACTGGGCACGTTCTTTCGCTATATCGGCGACACCGCGACCTATATCGCGCGTTACGACGACTTGTTCAATGGCAAAGACGAAAAAATCGATGTGTCCCAAGTGGCGGTGTCCATGAATGGCATTGAATTGCAAGACCGCGAGTTTTTTTCGGCCATCCGAGAGGGGCGGGAACCGAATGCCAGCGTGGCGCAAGTGCTGCCTTGCTATCAAGTGCTGCACGATTTGGAGCAGCAGCTAGGCGCATAAAGAAGTGTCACCCCTGTCAGCAGAGTCGCTGTCCACGTTGTAGAAATGTTTTCTTTTCAAATTTGAAGATTCACTGATGAAAAAACGCCAGATCGGTCCCTTCCAGGTCAACCCCATCGGTTTGGGTTGCATGAATATTTGTCCTGTTTATGGAACCCCGCCTTCTGAGGCTGATGCGCAAAAACTCTTGTTGACCGCACTGGATGAAGGCGTGGATTTTTTTGACACCGCAGCGTTATATGGGTTTGGTGAAAGCGAACGCATCATCGGAAAAACCTTGTCTGGCAAACGCAGCCAATTCACGCTGGCCAGCAAATGTGGTTTGCACGGCGTGGACAAAAATGGCGACGGTAAAAAAGTGCGCGTGCTCGATGGCCGACCCGAAACCCTTCGTGCTACGTGTGAAAACAGTTTGCGCAGTTTGAAAACCGATGTGATCGACTTGTATTACCTGCACCGTTGGGACAAGTCTGTTCCCATCGAAGACAGTGTTGGCATGTTGAGCGATTTGGTACGTGCCGGCAAGATACGCACGATTGGCTTGTCAGAAGTGTCCGCTCAAACTTTGCGCAAAGCGCATGCGGTGCATCCGATCACTGCGTTGCAAACCGAATATTCCTTGTGGACACGCAACCCGGAAATTGCTGTGCTCGATGCCTGTCGTGAACTCGGCATCACGTTTGTGTCTTTCAGTCCATTGGCTCGAAAGTTTTTATGCGGTGACTTGAAAGACACGTCTGCGTTGTTGCCGACCGATTGGCGTCACACTTCACCCCGGTTTCATGCAGAGCACTATGCCAAAAACCTGCAATTGCTTGATCACTATTTGGCCATTGCGCGTGATGTGGCTTGCACACCTGCGCAGTTGGCCTTGGCTTGGGTGTTGCATCAAGCGCCGCATATCGTGACCATACCCGGCACTTCACGCATTGCCCATTTGAAAGACAACATGGGTGCGCTTACCGTCGAACTGTCTCCTGAGACCCTGACGCGCCTGGACAAAGCCATCAACCAACACAACGTGTCTGGCAATCGCTACAACGAGTTGGCCAGCAGCGAAGTAGATACCGAAGTTTTCTAATGCTCGCTCACGTAAGCGGGTTGTCGATGTAGCCTGAGCATCAAGATGCCCGCGCCTACCAGCAACAGCATGCCGCACCAGGCCAGTGGGTTGGGCATATCGCCCCAAATCACATAGCCCGCCAACACAGCAGTCAATAAACCGATGTAACGAAACGGCGCCACCACGCTCATGTCTGCCATGCGTGTGGCCTTGATCAAAAAGAAGTAGCCGCAGCTTAAAAAGACAGCGGCGGCAGCCATCATTCCCCAATGTGTGGCCGAAACAGCTTGCCACGGGGTGAATACGCTCCATACGCCAGACAGCACCGTGGCTGCCAATGCCGTTCCTACTGTGATCACCATGGAAGGTACTTCAGGTGCAATGAATCGCACACTCAGGTCGCGCAGCGCATGTAGCACAGTGCCTGCCAGCGCCACCCAGGCCCAGGCGTTAAACCCATCGGCTTGCGGTTGCACCACCATCAGCACACCGACGAAACCCAAGCCAATGATCAGCCAATTTCGAGCGCTCACATGCACACCCATGAGCAAGCCAGAGAGCAGGGCGATCAGCAAAGGCGTGGACATGTTGATCGCGGTGGCGTTGCCCAGCGGCATGTGAAACAGGGCGCTCAAATAGACCAGACTGGCAACGCCGTCGAGCATGGAGCGCAACACCACCCATTTGTCGACCATGTGCAGCAGGCCAGCGCGGCTGAACTGACGGCGATCAGTCGCATAAACCAGCAAAAGCAAACCCAGCACAGCCAATACACCGCGCAAAAAAATCAATTGGGAGGCGGGCAGGTCATCACTGACAAACTTAACCAGTGTGTCGTTCAGCACAAAGCACACCATGCCCGCCGACATGGCGATCACGCCACGTCGGTTATGCAAAGCGGTCACAGGGTGTCGATAAAGCTGCGCAGTTTGTCAGAGCGACTGGGATGCTTGAGTTTGCGAAGCGCCTTGGCTTCGATTTGACGAATGCGCTCGCGCGTGACATCAAATTGTTTGCCAACCTCTTCCAAGGTATGGTCGTTGTCCATTTCAATGCCAAAGCGCATGCGCAAGACTTTGGCCTCGCGCGGCGTGAGACCGTCCAAGATTTCTTTGACCACATCGCGCAATCCGGCTTGCATGGCGGCTTCGATGGGTGCGGTGTTGGCACCGTCTTCGATGAAGTCGCCCAGATGAGAATCGTCATCGTCGCCAATCGGTGTTTCCATCGAAATAGGCTCTTTGGCGATCTTCATGATCTTGCGGATTTTGTCCTCCGGCATTTCCATTTTTTCAGCCAGCACGGATGCATCGGGTTCAAAACCAAACTCTTGCAAATGTTGACGGCTGATACGGTTCATCTTGTTGATGGTCTCGATCATGTGCACCGGAATACGGATGGTACGCGCCTGGTCGGCGATCGAGCGGGTGATGGCTTGGCGAATCCACCAAGTGGCGTAAGTGGAGAACTTGTAGCCACGGCGGTATTCGAATTTATCGACCGCTTTCATCAAACCAATGTTGCCTTCTTGAATCAAGTCGAGGAATTGCAATCCACGGTTGGTGTATTTTTTGGCGATCGAAATAACCAAACGCAAGTTGGCTTCGATCATTTCTTTTTTGGCGTT
>JAGWXI010000031.1 GCA_018969975.1 Burkholderiales bacterium
GTTCTTCTGTTTTTGCCTTCGAACACCAAATCTATAAGGCCCGCTTCGCGAAGTTCGTCGAGTTTGCGGTGGATAGTTGCAGGGCTAGCAATATTGTGCAGTTCCATTGCTTGCGTGACGGTGAGTGGTTTGCCGTCAAAATGCATGACCGCCACTTCGTTGAGAAGTTGAATCGCCGTTGCATCTATCTCTTTGAGACAGTTTTTTGATGAATCTAATGCTTTAGCAAGCCTTAAAAAACGCAGGTATAGATTTGTCATAGGTGTCCTTATTGGGTGAAAGCGGCAGGCAGTTTATCTTATAAAGATTAGCAAAATTCGGGTTTGGGTTTCAAGCATCTTTGCTAGGCATGCTTTTGATGGCCTTGACCATCAGGCTTATAGTGGTTAGTACTAGTGCAGTCCCTAAAAAATCGCCCAACGCCATAACCAGAAGGCTCGAGATGAAATTGTCCGTAACACCACAATAAAAAAACCATATTTGGTGGAGAGTGGCACTGAGCATGGCAAAGACTACGGACATGAACAAAATCGACTTTGGATTGATATCCATGAGTTCTTTGTTAACGTGCAACAAGTCGATACATATTTTTCTGGCCAATAGTGGGGATACGCCAGAAATCAAAGCGGTCACGGTGGTACGAAAAATAGAATCTAGTGGGTAAATCTCAACACCAATGAGCCAAGATGCAACGGCTATACCAATAGCGGCATCTTCGATCGCAATTAAAACCAGTACAAACCTCAGGCCACTGGGTATGAACACCCAATTAACGCCGTAGGAATATTCAAGATGTTCAAAAAATAATAAATTGAGGTAGTAGCTTAAGTAATAAGCAAGAGCGCAGGCTGCAATCAATAATGGTTTTTTTAAATAAGCCACTAAAACCCTGTCGAAAGTTCAAGAACTGGTACATTTTGCATGGAGTTTTCATATTTTCTCTATGCAATCCAAATTAAGTCCCAACATTTATCCAACTATAGAAGATGCCATAGGCAAAACCCCACTGGCAGCTTTGCAACGCCTTGGTTCTTCAACAAATGCCCTCAAAGGCAATGTGATTCTTGGTAAGTTAGAAGGTAACAACCCTGCGGGATCAGTTAAAGACAGACCTGCCCTGTCCATGATTCAGCGCGCGCAAGAACGTGGCGAAATTTATCCAGGTGATACGTTAATTGAAGCTACATCAGGCAATACGGGCATTGCGCTGGCCATGGCTGCTGCAATCAAAGGCTATCGCATGGTGTTGATCATGCCGGAAGACCTCTCGATTGAGCGCGCCCAAACCATGAAAGCTTTTGGCGCTGAACTCATCTTGACACCTAAGAGTGGAGGCATGGAGTACGCCCGTGACTTAGCTGAAAAAATGGAGAAAGAAGGAAAGGGCCGCGTGCTTGACCAATTTGGCAATGACGACAACCCACGTATCCATTTCGAGACGACAGGTCCTGAAATTTGGAAAGACACGCAAGGACGTGTCACCCATTTTGTAAGTGCTATGGGTACCACTGGCACCATCACAGGAGTCTCACGTTATTTGAAATCCATGAATCCTTCTGTGCGCATTATTGGC
Organism: Burkholderiales bacterium; assembly: GCA_018969975.1. Classification (GTDB taxonomy): domain Bacteria; phylum Pseudomonadota; class Gammaproteobacteria; order Burkholderiales; family Burkholderiaceae_C; genus Limnohabitans. Next base: position 1,574 of record JAGWXI010000031.1, read on the forward strand.
GCGCAACCCCAAGAAGGTTCCCGTATTCCTGGTATTCGCAAATGGCAAGAAGCCTATTTGCCCAAAATTTATGACGCCAGCAATGTGGACGAATTGGTGTTTGTCAGCCAGCAGGATGCAGAGGATATGTGCCGTCGCTTAGCACGTGAAGAAGGAATTTTTGCAGGCATATCAGCTGCTGGTGCTTGCTGGGTGGCTTTGCAAATAGCGCAAAAGGTAGAAAACGCCACCATAGTTTTCATAGTATGCGATCGCGGAGACCGTTATTTATCGACCGGAGTTTTTCCTTCATGAGCACTTTCCGTTTCTGTCCAAATTGTGCAACTCCACTGGAATTAATTGCCAAGCAAGAAGACGGTGGATGGGTTGATCGTTTGCGTTGTGTAGCTTGCGATTGGACACACTGGAACAACCCGACGCCTGTGCTCGCTGGCATCGTGCAATACCAAGGAAAAATATTATTAGCACGTAATGCAGCTTGGACGGGAAGACGATTTGCACTGATCACCGGATTTATGGAAGCTGGTGAGTCACCGCAAGATGGCATACGCCGAGAAATTGCTGAGGAAACCAACTTGCAAGTCAGTGCTTTGCAGTTAGTGGGGGTGTACGACTTTCAGCGTATGAACCAAGTGATCATTGCCTATCACGCTGTAGCTGATGGCGAGATTAAGTTGTCGCCTGAATTGGCAGAATACAAACTCTACAAACCCGAAGAGGTGATTTGTTGGCCAGCAGGCACAGGTTATGCCGTGGGGGACTGGTTGCGTACCCAAGGAATTGAGCCGCGCTTTATGACATGGGAAGAGCGTGCTGCGCAAAATATAGAATAAAAACATGCACATCGATCTCAAACTCGACACCCGCGGCCTCAATTGCCCTTTGCCTATATTGAAAGCAAAAAAGGCTTTGGCTACTTTACAAAGCGGCCAGTCATTGCAAGTGACATCCACTGATCCCGGCTCTGTGCGCGATTTTGCTGCTTTTGCTAAACAAACTGGTAACGAATTGCTGTCACAAGAAACGCTCGGCAATGACTTTGTACACGTACTTAAGCGTCGTTAACTAGTTTCTAAATGTGCTAACTGCGCGCGTACCTTCGCCAACATCGCAGTGAATTCTTCAACCCTTTGACGCTCTTGCGCAATCACTTGCGCTGGTGCTTTGGCTACGAAGGCTTCATTGCTCAGTTTCATACCAGCACGGTTGATTTCGTTGTCTAAACGGGCAGCTTCTTTTTGAAGTCGGGCTTTTTCTGCTTCGATATTGACTTCCATAAACAAGCACAAACGTGTTTCGCCCACCACAGCAACGGGTGCTGACTGTGCTGCGCTTTGCCATGCGGTCTGATCGTCAAACACTTTGACTTCACTGAGTTTGGCTAAGGATTGCAGCACCGCTGCGTTGGCACGCATGAACTCTGCATTACCCAAAGCGAAAAGTGGCATACGCGTAGCAGGAGACACACCCATCTCACCACGCAAGTTGCGGCATGCATCGACCAGCGCTTTGAGTTGGTTCACGTTGTCAATGGCTTGGGGATCAATTTTGTTGAGTTGTGCTTTTGGGTATGGTGCAATGCTTACCGAATCGCCACCAATACCAGCAACGGGCGCTACTTTTTGCCATAACTCTTCGGTAATGAATGGAATGATGGGATGCGCCAAACGCAAGATGGCTTCTAGTGTGCGTATCAAGGTGCGGCGTGTCGCACGTTGTTGCGCCTCAGTGCCGGTTTGAATTTGTACTTTTGCAATCTCTAAATACCAATCGCAATACTCGTTCCAAACAAACTCGTAAATTGCTGTGGCAACGTTGTCGAGACGATAGTCCGCAAAACCTTTAGCAACTTGGTCTTCGGTTTGTTGCAATAGCGAAGCAATCCAACGGTCTGCTTGGCTAAAAGACATATAGCCGTGTGCAGGGCCGCCTGGTTGGCATTCTGCTTTGGTGTGTTCTTTTAATCCGCAATCATGCCCTTCGCAGTTCATCAGCACAAAGCGGGTGGCGTTCCACAGTTTGTTGCAGAAGTTGCGATAACCTTCGCAGCGTTTGCTGTCGAAGTTAATGCTTCTGCCGAGCGACGCCAAGGCTGCAAAGGTGAAGCGCAGGGCATCAGCACCGTAGGCAGGAATGCCGTCTGGAAATTCTTTTTGCGTGTTCTTTTTGACTTGGGGCGCGGTTTCAGGTTTGCGTAGGCCTTGTGATCTTTTTTCTAGCAGCGGTTCTAACGCGATGCCGTCTATCAAATCTACGGGGTCGAGCACATTGCCTTCTGACTTGCTCATTTTTTTGCCTTGCGCATCGCGCACCAGGCCGTGGATGTAAACATGTTTGAAGGGGACTCTGCCTGTGAAGTGGGTGGTCATCATGATCATTCTGGCTACCCAGAAGAAGATGATGTCGTAGCCTGTTACCAGAACACTGCTTGGCAGGTATAGGTCGTAGTCTTGGGTCTTATTTGGCCAACCCATTGTGCTGAAGGGCACTAAGGCTGAAGAGTACCAAGTGTCTAGTACGTCTTCATCACGCTTTAATTTTTTTCCAGGGGCTTGTGCTTGTGCTTCAGCCTCGTTGCTCGCAACGTATACGTTTCCATCTTCGTCATACCACGCAGGGATTTGATGGCCCCACCACAACTGACGTGATATGCACCAGTCTTGGATGTTGTTCATCCATTGGTTGTAGGTGTTGACCCAGTTTTCTGGAATGAAGGTGACTTGACCTGTTTGTACCGCGTCGATGGCTTTTTGCGCAATGCTTTTGCCAGTAGGGTCTTGGTCGCTGATTTTGTTCATGGCCACAAACCATTGGTCGGTGAGCATGGGCTCCACAATTTGTCCGGTGCGTGCGCATCGTGGAACCATGAGTTTGTGTTTTTTGATTTCAACCATGAGCCCCAATGCATCTAGGTCTTTGACGACTTGCTTGCGTGCGGCAAATCTATCCAAGCCTTGGTAGGGTTGGGGTGCCAGCGTGTTGACGGTGGCGTCTAAGTTCAAGATGCCAATGATGGGGAGCTGGTGACGCTGGCCAACTGCGTAGTCGTTGGCGTCATGGGCTGGGGTAACTTTGACTACGCCAGTACCGAATGCTTTGTCGACGTAGTCGTCTGCAATGATGGGAATGGTTTTATTGCACAGCGGTAACTGCACTTGTTTGCCGATAAGGTGTTGGTAGCGTGCGTCCTCAGGATGCACCATGACTGCAACGTCGCCGAGCATGGTTTCGGGTCTTGTGGTGGCAACTACTAGGCCTTGCGCGCTGACGCCATCGACTGTTTGCGATCCATCTGCAAAGGGGTAGCAGATGTGCCACAAGTGGCCTTCTTCTTCTTCGCTTTCTACTTCTAAATCAGACACAGCGCTTTGCAATACGGGGTCCCAATTGACTAAGCGTTTGCCACGATAAATGAGACCTTGTTGGTAAAGCTTTACAAATGTGTGGGTGACGACTTCTGATAGTTTTGGGTCCATGGTGAAGTATTCACGTGACCAATCGACGCTATCGCCCATGCGTCGCATTTGATGGGTGATGGTGTTACCCGATTGTTCCTTCCACTCCCACACTTTGGCGACAAAATTTTTACGCGCTTGTGCGGGTGTGGGGCCCATATCGTGGCGGCTGATGTTTTGAGCCTGTAGTTGACGCTCCACGACGATTTGTGTGGCAATACCTGCGTGGTCAGTTCCGGGTATCCATGCTGTGTTGAAGCCTGCCATGCGGTGGTAGCGGGTCAAACTGTCCATGATGGTTTGGTTAAACGCATGCCCCATGTGTAAAGTGCCCGTGACATTAGGCGGTGGCAACTGGATAGCAAAACTAGGTGCTTGCGAATTCGCTTGTTGAGTTCCACGGAAACCTGCAACGCCATAACCACGTTTCTCCCACTCCGGGGACCAGTGGGCTTCTATTGCGGCAGGTTCGAAGGATTTAGAAAGGCTGTTGAGCCCAGGTTGTGCAAGCGATGTCAAAGTCATAGCGCATTTTAGCTAGAGACTAAGAGATAAATAGTTGTGCATAGCCTTTATCAATGACGGGCATTGAACGATCTAATTAGACCTTGTCACCTTTTGCCGTTAACCTCACGCCACTTTGCTTCAGTTGAAACAAAGCATTTTTTAACCTCTTGGAGATATTCCTATGGCAGCACTCAAAGGCTCGCGCACGGAACAATGCTTGAAAGACGCCTTCGCAGGTGAATCGCAAGCTAACCGTCGTTATTTGTATTTCGCGAACAAAGCAGACGTTGAAGGCCAAAACGATGTGGCCGCACTTTTCCGCTCTACTGCGGAAGGTGAGACTGGTCACGCACACGGCCACCTGGAGTTTTTAGAGCAATCTGGTGACCCAGCTACGGGTATGCCGATTGGCTCAACACGTGACAACCTAGCATCTGCTGTTGCTGGCGAAACCCACGAGTACACCGACATGTACCCAGGCATGGCCAAGACTGCACGCGAAGAAGGTTTCGACGAAGTAGCAGACTGGTTTGAAACCTTGGCCAAGGCCGAGCGTTCGCACGCTAACCGCTACGCCAAAGCTTTGGCTGAGTTGGTAGATTAATTGAAAAAATGGCTGCACCCCAATGGGTGCAGCAGTAATTCAAGCGGCTTGTTTTGCAAGCCGTTTCTATTACTGAAATTTCAACTAATCTTATAAATTTGGAGTGTCTCTATGGCTAGCGAAGGCAATTTAGAAGCCCCTACACGCCACCCCCTTGATTGGCAAAACCCAGACTTTTACAACGAAGAAAAATGCTTCGATGAACTAGAGCGGATTTTTGACATCTGCCACGGCTGTCGTCGCTGTGTAAGTTTGTGCGGTTCGTTTCCCACGCTGTTTGATTTGGTAGACGAAAGCACCACGATGGAAGTTGATGGCGTCGCCAAGCAAGACTATTGGAAAGTGGTCGATCAATGTTTTATGTGCGACCTCTGCTACATGACCAAGTGCCCATACACGCCCCCACATGAGTGGAATCTTGATTTCCCTCACACCATGTTGCGCGCCAAAGCGATCAAATTCAAAAAAGGTGAAGTTGGTGCTGCAGAACAGTTCTTAGCGTCCACCGATACACATGGTTCGCTAGCAGGTATTCCCATCGTGGTTCAAGCGGTCAATGCTGTGAACAAAACAAAAGCTGCACGTAGTGTGATGGAGTCGGTGTTGGGCGTTGACGAAAACGCGTGGTTGCCTGCATTGGCAACGCGAAAATTTCGATCCTCTGCAGAAACTGCCACCGCCACCAAAGTAGTGGATGGCGAAAAAACACCTGGCAAGGTGGCGATTTATTCCACCTGCTACATCAATTACAACGAGCCTGGCATTGGTCACGACTTGTTAAAAATCTTGGACCACAACGACATACCGTATGTGTTGGTCGAAAAAGAAAAATGCTGTGGTATGCCCAAGCTGGAATTAGGCGATCTAGATTCTGTCCACGCGTCCAAAGAAGCCAACATCCCCGTGTTAGCCAAATACGCCAAAGATGGCTTTGCCATCATGGCGGCAGTACCGAGTTGTGCATTGATGTTCAAACAAGAGTTACCCCTCATGTTTCCCGATTGCGCCGATACACAGTTGGTGAAAGACCATATGTGGGATCCGTTTGAATACTTCATGGCGCGTAAGCGCGATGGCTTGCTGAAAACAGAATTCCCGCAAGCGCTTGGCAATGTGAGTTACCAAATTCCTTGCCACGGCCGCGTGCAAAACATCGGCAAGAAAACCGAAGAAATGCTCAAAATGATTCCTGGCACAGAAATCAACACGATTGAGCGTTGTTCAGGACATGCCGGCACTTACGGCGTGAAAAAAGCTTCGCACGAAGTCGCGATGAAGCTTGGTAAACCCGTTTTCAAAGCCATGGCCACCATGAAAGACGGTAGCAAGCCAGACTTCATCAGTTCAGACTGCCCATTAGGCGGTCACCATATTGCACAAGGTTTCGAGGTCAATGGTTTGGGTGCACCTGAACTCAACCACCCCTTGACTTTGGTTCGCAAGGCTTATGGCTTGTCTTAATTAGAGGTATTGACCATGCAATTAACTGGAAACATTACACCTGAGAGTTTGATGTCACTAGAGGCCTACACCAAGTGGCGCAAGGTGCATAAGCCCGAGGTGATCACGCACCGCAAACTACGTAGCGTGCAATTGGGCGAGCATGTCAACTTGCAATTTGAGAGCGAAACCACGATTCGTTACCAAATTCAAGAAATGTTGCGGATTGAAAAAGTATTTGAAGAAGAAGGCATCTTGCAAGAGATTGAAGCTTACGCACCTCTTGTCCCATCGGGCACCAACTGGAAGGCCACGATGATGTTGGAATACACCGACATCAATGAACGCAAACGTGAATTGGCAAGATTGATCGGCATAGAAGACCGCATGTTTGTCGAGGTAGAAGGCCATGCACGCGTCTATGCCATTGCAGACGAAGACCTAGACCGTGAAAACGACGAAAAAACCTCTGCCGTGCACTTTGTACGTTTTGAATTTGATGTGCCGACCTGCGCTGCCATCAAAGCGGGTGCTGCAGTCAAGATTGGCTGCGACCACACCAACTATCCTGCGCACTTAGAAGTCTCCGCTGACACCCTGGCTAGTTTGGCGGGGGATATCGCCTAACATGAGCCATGCTCTTTCTTCTTTCACCTGCCAAATCTTTAGACTTTGAAACACCTGCTAATGGTGTGCCGCACTCTGAACCTCTGTTTGTCAAACAGTCGGCTGAACTCATCAAAGTATTAAAAACACAATCGCCCCAAGCGATTGCCTCTTTGATGAATTTGAGTGATGCTTTGGCCCAATTGAATGTGGCCCGCTATCAGGCTTGGAAACCCAAATTCACCGAAAAGAATTCAAAGCAAGCGGTATTGGCTTTCAACGGTGATGTGTATGAAGGCCTGGACGCTAAAAGTTTGAAAGCCAAAGACCTCGCTTGGGCGCAAGACCATGTGGCCATCTTGAGTGGTTTGTATGGCGTGTTGCGACCACTCGATTGGATGCAACCCTATCGGCTCGAAATGGGTACGGCTTTGCAAACACCCAAAGGTACATCGCTATACCAATTTTGGGGCTCGCAAATTGCAGAACATCTCAATACGCGCTTAGCGAAAAACAAAGAACCTACGATCGTTAATTTGGCTTCCTATGAATATTTCAAAGCAGTCGATCGCAAGACATTGAATGCACGCATTGTGGAATGCGTGTTTGAAGATTACAAAGGTGGCAAATACAAAATCATCAGCTTCTTCGCGAAGCGTGCCCGTGGTTTGATGGCGCGCTATGCCATTGAAAATCGCGTCACCCAAGTTAAAGGCTTAGAGGGCTTTGATCTGGAAGGTTACGCCTTCGATGCAAAAGCCTCAGACACAGACCGAAAAGTATTTCGTCGCAAAGTAGCGCCTAACTAATGAATACGCCAGAACAATCGCAGCTGGGTAAATCGTCTACTTACGTAGACCAATACGACGCTGCGCTGTTGTTTCCGATTGCGCGCCGACCCAAGCGCGACGAAATTGGTCTTGCCGGAACCCTGCCGTTTTTTGGCGCTGATCTGTGGACAGCGTATGAGTTGAGCTGGCTCAATCCGCGCGGTAAACCGCAGTTGGCGCTCGCACGCATCACCGTGCCTGCTGAATCAACGCATATCGTCGAGAGCAAATCGGTCAAGCTCTACCTCAATAGTTTTAACAACGCAATGTTTGCGGATGCTGCTGCGGTGCAGACACGTCTTCGTGAAGACCTGAGCGCCGCGGTTTGGCAAGGCGGAGCTGTGATGTCGAGTGTTGGTGTGCAATTGGTCTTGCCGCAAGATTTCGACAAAGAACCCGTGCATGAACTCGATGGTCTCAACCTGGACCGTTTGGATTTGGAATGTTCGCACTACCAACCCGCGCCGGAGTTGCTGGCAGCGCAATTGAATGAAGCGCCTGTGACAGAAACCCTCACCAGCCAATTGCTCAAAAGCAATTGCTTGGTTACAGGCCAGCCCGATTGGGGTAGCGTGCGTATCAGTTACACAGGCCCGCAAATCGACCAAGCGGGCTTGTTGCAATACATCGTGAGTTTTAGAAACCACAACGAGTTCCACGAGCAATGCGTAGAGCGCATCTTTATGGACATTTGGCACGCGTGTAAGCCATCTAAATTAGAAGTCTATGCACGCTACACACGGCGCGGCGGTGTGGATATCAACCCTTGGCGCACCAGCCATCCCATGGCTGCACCAGTGAATATTCGAACTGCGCGGCAGTAATTGAAAAAATTTAGAAAAACAAATCCGCTTGGTCTTGCGCGTGATCGCTAGCAAGCTCTGCTGTTGTTTCGGTAGATTGTTCGCCTGCTTTGATCAAAGAGCCCACGCGCACGCCTAGTAATCGAAATCGCCTGTTCAGATCGACGCGTTTTAAACAAAGACCTGCCGTGTGGCGAATGGTGCTGGCTTGGTCTGTGGCAATTTCAAGTGTGTGGTCGCGCGTCACGCTTTGAAAATTCTCATAACGCAGTTTGACGCCAATGGTTTTACCCACATAGCCTTTGCGTTGCAGGTCAGCAGCGACTTGTTCACACAAGCGTGTGAAAACACCACTGAGTTCAGTGCGATCGTGCACAGCGTGTAAGTCGCGCGCGAAGGTGGTTTCTCTGCTGATACTCACCGGTTCGCTGTGTATCACCACAGGCCTGTCGTCTTTACCGTGTGCAGCGTCGTATAACCAAGCACCATAGGCCTTGCCGAAGTTTTCTACCAGCCAATAGTTTTCTTTTTGCGCCAATTCGCCAATCGTATGAATGCCATGCGCTGCCAACTTGGCTTCTGCTTTGGGGCCTATACCGTTCACCTTGCGACAAGGCAATGGCCAAATAAGCGTTTCTAAATCGTCTTCATACACAACACTGATGCCATTGGGTTTCTTCAATTCGCTGGCCATCTTGGCCAGAAGTTTGTTGGGCGCTACGCCAATCGAGCAGGTCAAGCCCGTGTCTTCGAATATGGCTTTTTGAATCAAGCGCGCCAACACACGACCGCCTTCGCGTTGACCGCCAGGCACATCGGTGAAATCGATAAACACTTCGTCTATGCCACGGTTTTCTATGACAGGCGCTATTTCAGCGATCGTCGATTTGAAGCGTTGCGAATAGTGTCTGTAGCGGTCAAAGTCAACGGGCAAAAGAATGGCTTGCGGGCAGAGTTTGGCCGCTTTCATCAAGCCCATCGCGGAGCCCACGCCAAATTGACGGGCTGCATATGTTGCGGTCGTGATCACACCGCGCCCAACATAACCAGCAATGCGCGGAAAGAAACTAAGAGGAATTTCGCCCAAGCGGTCTTGGAAAGTGTCAGTTTCCCAAGCATCGTCTGGAAAAGCTTTTTGCAATTGGTGCAATAAGTCGTCTTCTTTGCGCCGTGCGCCGCCTATGACAACGGGCAGCCCAGTTAACTGCGGGTAGCGCAACAACTCGACCGATGCAAAAAATGCATCCATGTCGAGGTGCGCGATACGCCGAATCAATGCTTGGGTTTAGGTTTAAGCAGTAGGAAAAGTTCCAGGCAACAAAATGCTGGAGTCGACTTGGCCGATTTGTGTGCGACCACAAAACGCCATGCTCAAGCTCAGTTCGTTGTGGATGATCTCCAAAGCTTTGGAGACGCCCGCTTCACCCATGGCGCCCAAGCCGTACAACATCGAGCGGCCGATGTAAGTGCCTTTGGCGCCCAATGCAATTGCTTTGAGTACATCTTGGCCACTACGGATGCCGCCGTCCATATGGACTTCAATTTGCGAACCCACAGCTTGCACGATAGAGGGAAGGGCTTCAATACTGCTTTGTGCACCATCGAGTTGACGTCCACCATGGTTAGAAACAATCAAGGCATCAGCACCAGAGCGCACCGCTAAACGTGCGTCCTCCACATCTTGAATGCCTTTGAGAATAAGTTTGCCACCCCAGCGTTGTTTGACCCATTCGACATCGTCCCAATTCAGCGCTGGATCAAACTGTTGTGCAGTCCATGCAGACAGTGAACTCATATTGTCAACACCGCTCACATGGCCCACGATGTTGCCGAACTCGCGGCGCGGCGTGCCCAACATGCCCAAAGCCCAGCGTGGCTTGGTAGCGATATTGATGATGTTAGGAATCGTGAGTTTGGGTGGCGCAGATAAACCATTTTTCAAATCTTTGTGGCGTTGTCCCAAAATTTGTAAATCCAGCGTCAAGACCAAGGCTTTGCAGTTGGCGGCTTTGGCTCTGTCAATCAAGCGCTCGATAAAGCCACGGTCTTTCATCATGTACAGCTGAAACCAAAAGCCTTCTCCCGCGTGTTTGGCAACGTCTTCGATAGAACAAATGCTCATCGTGGAGAGCGTAAAAGGGATGCCCATTTTGTTGGCAGCGCGCGCGGCCAAGATTTCGCCATCGGGGTGTTGCATACCAGTCATGCCAGTAGGCGCAATCGCAACAGGCATCGCGGCAGCTTGGCCAATCATTTCAGTGGCTGTGCTGCGTCCTTCCATATTGACAGCAACACGCTGGCGCAATTTGATTTTTTGGAAATCACTTTCGTTCGCTTTGTAAGTGCTCTCCGTCCAACTGCCCGAATCAGCGTAGTCATAAAACATGCGGGGCACACGTTTTTGCGCGAGAACGCGTAAGTCTTCAATATTGGTAATTACGGGCATGAAAAAGTCTCCTTGGTATGTGTCGAATTATTACAAAGCGTGCACCACCACACTGGGCAGTAAACGGTGTACGTCAGATGGTTGGCATAGCGGCGTGCCTTTTTGAAGCAAAGCGGCAGCACTAGCGGCCATGCCGTATTGAAACGCATGCAACAGGTCATGGCCTTTGTACAGAGCCCACACCATGCCGCCCACAAAACTGTCGCCCGCACCGATGGTGGTTTGCACATCCACTTTGAGTGCTTCAGCGCGCCAACATTGGTCTTGGCTGACCACCATGGCGCCTTGCTCGCCCAGGGAGAGGGCGATCACTTGCGCTTTTTTCTGCGCGATCAATGCATGGCAAGCAGAGATCCAACTTTTTTCATCGGGCAAATCGTGGCCTACAAGTTGGCTTAATTCACGCAAACTGGGTTTGAATAAAAAAACACCTTCTTGCAGTGCGGCATGGAGGGCAGGACCGTTAGCGTCTATCACCACAGGCACGCCATGTTGATTCGCTAATCGCGTTAAGCGTGCATAAAAATCGATTGGAACCCCTGGTGCAATTCCGCCGCTGATGACTAAAAACTGTTTAGGTAAATGCTCAGCTACATACTCAAAGCAAGCTTGAACTTCAGCTTCAGAAACTTCTGGGCCAGGCAAGACAAAACGAAAGTCTTGGCCGCTACTGTTCTCATGCACAGAAAAACTCTCACGCGTTTCATGGGCAATCGGCAAAAGATGGCAGCGCACTTTTTCATGGAGCATCCATTGGTGGTGGCGTTCACCTGTAACACCGCCCGCCATGTAGGCGGCTACACATGACGCACCGAGACGATGCAAAACTCTCGCTACATTGACGCCACCACCGCCCGGATGCTCTATAGCGTGGTCGCAGCGCATTTTGTGCGTGCTCTCTACTTTGTCGATGGATGTGAGCACATCCAACGCAGGATTCAACGTCAGCGTAAGGATGTCGCTTGGCACTGTGCACTTACGCCAAACGCGCGAGGTGTCTGGCGATTTGCGCTTTGACTTGCACTGGCGCTGTTCCACCCAAGGTGTTGCGCGCGTTGAGTGAACCAACCAAGCTCAAGCATTCAAAAACATCTTGTTCAATCGCGGCGTGGAAGGTTTGCAAGGTGGCCAGTGGAAGTTCCGACAAGTCTTTGTCTTGGGTTTGTGCGGTTTTGACAGCATGGGCGACCACCTCGTGGGCATCGCGGAAAGGCAAGCCTTTTTTCACCAAGTAGTCTGCTAAGTCGGTCGCAGTGGCATACCCTTTTTTAGCAGCTAATTCCATAGCCTCTGCGTTGACTGTCAAGCCGCCTTCTTTCTTGCCAGTTTGAGCGTTTGCTTCACCGCCAATCATGTCGCTAAAAATGCGCAAGGTGTCTTTGAGCGTGTCGACCGTGTCAAACAAAGGCTCTTTGTCTTCTTGGTTGTCTTTGTTGTAGGCCAGGGGTTGGCCTTTCATCAAGGTCAACAAACCCATCAAGTGGCCCACCACACGACCAGTTTTGCCACGGGCGAGTTCAGGCACGTCAGGATTTTTCTTTTGCGGCATGATGGAACTGCCGGTTGTGAAGCGATCCGCTAGTTGGATATACCCAAAGTTTTGGCTCATCCACAAAATCAATTCTTCGCTTAAGCGGCTGATGTGCACCATGCAAATGCTGGAAGCGGCGCTGAATTCCATGGCGAAATCGCGGTCGCTCACACCATCCAAACTGTTTTGGCAAATTTGTGGCTCACCGTGTGCGTCGACCATGCCAATGGCTTTTGCCACACGTGCACGGTCTAAGGGATAGCCAGTACCCGCTAAGGCCGCAGAGCCCAGTGGCAAGCGGTTGGTGCGGCGGCGCACGTCTGCCATGCGCTCTGCATCGCGGGCAAACATTTCGACGTAAGCGAGGAGATGGTGCGCAAAGCTCACGGGTTGCGCGACTTGCAAATGGGTAAAGCCGGGCATCACTGTCTCTGTATGTTGTTCGGCGACCGACAACAAAGCGCGTTGTAACTCCGATAGCAAACCGATGATCAAATCAATTTCACCGCGCAACCACAAACGTACATCGGTAGCTACTTGGTCGTTGCGGCTGCGGCCAGTGTGCAAACGTTTGCCAGCATCGCCCACCAACTGGGTCAAGCGTGCTTCGATATTGAGGTGTACGTCTTCGAGTGCCAACTTCCAATCGAAACTACCGTTTTCAATCTCGGTCCAAATTTGCGCCATGCCTTTGGCAATGGAGTTATGGTCTTCTTTAGAAATAATGCCTTGGTGGCACAACATCTCGGCATGCGCCAAACTTGCAGTAATGTCTGCTTGCCACAAACGTTTGTCAAAGAAGACACTGGCCGTGTAGCGCTGAACCAGTTCGCTCATGGGCTCAGAGAACAGCGCCGACCACGCTTGGGATTTTTTGTCGAGTTGGTTTTGTGACATCCCCTGATTTTATGGGGTGCGACTGCTACCATTTGCACCTTCTTATTCACCCCAGTTGCTTATTTGCCATGCGCGTGATCGTGACCCGACCTGAAACCGATGCGCAAGCATGGCTTGACGCTATCGAACAAGCAGGCCACGAGGCGTTGTATGTGCCGTTGATCGCGATCGGACCTGCGCCAGATGTACTAGCGATAGAGCGAGCGTGGCATCAGTGGCGGCGATGGCAAGCTGTGATGTTTGTTAGCGCCCAAGCAGTGCGGATGTTTTTTGCACATAGGGGTTCCCATGTTTTACTTGGGAGCGCGTCATCGTCGAATCATGAAACTGCCCAAGCCACCGGCCCAAGATATTGGGCAACCGGACCCGGAACCCGACAAGCGTTAATCGACGCTGGCGTTTTGCCAGATGACATTGATGCGCCTGTTGTTGCAGATGCTGTGCAGTTTGATTCAGAGGCTTTGTGGCAAGTTATTGCGCCATCGATTAAGAAGCATGCCCCTGTTTTGATCGTTCGTGGGAATGACGGTATTCAAAATTCCAACCCCCAAGGCGTAGGCCGCGATTGGTTAGCGCAACAAATCGTTGATGCTGGCGCATCTGTCGAATTTGTCGTAGCCTATTTGCGCAGCCTGCCAATCTGGAGTGACCACCAATTAGGTATAGCTAGGCAAGCCGCAGCCGATGGCAGTGTTTGGTGTTTTAGTAGTTCGCAAGCTGTCTTGCATTTGCAAGCACAACTACCGGATGTGCAATGGCATAGAGCGCGATGTATTGCTACACACGCCCGCATAGCGCAAACAGCGCGTGATCTAGGTTTTGTCAAGGTGATGCAGACGCGTCCCCTGCTATCGGATATGTTGGCCTCATTAGAATCCTCGACATGACGTCAGAACCCGAAGAGAACTTATCTACAAATTCCAGCACACAATTGTCTTCAAACGCCAAAACGTTTGTCTGGAACAGTGTTGTTGGTAAGTGGATCCTTGCCATCTTTGCTTTTTTGGCGCTGTTGGGTGCATTGGTGTCCATGTGGACCGTATTCAAACTCACAGACATTCAAGAAATTCTCGCCAAACAAACCTCTGATGTATCGACCCAAGCGGTTCAAGCGCGGGTGAGTGCCAAACAAGCCGAGGAGTTGGCGCGCGACACAGCAGCGCGACTAGCGGTAACAGATGCCAAGTTGAGTGAGGTGGCGTTGCAACGTTCGCAACTCGAGGACTTGATGCAAAGCCTGTCGCGTTCACGTGACGAAAACCTGGTGGTGGATATTGAATCGGCGATTCGACTTGCCCAACAACAATCGCAACTTACCGGTAGCGTCCAACCGCTGTTGGCAGCATTGCAATCTTCCCAATCGCGGTTGATCAAAGTAGCACAACCGCGTTTGGCTCCCTTGCTGCGTGCCATCGTGCGCGATATTGACCAAATTAAATCAACTCCAGTAACAGACACTCCCACGTTATTGATCAAGATCGATGAGTTAGTCCGCACTGTCGATGATTTGGCTCTTCTCAATGCTGTCGGGGTCTCTGAGTTCAACCAAAACGCGAAAGTGTCCGCAGCGACCCCAGAGTCACCAGAGACGCTCAGTTGGGCGCGGGCTATCAGCATGCGTTGGTGGGAAAAATGGTTTGACGGTCTCTGGCGCAATGCGCAGGGCTTGGTGCGTATCAGCCGGATCGACCGCCCAGAAGCCAGTTTGTTGGCACCAGAGCAAAGCTACTTTGTTCGGGAAAACCTCAAACTGCGATTGCTCAATGTGCGATTAGCTGTTCTAGCGCGGCATTTCAATTCGGCCCAATCCGATATGAAACTAATCGACCAAGATTTGCATAAATACTTCGAACTGACCAGCGGGCAGGGCCCGTTGACCATAGCGTTGTTGCAAGAAGTCATGGCGCAATCGAAAAATACCGAGATTCCCCGTATAGATGCCACTCTTGCTGCTTTGGCCACTGCAGCGGCGGGGCGCTAATATGAAAGCGGCTTTGTGGTTGGTTGCCCTTTTTGGAGTAGCTGTTGCTACTGCCTTGCTCTTAGGAGGGAACCAAAGTACGGTGACGCTGTTTTGGCCGCCTCACCGGATTGATGTATCACTTAATTTGGTATTGATTGTGTTGATGGCTAGTTTTGCGGGCCTTCATTTAGCTTTGCGCGCTCTGTCAGCATTTTTTGCTTTGCCACAACAAGCGCGCCGTTGGCGCTTGCAACAAAAAGAACGCACTGTCCATGGTGCGTTGACCCAAGCCCTTTCGCATATGTTGACAGGGCGCTACATACGCTCAATCCATGCCGCTGAGCAGGTGCTCCAGACTAGTGCGGCATTGCACGCAGTAAGTTCGTTGGGAGAATCCCTGCCCAAGCATATGGAGCCAATGCAAATATTGGCGCATTTGATTGCAGCAGAAAGTGCCCACGCTTTAAGAGACCGTGAACTGCGAACTCACCACCTAGAGGCTGCAATTGCATTGGGTCGCAACAAGAGCGTGGGCGAGTTAGAGGAGGTCGTGGAAGCGGCGCATCTAGGTGCAGCAAGATGGGCTTTGAGTGACCGAGATCCTGCGCAAGCAATGCAATTTTTGGATGGCATCAAGCAAGGAACTGCCAGACGGACGTTGGCGCTGCGCTTAAGACTCAAAGCTACTCGCCTCAACAGGCAACATGCGATCGCATTGGATACTGCGCGTTTGCTAAAAAAACATGGCGCTTTCTCTGAAACAGCCGCAAACAGTTTGATCCGTGAATTGGTATTGGCGCACTTAAACGATGCCCACGACAGCGCGCAATTACAAACGGCTTGGGGACAACTCGACAGCAGTGAAAAAGAAACACCTGAAGTCGTTCTACACGCTACAGATCGCTTACACAAATTAGGTGCACCCGCAACTGAGGTAATGCCATGGCTCACCCCCGTGTGGAACCGTATGGTGCAACAACCCGACAGTTGCGCACCTGCACTGCGTCATCGTATTGTTCTCGCGCTGAGCCGTACTTTGTTGATGGTGCCGCCAGACGCTGATTGGCTAGTTAGTATCGACCGGGCAAGACAAACCTACCCGCGCTGGGTGGAGTTGCAGTTTCTCGTTGGTATGGTGTGTTGGCACCACGCCCTGTGGGGCAAGGCCCAGCAAATGCTGGAAATGGCGGCACCGCAATTGATGCAAGCAGAGTTGCAACGCCAAGCTTGGCGAACTTTGGCGCTATTAGCCGAGCACAAAGAAGAAACGGCGCGAGCCCAGATTTACTGGAAACGCGCCGCTGAAGTGGTGGTGGCTTAAACCAGTTCTTTGCGGGTCTCTACCAAAACCAATGGGCCCTCATCTACCACCACAGGCGCTGGCCGCTCGCGCGGCACGTGCACTGGCTTGGGTTCTGCCGCAATGGCCGCTTGCACCGCAGCGATTCGCGCAGCATCTGAATTGACCCACTCCAAACCGCTGTTTTGTGCAATTGCTTGCAACTCTGGTAACGAGAGGATAAAAGGCTGAACTTTAGGCATGCTGGTGCTTGGCAGTGGCTCTTGTGAAGCAAGCTCAGATGGGCGGTCTGCGCGTTGCTCACCACCACGCTCACGGCGGTCGCGCCCGTAACGGTCGCGAGAGCGGCGCTCGCGGCGTTCCCCTTGGTTGTCTGCACCTACTTCCCCGCCAAGTTGAGTGTCTTCGGTAGAAGCCAGCCCTGCTGGTGCCTCTGTTTGCGCAGACTCTTCATGGCGCGGTCGCTCATTGCGACGGTTTTCGCCACGCGGTGCACGCTCCCGTCTAGAGGGTGCGTTTTGGTTTTGGGCGTCGCCGCCGTCACCGTTTTCTTCACGCGCGATGCGTTCGTTGCGCGCTTTAGCACGCATCTCGGCTTGTGCTTGCAGGGTGTCCTCTGGACCGCTGGCTTGGCTGTTGACACCATTGTTGTTAGGTAAGTGGGTCTCGTTGGCTACGTTGCCTGCGCTGGCGCCAGCGCTATTGCCATTGCGTCTACCGCGACCGCGCTCTTGACGGGGTGCGCGTCCTTCTTGGCTGGACTCGCTTGCGCTATCAGCGCGTTCAGTGCGTTCTCCCCGTTCATTGCGGTTTCCGCGCTCGGCGCGTTCACTTCGTTCTGGGCGGTCACCACCACGGCCGCCGCGTCCACCGCGACCGCCTCGTGCGTTGCGTCCGCCTTCACGGCCTTCGCGTTTGTCGTCTTTTTTGTCTGCAGGTTTTTTGCTGTCGGTAGCGGGCGCTTGAGCTTTGTCGCCGCTGAACAAACCTTTGATCCAAGAGAAGAAACCTTTTTCAGCAGGCGCCTTTTCCTCAGCTACAGCTTTGTGTGCGCCGCGCTTAGGTTGGGCGGGCGCTTTGGGCTCTGCAATCGGAGCTGGCAAGTCAGGCAAGACGCCTTTGATGACGGGCGTTTGTTTGTTGGTCGGCTCTTGTGAGCGACGGGTGACAGCAGTCGGGTCTTCGAACTCCTCGGCCATTTTGTAGCTGGCTTCGACGCGGTCTAAGCGCGGGTCGTCGTGCTTTAAGCGCTCCAACTTGTAGTTAGGCGTTTCAAGCGTTTTGTTGGGAACCAACAAGACATTCAAGCGTTGCTGGATTTCGATCTTGGCGATCTCGGTGCGCTTTTCGTTCAACAAGAAAGAAGCGACTTCGACGGGCACTTGCGCGTAAACCGCTGCCGTGTTTTCTTTCATCGACTCTTCTTGGATGATGCGCAAGATTTGCAAAGCCGAGCTTTCGGTATCGCGCACATGGCCCGAACCACCGCAGCGTGGGCAAGGGATGGATGCACCTTCGGACAACGCAGGGCGCAGGCGTTGGCGGCTCATTTCCATCAAGCCGAATTTGCTGATGGTGCCAAATTGCACGCGTGCTCGGTCTTGGCGCAGGGCGTCGCGCAAGCGGTTTTCGACTTCGCGGCGGTTGCGGCTCTCGTCCATGTCGATGAAGTCGATGACGATCAGGCCACCTAAATCGCGCAAACGCATTTGGCGTGCGACTTCGTCGGCGGCTTCAAGGTTGGTACGGGTAGCGGTATCTTCGATGTCGCCGCCCTTGATAGAGCGGGCTGAGTTGACGTCGACGGAGACCAAAGCCTCGGTGTGGTCGATCACGATCGCGCCGCCCGAGGGCAGGGTCACGGTGCGGGCGTAGGCCGACTCAATTTGGTGCTCGATCTGGAAGCGGCTGAACAATGGCGTTTCGTCGCGGTAGCGTTTGACACGAGCGGCATGCTCGGGCATGACGTGGGCCATGAACTGCTGCGCCTGGTCGTAGATGTCGTCGGTATCGATCAGGATGTCGCCGATATCGTGGTTGAAATAGTCGCGGATCGCGCGGATCACCAAACTCGATTCTTGGTAAATTAAAAAGGCGCCTTTAGTTTTGCTAGCGCCGTCGATGGCACCCCAGAGCTTGAGTAGGTAGTTCAAGTCCCACTGCAATTCAGGCGCGCTGCGTCCGATGCCTGCGGTGCGGGCAATGATGGACATGCCGTTGGGATATTCCAACTGGTCCATGGCTTCTTTGAGTTCTGCGCGGTCGTCACCTTCGATGCGACGGCTGACGCCACCGCCACGGGGGTTGTTGGGCATCAGCACCACATAACGCCCCGCCAAGCTGATGAACGTGGTGAGCGCAGCGCCTTTGTTGCCACGCTCTTCTTTCTCGACTTGCACCAGCATTTCGACGCCTTCTTTGATGACGTCTTGGATGCGCGCTTGGCTCACCGACACGCCAGCGGCGAAATACTGTTTGGAGATTTCTTTAAAGGGCAAAAAGCCGTGGCGGTCTTCGCCGTAGTCGATGAAGCAGGCTTCGAGCGAGGGCTCGACGCGTGTCACAACTGCTTTGTAGATATTGCCTTTGCGCTGTTCGCGGCCTTCGATTTCGATTTCGTAGTCGAGGAGTTTTTGTCCGTCGACGATTGCCAAGCGGCGTTCTTCTGCCTGGGTGGCGTTAATGAGCATCCGTTTCATGGAGCGTACCTTCACATTTCTTAAACATCACAGGCCCATGACGGGCCAACGATGCCAGAGAGGACGTCAAAAAACGAAGGGAATTGCCGTGGCAACCGTCAAGGCGTGCGCTGTTGTGCGCAGCCGACGGAGGGTGGGCGCGTGGATGAGAGCGGGTTCGGAGATAAATTTCGCGACAACCATGGGATTGCTAACTCGCTGTAATCCGCTGATGAGGCTCAAATTTGTGCCTCATCAACTTTGGGGTATTCCATTTCAGTGTTTTCTGAGCGTCTGCTCAACTTTTGGGGCGTTTGGCCATCCAGTCTCTTTGGTACTGGGTCTGCGAAACGGGCCTAAAAGGGGCATCGACCTCACCGCGCTGCTCTGTCCGTGCTCTAATCTCAGTTAAATCAAGTACTTACAAGCAAACGCTGGTGAAACACATTATAGGGGCTATCCACCCAGCTCCAGACCCTTCGGTGAAAACCCTAGCCGTGGACGACGACTCGGCGGGGCAGCGGCTCGACAATTTTTTGATGCGCCATCTCAAAGGGGTACCCAAAACCCATATCTACCGCATCATCCGTTCTGGCGAGGTGCGGGTGAACAAGGGGCGAGCGTCGGCGGATCAGCGCATCGAGGCGGGAGATTTGATCCGTATTCCGCCAGTTCGCATCTCCGCCCAAGTGCAAGCCAAAGAAGATGCTCCCGCCCCGGCCCGCGAGTTCGAGGTGCTGATGGAAGACGAGGCGCTGATCGCCATCGACAAGCCTGCCGGTGTAGCGGTGCATGGCGGCAGTGGCGTGAGTTTTGGGGTGATCGAGCAATTGCGCCGTGCAAGGCCGGCTAGTTTGAATTTAGAACTCGTGCACCGCCTTGACCGTGAAACCTCAGGCGTGCTACTGATCGCTAAAAAACGCAGTGCGCTCAAGCATTTGCAAGACCAGTTTCG
Source organism: Burkholderiales bacterium (assembly GCA_018969975.1). Lineage (GTDB taxonomy): Bacteria > Pseudomonadota > Gammaproteobacteria > Burkholderiales > Burkholderiaceae_C > Limnohabitans. The sequence continues at coordinate 21,589 of JAGWXI010000031.1, forward strand.
TGACCGTGAGACGGGCAAAACCTATTTGGCCTTAGTCTTGGGCTTGTGGCCGTCTAATAAAAAAGTGATCGATGTGCCCCTATTTAAATACACCGTGGCCACCGGTGAAGGCGAAGGGGAGCGTCGCGTCAAAGTGGTGGGCAAGGACGACCCCAATGGGCAACGTGCCATCACCTTGGTGCGGGTTGCACGCACGGTTGGGCCTTACAGCTTGTTGGAGGTGACGATCAAAACGGGACGCACCCACCAAATTCGCGTGCACTTGGCCAGCCAAGGGCATGCGATTGCAGGTGACGATAAATATGGCGACTTTGAACAGAATAAGCAGTTGCAAAAGTTGGGGCTCAAACGCATGTTTTTGCATGCTTGGCAATTGAAGTTTCAGCATCCCGTGAGCGCACGACCCGTCACCGTCAAAGCCCCACTGCCAGCGGCTCTGCAACAATTTATCGATTCCGTCCAGCCCCCAATACAAGCATGAGCACCGCGCCCAAGACCCGTGAATTTGATTTGATCGCCTTCGATTGGGACGGCACGCTGTTTGATGTCAATGGCATGGGTTTGTTTGATGGCGTATTGCCCATGCTCCAAGATTTGCGTAAACGTCAGCAAGTCTTGACGGTGGCGACCGGCAAAAGCCGCAAAGGCTTGAGCGAGGCTTTAAGCACTTTGCAATTACAAAGCTTATTTGGTGCCTCGCGCACCGCCGACGAAACTGCAGGCAAGCCCCACCCTTTGATGCTGCACGAGTTGATGGGTGAGTTTGGCGTGCCACCTGAGCGCACCTTGATGGTCGGCGACACCACCCACGATTTAGAAATGGCCCAAAGAGCGGGGTGCTCTAGTGTGGGTGTGAGCTATGGAGCGCATGACCCAACACAATTTGCAGTTTGGCAGCCGCGCTTTGTCGCGCACACGGTGCGGGAGTTACATGATTGGTTGTTGGTAAACGGGTAGCGAGGACAAAATGAACCAAGAAGACGCAGCGCATCGGATTGCCTTATGCGCTAGCGCAGATTTAGAAGAAGGTGCAAGAGCCGTGCCGTTTGATGTGGTCTATGCAGGACAAACCTGTCGTGCGTTTGCGATTCGCTTTGAAGGCCAGCCCCATGCGTATTTAAACCGCTGCACCCATGTGGCTATGGAAATGGATTTCCAACCCGACCAGTTTTTTGACGACACAGGTAGATGGTTGCTGTGCGCAACACACGGCGCGGTCTATGCGCCTGATACTGGCGAATGTTCAGGCGGTCCATGCCGCGGGGGCTTGGTCAAGATTGACCTTTCAGAAGCGGACGGTGTTGTCCACTGGCATACTGCTTACAACTTAAAACCTTTTGAATTTCCTCTCTAAATTTCACCATGTCTGACCCGCAACAACAGCCCAATACGCCCTCTGCACCCAGCCATAAAGTGGTGTGGGAGCGCGATACCCTCGAACGTTTGGCATTTGCCACCCTGGCCGAACAGCGCGCGAACCGTCGTTGGCGCATCTTTTTTCGATTTGCTTGGCTTGTTCTTATTGCCACCTTGGCTTGGACTGCCTTGCATCGCTCTGGTGTGGGTAACTCGGGGCAGAGCCACCCCCATACTGCTGTGGTCTCTATCAAAGGTGAAATTGCTGACGGTGCCGAAGCCAGTGCTGAGTGGACGGTCAATGCATTGCGCGCAGCGTTTGAGGATGAAGGCTCGCAAGGTGTGGTGTTGCAAATTAACTCTCCCGGCGGCAGCCCTGTTCAAGCTGGCATCATCAACGACGAGATCCGTCGCCTTAAAGCAAAGACCCATAAACCTGTATATGCAGTAGTAGAAGAATCCTGCGCTTCAGCGGCCTACTACATCGCTGTGGCTGCGGATGAAATTTACGTCGATAAGGCCAGCATCGTGGGCAGCATTGGCGTTTTGATGGATGGTTTTGGCTTCACGGGCTTGATGGACAAACTGGGTGTGGAGCGTCGCTTGATGACAGCTGGCGTGAACAAAGGGTTTCTAGACCCCTTCAGCCCCCAGACCAAAGCCCAGCGCACCCATGCGCAAACCTTGCTCGACCAAATTCATGCGCAATTTATTCAAGTAGTGCGAGATGGGCGCGGCAAGCGTTTGAAAGAAACACCTGAGTTATTCACCGGTTTATTTTGGAGTGGACAGCAAGCTGTCGACCTGGGCTTAGCCGATGGTTTGGGTAACTTGGATTACGTAGCGCGTGAAATTATCAAGGCTGAAGATATTGTTGATTACACCCGCCATGACAACGTGGCCGAACGCCTTGCAAAACGCTTTGGAGCAGCGATTGGTGAAGGCGCTGTACAAGCTTTGCAGCGGCAACCGGCGGTCCGCTAAGCCCTGACCGCTTATCGGCCAATCGCAAAAACAGTCGGCGTGTCTCCGATACCGTTGGATTGGCGCCAATCTCTCACGGCGTAGCACTGCACATCCATATTCTGCAAGGTAAGGCCACTGGCACGCGCGACGCGCGTGTTGGGTTGGAGACCTTTAAGTAGCGCTTCCCACAAAGCTTTGTTGCGGTAGGGGGTTTCAATAAAGAGTTGGGTTTGGCCGGTTTTCATGACAAGCATTTCAAGTTCGCGTATGCGTTGTAAGCGCGCTGCGCTGTCTTGCGGCAAATAGCCAACGAAGGCGAAGTTTTGTCCATTTAATCCACTTGCGGCCAAGGCTAGAAGCAACGATACGGGCCCCACCAAAGGCGCGACCCGAATCCCCAGTTGGTGCGCGGCCATTACGACGGAAGAACCAGGGTCTGCCACCGCGGGCATGCCTGCTTCACTGACTAAACCGATGTCTTGGCCTTTCAGTACCAATGCCAGCAGGGGCTTGGCGTCGAACTCGCCTAGGTGGTCGCCTTTTTTGTGAACTTCGCGTGGCAGTTCGGTGATCTGCATGTCTTGCAATGCAAGACCAAGAGGTGCGAATTCGCTCACGCGTTTTAAAAATGCCCGCGTGCTTTTGGCGTTTTCAGTAATCCAGTGGGTCAAGCCTGACGCTACCCGCAAGGTGGCTTGCGGCAATACGTCGGCGATCGGTACGGAGGTGTCGCATCCAAAGTCGAGTGGTGTGGGCACTAGGTAGAGCGTGCCTTTATTGGGGGGGGTGGTCATAAAAGAGCGATTCCTGCTCTTTTTAACATGCGGCAAGTGCGTATCAACGGCAAGCCTATGAGCGCTGTCGGGTCGTCGTTGTCAATGGCGTCCAACAAGGCAATACCAAGACCCTCGCTTTTGGCGCTGCCTGCACAGTCATAGGGCTGTTCGGCTTGCAGATAGGCCTCGATCTCTGTGTCGGTGAGGTCGCGAAACCGCACGCGCACGGGGGCCACTTCCATTTGTTCAAAGCCGGTTGCGTGACACACCACAGCCACCGCGGTTTGAAACACGACTGTTTGCCCACGCATACGTTGCAACTGTTGCGCTGCGCGCGCATGGTTGCCGGGTTTGCCCAAAGGCTCACCGTTTAAGTCGGCCACTTGATCCGAGCCAATGACAACAGCATCTGGATGAAGTTTGGCGACTGCGTGGGCTTTGGCCAGCGCCAAACGGCTGGCTAAAGCAAGTGGAAGTTCCCCAGCGATCGGGGTTTCGTCAACTTCAGGCGCCACTACGCCAAAAGGTATGCGCAAACGCGAAAGCAATTCGTGCCGATAGCGCGAGGTAGAACCCAAAATGAGGAGACGAGGGGAAGAAGGCATAAGAGTGATTCTCTTACACTGCAACCTATGTCTTCTCCCAATAGTGCACAACACCTTGACGTCAAAGCTTTCGCAACGAACCAAAGTACCTTGTCGGGCGAGGTCGATTTGCACAGCATGCCCCGCTTGCGCGCAGACTGTGCAGAAGAAATCGCTGGCAAAGTCACTTGGTCTGCCCAAGGCGAAATGCGCCAAGCCAGCGACGGTCATGACGCTGCTTGGTTGCATTTGCAAGCTAAAACCGAAGTCCCCTTGACCTGTCAACGCTGCTTAAAAACGGTCATGCAAACGCTAGAGGTCGACAGAAGTTTTCGTTTTGTTAAAGACGAGGCTACGGCCGAGGACCAAGACGATGAAAGCGAAGAAGACTTGCTGGTGGTCAGCAAAGACTTTGATCTGCTGGCGCTGGTCGAAGACGAGCTGTTGATGGCTTTGCCTTTGGTGCCTATGCATGCTGGTTGCCAAAGTGAGCATGCACCCACTTCAAAAGACGATTCTGCTGCGGATAAAGACGCCAAACCCAACCCTTTTGCGGTTTTGGCCACGATGCGGTTAGGCAAAGACTAATATTCAGCTCAGATCCGCTATAATCATGGGCTTGGCGCATTGCAAACGACTTCTTGCGATGCCACTGTAAACCAACCCAACTAACCGTCTAGGAGCCCCGCATGGCTGTCCAGCAAAATAAAAAATCTCCTTCCAAGCGCGGCATGCACAACTCACATACCGCTTTGACTGCGCCCGGTACGGCTATTGAGCCTACAACGGGCGAAACCCACTTGCGTCACCACATCAGCCCTAATGGCTTCTACCGTGGCCGCAAGGTGCTGAAAAGCAAAACCGAAGCGTAATCCACGCCCATACCAAACGGCCCGCGGCACTATGAGCGCCTCGGGCTTTTGTTTTTCTCCCCAAAGATGCCCGCATGATCACAGTTGCCGTTGATTGCATGGGGGGCGACCACGGCCCCCGCGTCACACTGGCTGCTTGCCGGCAGTTTTTAGACAACCATCCTGATGCATTTTTGATGTTGGTGGGACTGCCAGAGGCCTTGTCTGGTTTTACCCATCCGCGCGCTAAATTGGTGCCTGCATCTGAGGTTGTTGAGATGGACGACCCCATCGAAGTTGCCTTGCGCCGGAAAAAAGATTCCTCCATGCGCGTCACTATTGAGCAAGTCAAAGAAGGCCTTGCCCAAGCGGCAGTCTCTGCTGGGAATACAGGCGCTTTGATGGCCATTGCGCGCTACGTTCTCAAAACCATGGACGGAATTGAACGACCAGCGATCGCAGGGCGTATGCCCAACTTCAAAGGTGGTGGCTCCACCATGCTCGATTTGGGTGCCAATGTCGATTGCACACCTGAGCATTTATTGCAATTTGCCGTCCTTGGGTCGGCCTTGGTGTCGGTGCTAGACGATATCGAAAGCCCCTCAGTCGGCCTTTTGAACATTGGCGAAGAGGCGATAAAAGGCAATGAAATCATTAAAAAAACCTCTGAATTGCTGCGAACTGCGTCTAACTGCGGCGATCTTAATTTCTTTGGAAATGTTGAGGGTACCGATATTTACCAAGGTACGGTAGATTTGATCGTCTGTGATGGTTTTGTCGGTAATGTGGCCTTAAAAGCCAGTGAGGGGCTCGCGCATAAGATCAGCGAAACACTTAAAAAGTCGTTTAAACGCAATATTTATACGCGTATTGCCGCCATCTTTGCTTATCCCGTCTTATCTGACTTTAAAGACAGTGTCGATCATCGGCGTTACAACGGTGCTGCCTTGCTGGGGCTCAACGGCATTGTGTTTAAAAGCCACGGATCCGCTGACGAGCTCGCTTTCGAGATGGCTTTGAACCGCGCGTATGATGCGGCACACCACAACTTGCTCGAACGCGTTCGTGAACGAATTGCCCACGCTGCACCCTTATTAGGCGTGCCACCGGCCACGGTTTCGGACTGAGCCCTCCCTAGATGACCCGTTTTTCTCGTATTACTGGCACCGGAAGCTATCTTCCGCCCCGCCGGTTAAGCAATGCGGATTTGGTAGCAGAACTGGCCACATTGGGCATTGAATCTTCCGACGAATGGATTGTGGAACGCACTGGCATCAAAGCCCGTCACTTTGCAGCGCCTGATGTTGTTAGTAGTGACTTGGCCTTTGAGGCCTGTAAAAACGCCTTGGCCGCTGCAGGCCGCCAACCCCAAGATATTGACCTGATCATCGTGGCGACATCCACGCCTGACATGGTGTTTCCGTCGACCGCTTGCATCTTGCAGCACAAATTGGCCCAAATCCACGAAGAAGCAGCAGGAATAGCAGGCGCTGCAGCAATGGATGTGCAGGCCGTTTGTACGGGTTTTATTTACGCTTTGACGGTGGCTGACGCCATGATCCGCGCGGGCAACGCCACCCGCGCTTTGGTGGTGGGGGCTGAGATTTTTTCGCGCTTGCTCGACTTTCAAGACCGCACCACCTGTGTCTTATTTGGCGACGGTGCTGGTGCGGTGGTGTTGGAAGCATCTGAGACGCCTGGCATTTTGTCGACCGATATCCACGCTAACGGCAAGCACGTAGGCATTTTGTGTGTGCCCGGGCACGTGAGCAATGGGCATGTTCTGGGCGATCCCTTGCTGAAAATGGACGGCCAAGCGGTGTTTAAATTAGCAGTCGGTTTGTTAGAGGATGCAGCCCATGCGGTTTTAACCAAAGCAGGGGTGCAAGAGTCCGAGATCGACTGGTTGATTCCCCACCAAGCCAATATCCGCATCATCCAAAG
>JAGWXI010000032.1 GCA_018969975.1 Burkholderiales bacterium
CAAAGGGATAAAAACAAGCATATCAGGATGCACAACTTATTCATCATGGCATTAGTTTGGTCGGTTGGAACAGGGATAACTTTATCAGTAACGGCCTATGGGTTACAAGTCGCTCTAGAAAGTTGGTGCTTGGTCGATCCTATAACTTATGCGAACTAAATTACACAACTATTTTTTTCTCTGGATTCTGCTTTTATTGAGTGGTTGTGGAGGAGGGGGCGGGGGAGCCTCGAGTTCAAGTAGCAGCTATAGCGCTTCACCTTCTGTTTTTATTAATAGTTCGACTATCAGTAATGTCGTGACTCTTGGCTATCTTAGGCAAATGTTTTTTGACGGGACCTATCTATACGTAGTTAACTCTACTGATGCAGATCAAACTACTTCATTGGGTGGAAGGATATATAAATTCGACACATCCGGAGCTTATGTTGCATCGATAGGAGCATCCATCAAATGGCCATTCTCTGTTTCCGTATACAACAATAATGTATTTGCTGTTGCTACGGATACAGGAGGTTCGGGAAGTACAGGCTTAATTAATTTAAGCTCAAGTACTACTCCAGTTGTAACGGCACTTGCTAGTCCATATGGTGTAGGTATGGACACTACAAATAATCGTGTCTACATATCTGACGTTGGAGGTGGTACTTATGCAAATTCTGTTGTCGTCTACACAGTCGGCTCGTATGGGGCCCCCCTTACATTTGTTTCTATTGGCTCAAGCCCTAGTGGAATCGCTTTCGACAGCACACTTGGGTTTATGTATGTCACAAGACAAGGGGCTACTTCTGCCGGGGTTTATAAGGTAAATACTTCTACTTATGCGGCATCAACTTTAGTGAGTTCTTCATTTGGAAGTATTTTTAATAACCCAACAGGAATAGCGGTTAGATCAGCTTATAGAGAAGTTTACGTAGCAAATACTGGAACAACTGCAGGTGACACAGACAGTAGTATTTTGAAAATAACCTATGACAGTTCTGGTAACGCAACTGCAGTAACTACTTTTCTAAGCGGTACTTCAACAAGCAGCATGTTATGTGGCCCTGTTGGATTGGCAATTAATGGAAATACGCTCTACATATCAAATGGGACCTGCACAACAAATAATGCTTATGCTAGATCTGTCATCAAAGTAACCTTAGATGTCTAAAACTCAGACCTCAACCGCCTCTTCATCACCTTCCCATTCGCATTTCTTGGCAGAGGTAAATCCAACCAAGTAATCGTCTCCGGCACCTTGTAGTCTGCCAATGCTTGTTTGCAGTGGGCTATCACGATGTCTTGCGATAAAGATTGATTAGGCGCATAGATAAAAGCATGTACCCGTTCCCCTAAAACAGGGCATGGCTTACCAACAATCGCCGCCTCAAGTACGCCAGGAATTCCCATCAAACAGTTCTCGACTTCAACTGAATAGATCTTGAATCCACCACGGTTGAGCATGTCTTTTTTACGGTCAAATATTTTGACGAATCCCTCACTATCCATGGAGCCTAAATCACCTGAGTGCCAATAGCCAGCAGTGAAAGATTGGGCTGTAGCCTCTGGGTTATCCCAATACCCGGGAACCACCATGGGGCCGTTGATCCAAAGTTCTCCCGTTTCACCCAACGGCACCTCTTGTCCTGCATCGTTCATGATGCGCACATCGGCACATGGCAAAACACGTCCTACGCTATCTAAATGCGCATCGTTCATGCCACTCGGCATCAAAGAGACAGGTGATGTGGTTTCAGTAGCGCCGTAGGCATTTCTTAGATCCAAATTGGGCAAATGGTGTGCTAATTTTTCTATCACTGCAACAGGCATAGGTGCACCGCCATAACCGCCAATACGCCAGTGTTCTAATGCGTCAGCGTTGAAACTTGGCTCTAACAAACAAAGGCTGTACATAGCGGGCACCATGAGCGTATGGGTCATGTTTTCTTGAGTGGCAAACTCTAAGAATTGTTTGGCCTTGAATTCCCGCATGATCAAAACTGCACCACCGACTTGCACCATGGTGGCAATGATGGCGATCAACCCCGTGACATGGCTAGCAGGAACTGCCAACATGGAAGAATCTTTTTCCGTCAATTGCATGCCATATTGGTAGTGCAATACCGAATGGACAATGTTGGCATGCGTGATCATCGCTCCCTTCGGATTTCCGGTCGTGCCAGAGGTATAGAGAATCACAGCTACATCAAACGGATTAGCTACGAACGCAGGGATGTCAATTTTGGTTTGAAGGGGGGCTCGTGCGAGCCAATCACCTAAATAGCTGTCTATACAAATAGAGTGTTCGAGAGAGGGAACATCGTTTTTCAAGGGAATGCGATCTGCCAAACTCTCATCAAACGCAACAGCCTTGGCTTTGCATTGATTCATGATGTAAGTCAGCCCTGGGCGTTGTTCGCGAATACCCACTGGCACTGCAATTGCCCCTAGATATTGAATGGCGAATAATAAGAAAACGAACTCAGCGCGGTTACTGATAAAAAGTACAACTCTGTCTTGTGGTCTTAGACCTAAGTTATGCAGAACTTGCGCGTAACGCTCTACAGTACTCCAGACCTCTTGGTATGTCCACCGCTGGCCTTCAAAAACGAGTGCCTTTCGAGTGCCATGAAGTTGGACTGCTGTCTGCAGTAGATTCAAAAAAGTGGTAGGTCGTTTTACAAAACATTTAACCAGTCGATCGCTTCCCCAAGCTTCAATTCGAGTTTGAGGTGAGCTTATATCCATTATTGAATCGGTAAGGTGCTACCTACTTTTATATTGCGTAGAGCCAAATAAAACTTCGTGTGCTTTATCGTCATGCTGAAATGGTTTACGCAAATCAGTCAAAACTTCAACCCCTCTTTGCACTGCTGGTCTTGCCGCAATTAGCTCGAACCATTTTTTTAAATGGGGATAGTTTGCCAATTCAATTCCTTGGTTTTGCCAGTTACGCAACCAAGGAAATATGGCGATGTCAGCTATGCTGTAGGTATTACCGGCCATAAATTTGGAAGTTGCTAACTGTCTGTCCATGACACCGTATAAACGTTTGGCTTCATTGGTATAGCGATTGATAGCGTATTCAATTTTTTCGGGTGCATAAATACGAAAGTGGTGGTTTTGCCCCAACATCGGACCAACGCCACCCATTTGAAACATGACCCACTGCAAGACTTCATATTTTGCGCGATCGCTTTTAGGTAAGAATTTTCCTGCCTTAGCCGCTAGATAAAAAAGAATTGCACCCGATTCAAACAAACTAATGGGTTTACCGTCAGGCCCATTGGGATCCACCATCGCTGGAATTTTGTTGTTGGGGCTGATTTTTAAAAAATGCGCTTCGAATTGGTCGCCTTTTCCAATATTGACAGGGTGTGCTGTCCAATCTCTGCCAAGACGGTACCCACATTCCTCGAGCATGATGTGTACTTTGTGTCCGTTGGGTGTAGCCCAAGAATAAACGTCAATCATATTTAGCTTCCTCTGGTTATGGGCATTTCAATATCTTGCGACATTGTGGCTACGTGGCGCGCTAATTCGAGTTTTGCAATCGAGTTGCGATGCACTTCATCGGGCCCATCAGCCAATCGCAGGGTTCGTTGGTGCGCATAGGCGTAGGCGAGTGGAAAGTCACCACTGACGCCGCCGCCACCATGCGCTTGTATGGCCCAATCAATGATTTGTGTAGCCATATTTGGTGCAATTACTTTGATCATGGCAATCTCAGATTTAGCGATCTTATTGCCCACGGTGTCCATCATGTAAGCGGCTTTAAGAGTGAGTAATCGGGCTTGTTCAATCATGATGCGGGCATCGGCGATGCGCTCATGCCATACGCCTTGACTGGAGACTGGTTTGCCAAATGCGACACGCGAGTTCAGTCGTTTGCACATGAGTTCCAAAGCGCGTTCAGCACTACCAATAGAGCGCATGCAGTGGTGAATACGACCAGGCCCTAAGCGGCCTTGGGCAATTTCAAATCCACGTCCCTCGCCGAGCATCAAATTACCGACCGGAACGCGTACATTTTTCAATTCAACTTCCATGTGTCCATGAGGGGCATCGTCGTAACCAAATACCGTGAGTGGTCGCAAAACTTGGATGCCAGGTGTATTGGCAGGCACCACAATCATGCTTTGTTGTGAATGACGCGGCGCCTCTGGATCGGTTTTTCCCATGACGATGTAGACCGCACACCGTGGATCGCCCGCGCCAGAGCTCCACCATTTCACACCATTGATGACATATTCATTGCCTTCTCGCCGGATGCTGCATTGGATGTTGGTGGCATCTGACGAAGCCACAGCAGGTTCTGTCATCAAAAAGGCGGAGCGTATTTCGCCACGCAATAGTGGTTCAAGCCATTGGTCTTTAATTTCCTCACTGGCATATCGCTCAAGTGTTTCCATATTGCCCGTATCAGGTGCTGAGCAGTTGAAGATCTCTGCGGCAAAAGGAACACGGCCCATGATTTCGCACAAGGGTGCGTATTCCAAATTTGTGAGGCCTTGCGGTGCTCTTTTGCTATGGGGTAAAAACAAATTCCAGAGGCCTGCCTTATTAGCAAGCGGTTTGAGTTCTTCCACAATTTTGGTAGGAATCCAAGCATTACCCTTTGAACGATTTTCTTCAATTTCAGCAAAAAATCTTTTCTCGTTCGGATAAATATGCGTATCCATAAAGGCGAGTAAGCGTTTTTGCAAATCCTTAACTTTATCGGTGTAGTCGAAATTCATTTTTGGCTCCTAGAGTTGTGTTTGTAATCAGGCGAGTTGCGCAAATTTCCAAGCTAATTGCGCCATGGGACGTGCTCCTGCGCCAGAGGTTTTTGCTTGCGCACTAGACGCAGTTCCTGCTTCAACACGTTTAGCGATACCTTGCAAAATAGCGGCAATGCGAAACATGTTGTAAGAAATATAAAAATACCAATCGGTTTTTAAATCGCCAGGCGTTGCTAAGCCTGTTCGGTCACAGTATTTGTGAATGTATTCGGACTCGGTGGGTATGCCCAGAGAAGCCACATCCACACCACCAATACCTCTAAAAGTACCAGGGGGTATATGCCAAGCCATGCAGTGGTAACTGAAATCTGCCAATGGGTGTCCGATAGTGGAGAGCTCCCAATCCAACACCGCCATGATTTTGTTGTCGGTTGGGTGGAACATCAAATTATCCAAACGGTAGTCGCCGTGAACGATGCTGACTTTAGAGGCATCTAGCGCACTTGCAGGCATATTCGCTGGCAACCATTGCATCAGGCGATCCATCTCTGGTATGGGTTGGGTTTCAGAGGCAAGGTATTGCTTGCTCCAGCGACCAATTTGGCGTTCAAAGTAATTACCAGGTTTGCCGTAATCAGCCAAGCCGCATTCTTGATAAGGGACAGTATGCAAGGAAGAGATGACGCGGTTCATTTCATCGTAAATGCTAGTGCGATCCAAGTTGGTCATCTCAGGCAAGGTCTGATCCCACAAGACGCGACCTGGGATGAATTCCATCACATAAAACGCACGCCCAATCACAGACTCGTCTTGACAGAGCGCGAACATTTTTGCAACGGGGACAGCGGTGCCGTTCAAGCCTTGCATTACTTTGAATTCGCGCTCTACAGCATGCGCCGACGGTAATAGTTTGGCAACGGGTCCAGGTTTTGCACGCATCACATAACTTTGGGTTGGTGTAATGAGTTTGTAAGTGGGATTGGATTGACCGCCTTTGAACATTTCAACGCGTAAGGGGCCTTTGAAATCAGCAAGAGACTGGTTCATCCAAGCTTGCAAGGCTTGTTCATCGAACTGATGGACACCACTTACAGGTTTGGTGCCTTCAAAACTCTCATAGCGACTCATCTAAAAAAAGCCTTTCAAGAGTTAGCTTCGCTGATGCGCAATAGTGCGTCGCGATTGCGTACAACCAAACCACCAGGTTCTATCCGAATAGCATCCTCGCGTTCCATCGCTTTGAGTTCTTGGTTGACACGTTGGCGTGAAGCGCCTAACAACTGGGCTAATTCTTCTTGGGCTAAGTGAAGTCCTATTCGAATTTCTTCGCCGTGGGAAAGAGAAGGAACACCATAACTTCTTACGAGGTGCAAAAGTTGCTTTGCTAAACGCGAGCGCAAGGGCAGTGTGTTGAGATCCTCTACGAGGCCAAATAATTGACGAATGCGTCTTGCCTGTAACCGCAACATGGCTTCGTAAAACTCTACATGTTGGCTGAGGATTTTTTGAAAATCGGCCTTGGAAACACACAAAATGGTTGTATCGCCGTGCGCGTACACATCGTGCGTTCGGCGATCGCCGTCCAAAATTGCAACATCGCCGAACCAAATACCTGGCTCTACATAGGTGAAGGTAATTTGTTTGCCCGATAAGGATGTTGAACTTACACGAACCGCCCCTTTGGCGCACGCCATCCATTCTTCGGGCGGGTCGCCGCGCGCAGCGATCAAGTCGCCATCTTTGCATCGTTTGACGTAAGCGCATCGAAGGATATCGTGTCGTAGTGAAGGAGAGAGGGATGAGAACCAACGCCCTGCGTTGATTGACTCGCGTTCTTCAATGTTAAGAATGGGATCGTCCATAGCCTGTCTTTTGTGTGACCTCAAATTGGTAAATTGTCGCGCGAGGGACCGTGCGCTGAAAATCTTCCCTAGCGTTAATGCGGGGGTGGGTTTATTTGTACGTGGGTTTTTCTTTGTTCAAAAAAGCGGATATGCCAATACCCGCATTGGGGTGGTGCAAGTTTTTGACAAAGTGGTCACGCTCCTGCGTTAAATGGAGGTTGAGAGATTGCGTTGCAGCGTCATTGATCAGTTCTTTGATACTTTGGGTTGCATTGGGTGCTCTGGCATTAATTTTTTGCGCTAAATCAAGTGCCTCCGATAAAGCTGCTCCCGAATCCACCAATCGATTGGTAATACCAAATGCGTGCAAGCGTTCGGCGGTGATAGGGGTTCCCAAGAGCATGAGTTCAGCTGCTAATTGGCGGGGAAGTAGTTGAGACAAATTCCAACTCCCACCACCATCAGGTGACAAACCAACGCTGCTGTAGGCCATTACAAAAAAACTATCCCTGGCTGCTACTACTAGGTCGCACATCAGCACTAATGAAAACCCAGCCCCAGCCGCAGCGCCCTCCACAGCAGCAATCACTGGCTTGGGAAATGTACGGATAGCCTCCATCCAAGTGTGCAGGTTGTCAATGCTTTGGGCTTGCACCTCTTTGGGTTGTTCTCGGTTTTGCAGTAGGCGTTGTAAATTGCCTCCAGCACAAAAGTGCGCTCCTTCACCGGTGAGGATGACGCTACGAATTTCTGAGTTACTTTCGGCCGCATTTAAAGCTTCAATACCTGCTGTATAAATTTCAGGGCCTAGCGCATTACGAAATGAAGGGTTGGAGAGGGTCAGTACCAAAGTTTGACCATGTGCTGCGCTTTTGAGTTGACCAGTCATTTACTGCTCGACATGGGAGAGACTCAAACCGATGGCGCCGCGCCGACGCAACCACGGACTCGGGCGATAGCGCGGATCTCCATAAACGGTTTGGATATTAAAAAGAACTTCCAAAATTTCGGTGGGGCCAAACAGATCTCCCATGGCCAAGGGCCCCAAGGGGTAGCCCAAGCCTAAAGTTACTGCTGTCTCAAGATCTTTCGGGGTACAGATTCCTTGTTGGCATATATCGCACGCGATATTGACGATTTGGGCAACAACGCGTTGCGTGACAAATCCACCACTGTCTCGGATAACGCTGACTGCTTTTTGATCGCGGGCAAATAAAGCGTGCGCTGCTTCACGCATATCGACCCTTGTGGCGGGATTAGTCGCGAGAACGCGTCGCTTGGTCAACTTGTCGTCGATTAAAAAGTCAATTCCGACAGTGCGCGCAGGATCGAGCCGCTCAACTATAGCTACGGTGGTGACATCAAAACCTAAGGGGGCAACAAGACAGAGGGCTTGGGCAGAAGGAGAAGCGCCAGTTTCAATCTTTGCATTTAAATTTTTAAGTAGTTGCAAAAGTTCAGCACGCCGTACAGCCCGGGTAGAGACCCAGACCGGGGGCATTTGATGGACATCGGGCACAGGCAGTTCGTGAGGCACTTGCGCGATACCGTTGGAGTATTTGTAGAAACCCTCGGAAACTTTTTTACCAAGCACCCCCGCGGCTAAGCGCTGCGCCGTGATCACACTAGGGCGGTAACGCGGCTCTTCGTAATACTGGTGGTAGATAGACTCCATCACTGGATGGGAGACATCTAGAGCGGTTAAGTCCATTAACTCGAAGGGTCCGAGTTTGAAACCAACTTGGTCTTTCAATATTCGATCAATGGTGGCGAAGTCTGAGATACCTTCGGAGACGATACGAAGCGCTTCAGTGCCATATCCACGGCCGGCATGATTCACTATAAATCCGGGGGTATCCAAGGCGTTGACTGCGTTGTGCCCCATTTGCTTGGCATAGTCATTGAGTGCTGTGCAAATTTGCGGGTTGGTTTTGAGGCCTGCAATAACCTCTACAACCTTCATCAGCGCAACAGGATTGAAAAAATGGAACCCGGCAAATTGTTCAGGACGCTTGAGTGCAGAACCAATCGCCGTGACAGATAAAGAGGATGTATTGGTGACCAGAACTGCTTTGGGGTTAACAAGCTGCTCTAGTTCAGAAAAAAAAGTTTGCTTGATATCCAAGCGCTCCACAATTGCCTCAATCACCAAGTCGCAGTCGCTCAAGTCGCTTAATTGGTTGGCAGTT
The DNA here is from genome assembly GCA_018969975.1 of Burkholderiales bacterium. Lineage (GTDB taxonomy): Bacteria > Pseudomonadota > Gammaproteobacteria > Burkholderiales > Burkholderiaceae_C > Limnohabitans. The sequence goes on from JAGWXI010000032.1 coordinate 8,740, forward strand.
TGTAAATTTGTTTTAAATTGCGCAACTTGTTGAGCGGTAAATTTGTTTTTCTCACGCAGCTTGTCCCATTGCTGTTGAATATTCTGAGAGGCTTTTGCAACAGCCTGAGTTTGAAGGTCATAAAGTTTGACCAAGCTACCAGCTTGGGCAGCAATTTGGGCGATACCTTGACCCATGGCGCCAGTACCGACTACGCCAACAGTTTTAAAAATGGGATGCATGTACTAATTATCGCTGAGCCGATTTTGGCGCAATCTCTGGCGCGAGTGGCTTGTCGCCTAAGGGTATTTTCTAAATAAACGCGTTGCTCTGGAAGCCAATAAACTGGTTGCAATCGCTAATAAAACACCGCCAAGAGCGAACCAATGCAACTGGTCCATGCGTCCTTGTGCAATTAACCATCCACCTCCAGCAGATCCAACAGCTTGTCCCAAATACATGGAAGAGGTGTTAAGAGCTACAGAACCAGCAGCCAACTTAGGCTCAATATGGATCAATCGTGCCTGTTGGGCAGAGTTAGTAGCAAACATACCCAGCCCCCAAGGCGTCAATACCAAAAAAGCCAAATAAAAGTTACTTCCCAGTGACCAACTCACCATGCTGATGGAGATAAGTAATAGGCTCAATGTCACAGCTTTATCGGCGCCCAATCGGTCCACATGCCGCGATAACCATATGTTTCCCAAAAGACCGCAAGCGCCAAACCAAGCGAGCAACATGCTTAATTGTTCGGGGTTCGTCAATAGTGTGAGTTTGAAATAGGGCGCAAAGTATGCGGAAAGAAAAAACTGACCGCTTGCGCTGATGACAGTAACTAGCAAAGCCAGTACCAATGGTTTGGTGCGAAATGTCTCTCGCCATGCAGCGATAGTCATAACCGGTGGGGCAATTTTGTTCGGAAGTGCGACCCAGACCCAAGCAGCACTGATGAAAGAAAGAACGGATAAAACCCCAAAAACACTACGCCACCCATAAACTTCGCTAATCCAAGCAGCTACAGGCATGCCTACAACGGAGGAAATAGACCATCCTAAAAAGATGAAAGTAATAGCCCGTCCTCGAGCATGGGGTTCAGCCAGTTGACCAACACACGCAGCGGCTTGTGGGGTGAAGATGGCAGGAGCCAACATGGCAATGACGCGTAACCAAAGGATTTGTTCAAAATCTGGCATGGCTATACACACTGCATGCAATACCCCGTACCAAAGCATGACTAGGGCAAGAAGTTTTCTACGATCGTAAGCACCAAGCACAGAGGCAAAAATAGGTGCACTTAAACACATCAGCACGGAACTAGCGGTTATCAATACACCAGAGGCTGAAATGCTGATGCGTAAATCATGGCTTATGTCATTTAAAGAGCCAGGCACCATCAGTACGCCAAAACCAATGACAACGTTTCCAAATAAAAAGCACCACAAAAGTGCTGGCGAGAGACGATGCATCTCGTCTTATCGGCGCACTTGCAAAGCGCCAGGATTGACGATATTGGTAGGAGTGCCTTTGATAAAGTTCACCACGTTGTCAAAGGCCGTGCCAAAGTACAACTCGTAACTTTCTTGCTCCACATATCCGATATGGGGAGTGCATATGCAGTTTTCTAAGCGTAATAGGGCATGACCTTGCAAAATGGGCTCGCTCTCAAAAACATCAATGGCTGCCATACCTGGTCGGCCGCGGTTGAGGCCTGCAATCAACGCATCAGGGGCGATTAATTCAGCACGCGAGGTGTTGACCAGCAATGCAGTGGTTTTCATGCACTGAAGGTCTGCCAATGAGACGATCCCACGGGTGGCATCGTTTAGTCTTAAGTGCAAGCTCAAAATATCGGACTGGCTGAAAAACGCCTCTCTGCTGACCGCTGCCTCAAATCCGTGCTCGATAGCTAAGGCGCGAGAGGCCTCACTACCCCATAGCAAAACGCGCATGCCAAAAGCTTTTCCATATCCAGCCAAAAGTTGTCCAATTTTTCCGTAACCCCAAATACCCAGAGTTTTGCCGCGTAATACCTGTCCAAGTGCAAAGTTGACAGGCATGGTGCTTGATTTCAAACCAGATTGTTGCCATGCCCCATGTTTCAAATTGTTGATGTACTGGGGCAAACGGCGCATGGCTGCCATGATCAAGGCCCAAGTCATTTCTGCCGGAGCAACGGGAGAACCTGATCCCTCTGCAAGAACAATTCCCCGTTCCGTGCAAGCAGCAATATCAATATGGCTACCAATCTTGCCAGTTTGAGAGATCATTTTGAGCTTCGGCAACTTCTCAATGAGTTGACGCGTGATGTGCGTGCGCTCTCGGATCAAAACCAGTATTTCTGCATCTTTCAATCGAACCGACAATTGACCCACACCTTTAATGGTGTTGGTGAATACCTTGGCAGGATAGGCGGCTAATTTATCGGAGGAATTAAGTTTGCGGACCACATCTTGGTAGTCATCGAGGATCACAATGTTCATAGCCCTCCATTGTGCCCTGATAGGAAATACGCGTTGCTTAGCGCCTCCTCTCGGACTCAGCCAACCGGTCTAGCTCAGCACAAACATCTGCCATGCGGCCCGAAATCAACATACGCCCAGCATTTTGGCGGTTTTGTTGGCCCTCCAGAACTCGGGCAATCCTGAGTGGGAGTTGTGGGTTAGTTATAGAGGGGCATGATGTATTTGTGATGGATTGCAAATGCCGATCGCAAGGCTGCGATGGATTTAATAAGCGGTATGCACCAAATAAGGCAATGTTCATAGATGGGTCTCCTTAGAGAGGGAAGTTGTTTCGAATAAGGCCAATTGCTAAACCTTCTATTGCAAATGGCTCTTCGTTTTGCACAATGATGGTTTTGAAATCAGGGTTTTCTGCATGCAATTCAATACGGTTTGATTTCCGTTCAAAGCGTTTGACAGTTACATCGTCGCCCAAACGTGCGACCACAATTTGTCCGTTTTTAGCCTCTCGGGTTGATTGAACAGCAAGCAAGTCACCGTCCATGATTCCAGCGTCACGCATGGACATGCCGCGAACTCGCAGGAGGTAGTCGGCTTTTTTGTCAAATAAGCTGCTTTGAATAAGATAGCTTTGGTCAATATGTTCTTGCGCCAATATGGGAGACCCAGCAGCAACTCTACCGATCAAAGGTAGGAGCAAACTTTCTTGAAACTGGCTCATTTTTTCCGTTAACTGCTCTGTTAAACCAAATGTTGATAGCGAACGGTTGTGTGATTTGAGCCGAATGCCACGTGAAGTGCCGCTGACTAATTCGATGGCGCCTTTTCTTGCCAAAGCTTGTAGATGCTCTTCTGCGGCATTTGCAGATTTGAAACCAAGTTCAGCCGCTATCTCGGCGCGTGTAGGAGGTGAACCAGTATTTGTAATAGCGGATTGGATTAATTCCAAAATTTGCTGTTGCCTAGGGGTGAGTTTTGGTAATTCAGACATCTTGGCTTCTCCATGCACAATGAGGTTTTGTTGCAATGCTGTTTAGGCATCCAGTTACTGTATTTTTAACCAGTTATTTGAGTTTGACAAGAGATGAATCGAAAAAAAAATCAAAAAATTGTTGTTTTGGCCACAGGCGGCACGATTGCAGGTGTTGCTCAGGATATTTCCAAGCCATTTAGCTATGTATTGGGACAACTCAGCGTTAATCAACTAACCCAAAGACTAGACCCCAGGGGGATCACCCTTATCCAAGAACAGGTTAGCAATATTGATAGCAAAGATATGCAATTTACCCACTGGCAGGCTTTGCTACAAAGGTGTCACTATTGGCTGAACCAAGACGATGTACTCGGGCTTGTTGTTACCCACGGTACCGATACTCTCGAAGAAACCGCATTTTTTCTCCAAGCAGTGTTAATGCCCACAAAACCTCTTGCGATAACCTGCGCCATGTTTCCTGCCAATGTGCCACAGAGCGATGGCCCTGAAAATCTGCAAGACTCCCTGGACTGGGTTTTAGAGACGCCATGCACAGGTGTGTACCTTGTTTGCGCTAACGAGGTGCATTTTGGGATTGGGGTTCAGAAAATCTATAGTGATCGATCTAACGCGTTTATTTCAAGAAACGAGGAAAGCCTTGTAGCAACTACTGTTGCAAGCCAGCTCGGCTGGACAATGCCATCCGTTAATCAAGTCTTGAATACAAAGCGCTGGCCCCGAGTGGAATTACTCTATAACCACACGGGTGCAGACGGACAGTTAGTCAGGAATTTGCTTCAGGCCAATATTCCAGCCTTGTCCCAAGCAAACCCATCATCAACGGATTCTCAAGATTCGCCTCTAGAAGGATTGGTGGTTGCTGGAACGGGAAGTGGCACATTAAGCCAAGATCTAGAGATTGCCCTGTTGGAAGCTTCCCAAAGTGGGGTCATGGTCGCAAGGACTTCTCGTTGTGCGTTCGGTCATGCAGACCAAGATAAACATCCAGAAATCGCTGCTTTGCACCATCTCAGTCCTGTGCAAGGGCGTGTGGCGATGATCTTAGGACTGATTGCGCTTCGCGCAAGGTAGCCGCCTTATTTCGAGAGAGCTTCTAACGCCCGTTTTTTTATTTCTTCCACAGAACCCGTTCCGCTGATACGGCGGTATTGAGGGGCTGAACCAGGGTCTTTTTCTGCCCAATCTGAGTAATACTGCACCAAAGGGCGGGTTTGGGCGTCATAAACGTCCAAACGTTTTTTGACTGTTTCTTCTTTGTCGTCATCACGTTGAATAAGTTCCTCCCCAGTGATGTCGTCCATTCCATGGACTTTGGGCGGATTGAAAGTGGTGTGATAGGTGCGGCCGCTGGCAACGTGGACACGGCGCCCACTCATGCGGTCAATGATCGCTTCGAAGGGTACATCGATCTCCAAAACATAGTCCAGCACAACGCCTGAACTCTTCATGGCATCCGCTTGAGGAATGGTTCGAGGGAAACCGTCAAATAAAAAACCATTTTTGCAATCTTCCTGTGCAATTCTTTCTTTGACTAATCCGATGATGATGTCATCGCTAACCAAACCGCCCGAATCCATAACTTTTTTAGCAGCTAAGCCCATAGGTGATCCAGTTTTCACAGCTGCACGAAGCATGTCACCCGTAGAAATCTGTGGGATGGCGTACTCTTGGCAAATGAAGGTTGCTTGGGTGCCTTTGCCAGCGCCAGGTGCGCCCAACAAGATGAGTCTCATGGTTTTTTTCCTTGGATCAATTTCTCTAAATGTCTACTTGTAAGAATAGCATGCCAACACCCAAGCAAGTCTTACGCCTTGCTCTCGAAAATACTTCGAACACGGGCTAAATCTTCGGGTGTATCAATTCCGGGTCCGGGCGCATGATCAGTTACGTGCACAGCGATACGGTAGCCGTGCCAAAGAGCGCGAAGTTGTTCTAGCGATTCCAGCATTTCTAAGGGCGCGGATTGCAGCGTTGGAAAAAGACGCAAAAAATTAACGCGGTATGCATACAAACCCACGTGTCGCAGTGGGGCAGGGTTAGGCAAAACCAGTATTTCGCCAATAAAACCGTCACGCCACCAAGCAATAGGTGCTCGACTGAAATACAAAGCTGTGTCGTTCGCGTCAAGCACCACCTTGACAACATGGGGACTGGTAAATTCTTCTACATTCTCTATTGCGTGAGCCAATGTGCTCATAGAGCAATCGTCTCTTGCAGCTAACAATTGGGCAACTTGATCGATCGATGCGGGATCGATTAAAGGTTCGTCCCCTTGCACATTGACAACAATGTCTTGGTCATTGAGTTGCAAACTAATGCAGGCTTCTGCCAACCGATCGCTACCGCTGATGTGGTCAGATCGCGTCATGATGGCTTCCACACCATGGTCTTGACAAGCTGACAGCACGCGGGCGTCGTCCGTAGCCACGACTACTCGGTTCGCAGATGAGGCATGTGCGCGGTGTGCTACACGCACCACCATGGGAATTCCAGCCAAATCTGACAAGGGTTTTTCAGGCAGGCGAGAAGACCCCATCCGTGCAGGAATCAGGACGGTAAATGTCATGGGAATGGTTCTAGAGGAGAGATCAAGAAGCCTCTAACTCTTGGTCAGTCAATATTCGCGCCTCGTTTTCAAGCAAAACGGGTATGCCATCTCGGATGGGATAAGCCAAGCGTGCGCTGCGCGAAATAAGTTCTTGGGTTTCGCGATTGAAGTCAAGCGGGCCTTTGGTCACTGGGCAAACCAGTAGTTCAAGTAGTTTGTTGTCCATAGTCAGATGATAACTTTGGGCCAATTTGCGCCAAGATGATGTCCATTAACGCTTGCGGAATTTCAGTAACCAGCGGAACTGCCCAAGCAGAGGGGAAATATTGCCAGAGTTTGACAGCATCTTTTTCAGTACACAAAACGTCCCCCATAGACGGATCAATAGTTACTGCTTGCAGATCGTCATGGTCAGCCAAGGCCTTGGTGGTGGTCAAAACAATGCCCTGGGCACGCAACATATCAAAGAAGGACTGGGGTTTGCCAATTCCAGCCAAGGCTTGAACTTTTTGACCAGAAAATTGCGATAGGACCTGAGTAGAGCCATCCGATTTACGAGCAATCTTTGCTAAAGCTCGGGGAACTTGGAAGTCCACTTGCGGTTGCTGCGGTAACTGATGCGAAGTTGCCAAGGAAATAATCGGTGCGCTAGCAGAAAAATGCATCGGCCAAGGCTCCCGCAGAGGCCCTGCTGGTAACAACCATCCGTTACCTAAGCCTCTTTCATCAAATACACAAAGCGCTAAGTCGTGGTTCAAGGCTAAATGCTGCAACCCGTCATCACACACAATAATTTGGACCTGCGGATTTTGAGCTAGCAAGGCACGACCAGCTTGAAATCGGTTTTTACCGACAAATACAGGTACTTGGCAGGAACGCGCGATCAAGAGTGGCTCATCGCCTACATCTTTGGCGAGACTGAGCGCATTAACGGAGAGTGCATCCTCTCGATGGCGACCATATCCGCGCGATAAAACACCAACTTTTAGACCTTTCTGCGTCAATTGCTTTACCAAGGCAATAACCAAGGGTGTTTTGCCAACGCCACCAACAAACACATTTCCGATGACGATAACGGGCACGGGCAGGGACTGGGTGGGCAAGATTGCGCTGCGGTAGAGCATTCTTCTGAACCAAATTAGTAACCCATAGATCCAACTAATGGGCCTTAAAACGCAGGCTATGAGCCCCTTTTTAAGCCATGCCTGTTCAAGCGCAAGGCGAAAGTCTGACATCGTGTGTAGGGCGTTTGCTGAGAGTTATTTGGATGGACCGCTGGGTGCTTGCGCTGCAAATGTCAGCTGGTTGAGTTGATTGCGACGGGCTGCCTCCATCACCATCATGACCGATTGGTGGCTGGATTGGGCATCCGCATTAATTACAACCATCGGATCATTAACTTGTTGCGAAGCTTGGGCTAAGGCAAGGCTGATACTCGGCACGTCTTTTCCGCTGATAACCACATGGTTCACACTAAATTGCCCCTCAGCGCTAACAGAGACGACTATCTCGCGAGCGCGTTCCTTCTGAGGGGAGGCGTTTGCAAGAGGTAAGTTCAACTCCATTTCAGTAAATTTGTTGTAGGTGGTCGACAGCATCAAAAAAATGAGTACAACCAGTAAAACGTCGATGAACGCAATGAGATTGATTTCTGGCTCTGGCGCAATGTTTCGGCGAAATTTCATACCCTAAACCTAGCGCTTCATTGAGCCACGCAAAACCATCAAATGGCGCAGAAATTGCTCCGAGCTGGCTTCTAGCTCAAGCAAGTAGCTATCTACCCTGCCTCTGAAATATCGCCAGAACATCAAGGCAGGAATGGCAATGATTAAGCCAAAAGCCGTGTTGTAGAGAGCCATAGATATGCCTTGTGCAAGTTGTGCGGGGTTGGTGGTACCGGGCGCCTGGGCGCCAAATATATCGATCATTCCAATCACGGTGCCAAGTAAACCCAGAAGTGGGGCGGCAGAGGCAATGGTGCCCAATGCCACCAAATGTTTCTCAAGACTGTGGGCGACTTCGCGTCCCGCAACTTCCATGCTTGATCGCAAGTCTGCATCATCAATGGTGGGATGGGCAAATAGAGTCTGCCATCCTCGGGCAAGAATTTTTCCTAGGGCGGAGTTTTCTTTGAGTTGGTTGGTTATTTCAGCACTTGGCAGTGACTTTTGAGAGGCTGAGATCGCTTGATCCAGCAAGCCGTCTGGAGCTATGAATTGTTTGCGTAAACTGAAAAAACGTTCAATGACAAGTGCCAAGGCTACAACGGAACACGCTAGCAAAGGCCATATCGGCCAACCAGCCGCTTGTATGATGGATAACACCGCAAACTCCAAGTTAACCGAGCAATTTTTATTATCTCCCACAATGAAATCGGTTGAATCAACTTCCATGACGCCCCGTATCTGGGGCGTCGGCGTTTTATGCCGTGCAATTGCGGATTCTTTGGAGTCGCGTTTTAATCCGATTGCCGTGCGAGGCGAAATTTCTGGATTTGCGCGTGCAAGTAGCGGGCATTGCTATTTCACATTGAAAGACCCTCAGGGCCAATTGCGTTGTGCAATGTTCAAACGATCTGCCCAAATGGTCGGTTTTGCTCCCCAAGATGGCCAATCCGTTGAAGTTTTTGGACGCTTGGGAATCTATGAACCCAGGGGGGAATTACAACTGGTGGTCGAAAGCATGCGTACCACCGGCATTGGAACTTGGTTTGAGCAATTCCTGAAATTAAAAGCACAACTCGAAGAGGAAGGGCTTTTCGCTCCGGATAGAAAACGACCCATTCCAAGCCGACCTCGCGCCATCGGCTTGGTCACTTCTTTGGGCGCGGCTGCCTTGCACGACGTAGCAACCGCCCTTCAGAGACGTGTTCCCCACATACCTGTGGTTCTGGCCCCGGCTTTGGTGCAGGGCGTGGATGCACCAGCCTCCCTACTTCTAGCTTTGCGAACCCTTCATGCCTTGCCAGAGATGGAGGTAATTTTGTTGGTGCGTGGTGGAGGTTCTATCGAGGATCTATGGGCTTTTAACGACGAACAACTTGCAAGGGCCATCGTGGCCTCTCCTGTACCAGTGATATCTGGAGTAGGGCACGAGACCGATTTCACCATTGCTGATTTTTGTGCAGATTTGCGCGCCCCTACCCCAACGGCAGCAGCAGAGTTGTGCGCTGTATCTCAGGCGGATTTGTCTAAAAAGGTGATGGCATTGCAAGAGCGTATGCAAAATGCAGCACATCTCACCATCGACAAAAACTCCCAAGGTTTGGATTTTGCGCAAATTCGCTTGGGTAGACCGTCTAAGTTTGCCTCTGATCATGCCCTTAAGGTGTCAAAGTTAGAACAGCAAATTCAGCAGAAGGTTTCCTCTCACCTACAGGCTTGTCATCTTGAGTTGGCAAAAAATAAAAACCATCTCGACAATGCCTTGGGGCATACCATGCAAAACACCCAGCAACGCTTGCACCGTGCCCAGCTTCGTTTGGAATTATTGGACCCTAAACTGGTGTTGCAACGCGGGTTTGCTTGGCTCAGTAATACGCAGGGAGATGCTTTAGCAACGGTCAGCCAAGTGAAAGAGGCGCGACAAGTCCGTGCAACCTTGGCTGATGGCGGTATTGATTTAGCCGTTGTTCAGAACAGTCAATAAAAAGCACTGCAGGAAAGCAGTGCTTTTTGAGGGGTGATTGCATACCACGAGGGCAGCATTAAAAAGCCATCAGAGTCCGCCGTTTTGTTGGGCCACCATCATATAGAGCATTGGAATAGACAAAATAGTGTTGATGCGCGAGGTTTGCATGGCAGTCTTGGCAGCAGCAGCTTTGGCGTCGGGATCGACTTCAACCATTCCAAGTGCTTTTTGTTGATTGGGCCAAATAATGAACCAAACATTAAAGGCCATTAGCAAGGCTATCCACATACCAATGCCAATTGCTAAAAACGGGGGGTTGAATGTCAAAGCGGCGCCAATATAGCCATTCATCCAGGCAACCAAAACGCCAGTCACCACTGTAGCTAGTGCCGCATAGCGAAACCAAAACAAGGCAGTTGGAGCAATCACTTTTCCAATCGCAGGCTTTTGCTCGTCAGGAATTTTGGGCATAGAGGGGATTTGAACAAAATTGAAGTACCAAAGCAGGCCGATCCACATAACGCCTGAGACAACGTGCAACCAGCGCATCACAAATGCACCCCATGCATGGTCCAAAGCTGTGGGTTGCCCAATCAGTAAAACAAGGACAAGGAGCAATACAAAGCCCGTAATCACTGTGTAGAGCAAAGATTTCAAAATGTTACCGATCATGTCATTTCCTTGGGTTATGGGGAGCGCGCATTCTAGCTGAGCAGATTAAAAACACCTACGCCAGTGCATCGCTAAGGTTTAAAGGGGCCCCCAGTTATTTTGCTACCCGGCTTGAACCCTTTCTTGGTGAACCATCCTTGGTGCATTTCCAGCACAAATCGAACGGGTTTTAATGAACAGTGGGAATCCGTACTCATTGGCTTCATATCTGCCAAGTTAACAATCGTTCCGTCGTCCAAAACAAAGGCGGCAGTCAGTGGTAAGAGGGTATTTTTCATCCAAAAGCATTGGGTACTGGGTTGTTCAAATACAAAAAGCATGCCTTCGTGCGCGGGCATCTCACTGCGAAACATCAGCCCTATACCTCGTTGTTCAGCGGACTGTGCCATTTGTGCATCTATTTGGTACATGCCCAACTGCAGTTTGGTGCGAGGAAGTTGCATTTGGGGCTGTTCTTGGCCTGCAACTATGCTGCACCAGAATAAGAAAAAGGCGGTCAAAAATAAACGTTTCATGTCGGAACTTTAAGGCAATCTGCAAAGTCACCTTACCGATTTTCGCCACCAGACATGCCAAAACCCCCACGCAAATCAGGATTATTCGCTTTTTCGCCCGATAGAATGAACGCATGGCAACCAAGAATCCGACCCCCAAAGTCCAACTTCCTGACCGAGATGACGGCAATTCAGTCGTTCTAGAAAGACGTACCCAGCGGACCCAACCACCGCAAATGTTCCAAGTTTTGATGCTCAACGACGACTTCACTCCCATGGAGTTTGTAGTAATGGTTTTGCAGGAGTTTTTCAGCAAAGACCGTGAAAGCGCCACCCAAATCATGCTCAAAATCCATTTGGACGGCAAAGGCGTCTGTGGCGTCTACAGCAAAGACGTAGCCGCCACCAAGGTCGACCAGGTCCTAGAAGCCGCCAGAAAGTCTGGCCACCCCCTCCAATGTGTTGCCGAGCCCATTGAATAAACCCACTCCATTTCCATATACAGTTAAACCACCATTGCAAGCACGAAGGAATACACATGATCGCCCAAGAACTTGAAGTCAGCTTGCACATGGCCTTTGTAGAGGCCCGTCAACAAAGACACGAATTCATCACCGTTGAGCACCTGTTGCTCGCGTTGTTAGACAACCCCAGCGCCGCCGAAGTGTTGCGCGCTTGCTCTGCCAATATCGACGATTTGCGCAAATCTCTGGCCAATTTCATCAAAGACAACACACCGCAAGTCGCAGGCACCGAAGAAGTCGATACCCAGCCCACGCTCGGGTTTCAGCGCGTCATCCAGCGCGCCATCATGCATGTGCAGTCCACGGGCAATGGCAAAAAAGAAGTGACTGGCGCCAATGTGCTGGTCGCTATCTTTGGAGAGAAAGACTCGCACGCGGTCTACTACCTCCACCAGCAAGGCGTGACCCGTTTAGACGTGGTTAACTTCATCGCCCACGGCATCAAAAAGAGCGATCCCCCCGAAGCCACCAAAGGCCCAGAAACCAACCAAGGCGAACAAGAAGAGGGCGCGGCCACCGAAAAGAGCGAAAAAGCTTCTCCGCTTGAGCAATTCACCCAAAACCTCAACCAACTTGCTAAGGACGGCAAGATCGACCCCCTCATTGGTCGCGAGTACGAAGTCGAGCGCACCATCCAAATCTTGTGCCGCAGACGCAAAAACAACCCGCTCTTGGTCGGTGAGGCTGGTGTAGGTAAAACCGCGATTGCCGAAGGTTTGGCATGGCGCATTACCCAAAAAGACGTGCCAGAAATCTTGGCAGAAGCCACCGTTTACTCGCTGGACATGGGCGCTTTGCTTGCAGGAACCAAATACCGTGGCGACTTTGAGCAACGCCTCAAAGGCGTGATCAAGTCATTGCAAGGCAAACCCAATGCCATCTTGTTTATCGACGAAATCCACACCTTGATTGGTGCTGGCGCTGCTTCGGGTGGTACTTTGGATGCCTCTAATTTGCTCAAGCCTGCACTCTCCAGCGGCCAGTTGAAATGCATTGGCGCCACCACTTTTACTGAATACCGAGGTATTTTTGAGAAAGACGCGGCTCTATCGCGTCGGTTCCAAAAAATCGATGTGGTCGAACCCTCCGTTGAGCAAACAGTCGACATCCTCAAAGGACTTAAGTCACGTTTCGAGGAGCACCACAACGTTAAATATGCTGTGGCAGCCTTACAAGCTGCTGCCGAACTCAGCGCAAAGTACATCAATGACCGCCATTTGCCTGACAAGGCGATTGACGTAATCGATGAAGCTGGCGCCGCGCAACGTATCTTGCCCGCTTCCAAGCGCAAGAAAACCATCAGCAAGGTGGAAATTGAAGACATCGTCGCCAAGATCGCGCGCATTCCGCCAGCCAATGTGTCCAACGACGACCGAGGTAAGCTCCAAACCCTCGAGCGAGACCTCAAGAGCGTGGTCTTCGGCCAAGACAAAGCTTTGGAAGTTCTGGCCTCTGCGGTCAAGATGGCGCGTTCCGGCTTGGGCAAAAACGACAAACCGATTGGCGCGTTTTTGTTCAGCGGCCCTACAGGCGTTGGCAAAACCGAAGCGGCCAAGCAATTGGCCTACATCATGGGCATCGACCTGATTCGCTTTGACATGTCTGAATACATGGAGCGCCATGCGGTGAGCCGTTTGATCGGCGCGCCTCCCGGCTACGTTGGCTTTGACCAAGGTGGCTTGTTGACTGAGGCTGTCACCAAGAAACCCCATTGCGTCTTGCTCTTAGACGAGATCGAAAAAGCCCACCCCGACATCTTCAACGTCTTGTTGCAAGTGATGGACCACGGCACATTGACCGACAACAACGGACGCAAAGCCGATTTCCGCAATGTGATCGTCATCATGACCACCAATGCGGGCGCCGAGACCATGAACAAGGCCACCATAGGCTTTACCAATCCTCGCCAAGCGGGCGACGAAATGGCCGATATCAAGCGTTTGTTCACGCCGGAGTTCCGTAATCGCTTGGACGCCATCGTCGGCTTCCAAGCCTTGGACGAGCTCATCATCATGCGGGTGGTGGACAAATTCTTGTTGCAACTGGAAACCCAGTTGGCAGAGAAAAAAGTCGACGTCACCTTCAGCGACGCCTTGCGCAAGCATTTGGCCAAGAAAGGCTTTGACCCACTCATGGGCGCGCGTCCGATGCAACGCCTCATCCAAGACACGATTCGCAAAGCTTTGGCAGACGAGTTGCTGTTTGGCCGCTTGACCGAAGGCGGTCGCTTGTCTGTCGATATCGACGACAAACAAGAGGTCTTGCTCGATATCCAACCTTTGCCCAAAAAAGATAAAACTACCAAATCAGAGCCTAACTCTTCGGAAGAAACCGCGGCTGGCTAACAAAAGGAATTCACGTGGCAGGCCACAGTAAATGGGCGAACATCCAGCACCGCAAAGGTCGCCAAGACGAAAAAAGAGGGCGTATTTGGACACGCTTGATCAGAGAAATCATGGTCGCTGCCCGTTTGGGTGGCGCTGATCTCGACACCAATCCGCGTCTACGTTTAGCAGTTGAAAAAGCCAAAGCTGCCAATATGCCGGCAGACAACATCAAACGCAATATCGATAAAGCCACCGGTAATCTTGAAGGTATGAACTACGAAGAGATTCGTTATGAGGGCTACGGCATCGGTGGTGTAGCCATCATGGTCGATACCATGACCGATAACAAAGTGCGTACGGTGGCTGAAGTGCGCCATGCCTTGAGTAAACATGGCGGCAATATGGGCACCGAGGGAAGCGTGTCTTTCCAATTCAAACACTGTGGCCAATTGATATTTGCCCCTGGGAGTGACGAAGACAAGATCATGGAAGTGGCGTTGGATAACGGTGCTGACGATGTGATCACCGGAGATGATGGTGCGATCGAAGTTCTCACTCCACCAGCAGCATTCGAACAAGTTAAAAATGCACTCAGCGCGGCTGGACTAACCGCCGAACTCGCCGAGGTTACCTTCCGTCCTGAAAACACCATCGAAGTCGAGGGTGATGACGCCGCCAAAATGCAAAAAATCTTGGATGTCTTGGAAGACTTAGACGACGTACAAGAGATTTATCACAACGCCGCGCTATGAATATTTTGGTGATAGGCGGCGGTGGACGTGAACACGCGCTGGCTTGGAAGTTAGCCCAGTCGCACAAAGTCCAAGCCATTTATGTGGCTCCTGGCAATGCGGGAACTGCCAGAGATAAGCGCCTGCAAAACGTTGCCATCACAGATATCCAACAACTTTGTGCTTTCGCCATTGAAAAAAACATCGGCCTGACCGTAGTCGGTCCAGAAGCTCCCTTGGCTGCTGGCGTGGTTGATGTATTTCGTGACAAAGGCTTACGCATCTTTGGTCCAACTCAAGCTGCTGCCCAATTAGAAAGTTCCAAGGCTTTTAGCAAAGCCTTTATGCAACGGCATCACATTCCTACTGCGGAATTTGAAACATTCACCGATGCCGATGCGGCGCACCAATACATTGAAGCCAAAGGCGCGCCTATCGTCGTCAAGGCGGATGGCCTAGCCGCAGGAAAAGGTGTTGTTGTAGCCATGACGCTGCAAGAAGCCCATGAAGCCGTTGACTTCATGTTGTTAGACAACAAACTAGCCGTCAGCCACAACGCGGGTGGCGCGCGCGTGGTGATTGAAGAGTTTTTAGATGGCGAAGAGGCCAGCTTCATCGTCATGTGCGATGGCAAAACGGTTTTGCCCCTCGCCACCAGCCAAGACCACAAAAGGTTGCAAGATGCTGACCTTGGTCCCAATACAGGCGGTATGGGAGCCTATTCACCAGCACCTGTAGTCACTCCTCAGGTGCATTCGCGCGTGATGCGCGAGATCATCATGCCAACCATTAAAGGCATGGAGCAAGACGGCATACCTTACACAGGCTTTTTGTACGCTGGCTTGATGATCGATAAAGCTGGGCATGTCAAAACACTAGAGTTCAATTGTCGAATGGGAGACCCCGAGACCCAGCCCATCATGATGCGTTTGAAGTCTGATTTAGTCGATGTCTTGATGGCCGCAACCGAAACCCAAGCTACGAAACCTCTACAAGACATTGAACTGCAATGGGACAGGCAAAGTGCAGTCGGCGTGGTGATGGCTTCACATGGCTATCCTGCGTCCTCTCGTTCAGGCGACGTGATTTCGGGTTTGCCTCCAGATGGTGAAGACACCATGGTGTTTCATGCTTCAACCAAATCAGAAGGTAGCCAAGTTGTGACATCGGGTGGTCGTGTCGTATGTGTTTGCGCTCTGGGTGGCACTTTGAAGTTAGCCCAGCAAAAAGCATATGACGCCCTCAACCACATCCAATTTGACGGCATGCAATTCAGGCGTGATATTGGTTACCGTGCCATCCAGCGATAAATTTCCCGTTCAATTCAAGGGGAGTGCGTTTGCACATAAGGTACTGCAACTATTCGGTTGGGAATATGTGTTTCAAGGCTTGCCCAGCCAGCAGGGTGTCATCATTGGCTATCCGCACACCAGTAATTGGGATTTCATCGTGATGGTGATGGTGAAATGGGCCACCGGATTGCAAGTGCAATTTCTTGCTAAAAAAAGTTTGTTTGATGTCCCCTTGTTCAGTGCATGGCTAAGGCAGCTCGGCGGAATTCCCATTGATAGGTCTTCTAAGCACGGCGTGGTCGGCGACATGGTGGCCCTCTTTGCGAAAGCCAAAGAAGAGGGGACTTACCTTTGGTTAGCGCTCTCACCCGAAGGTACACGTAAATTCACCCCAGGTTGGCGCAGTGGCTTCTACCAAGTGGCATTGCAAGCCGATGTGCCCTTGTGCGCGGTACGCATCGATTACGCTCAAAAAACGGTAGATTTTTCGCGATGCTTGCGGTTAACAGGACATGAAGATGCAGATTACCTTGCGCTCGCAAAAGCTTTTGAAGGCGCAAGAGGATTTCATCCGCAGCAAGCTGCGCCCATTCAGCCTATCAAATCATCATCCAAAAACGGGTTGACTCAATCACCATGAGTCACAACCATGCGATTAAGCGTTTAGGTATCTTCGGTGGTTCTTTTGATCCGCCCCATCAGGCGCACATCACACTTGCCACGCGTGCAATAGAGCAATTACATCTAGACCGATTGCTGGTAATTCCTACCGGCGATGCTTGGCACAAAACCCGAAACCTGACTTTGGCGCCACACCGTCTAGCCATGACACGCTTGGCTTTTACAGAATTGCCAAAGGTTTTAGTAGATTCCAGAGAAATTGATCGTCATGGACCGACCTACACCATGGATACCTTAGAAGAAGTTGCGCAAGAGTTCCCAAATACCAAACTCTTTTTATGTATTGGTGGCGATCAAGCAAAGGCGTTTACTACCTGGCATCGTTGGCAAGATATCTTGCATCGCGCGACTTTAGCCGTGGCCTTTCGGCCTGAAGACAAAAACGCGGTCCACGCTGTCGACCACGCGCAGTGGCACAATGGCCTGCCTACTGGTGCAATTCGATTGGAAATGCCCAGCTTAGCGATAAGCGCCACCGATATTCGATTGCAACTTGCGCAATCTGACACATTCCCAAGTGCATTACCTACGGGTGTATGCGAATACATCCAACAACACAGCCTTTATAAAAACGACCGATGAACGATACAGCCGCCAAAAAAGATGTCCAAAAACTACAACGTGCAGTCGTAGATTCCTTGGAAGACGTCAAAGCCCAAGACCTTGTGGTGTTTGATACAGAGCACATTTCTTCATTGTTTGAGCGAGTCATCATTGCCAGCGGCACCTCTAATCGCCAGACCAAGGCCTTGGCTGCCAGCGTGCGAGACAAAGTGCGTGAGGCTGGTTTTGCTAAGCCGCGTATCGAGGGTGAAGACAACGGCGAATGGATCATTGTGGATTGCGGAGCTGTGGTAGTACACATCATGCAACCTACGATTCGCCAGTATTACAACCTAGAAGAAATTTGGGGCGAAAAACCGGTTCGCGCCAAACTTGGATCTGCAAAACCTGTCCCAGTAAAAAAACCAGTTGCGAAAGTAGCTGTCAAAAAAGTCAGCGCTAAAAAAACAACTGTAAAAAAAGCTCCTGCTAAAAAGACTGTTTCTCGTAAGAAATGAAGCTATGGGTCGTTGCCGTAGGCCAACGCGTTCCTGCATGGGCCCAAACAGCTTGGGACGATTACGCCAAACGCTTTCCTGCAGAAATGCGGGTTGAACTCAAAGCGGTTAAAACCGAACCACGTGCTAGCAAAACCATAGAGACCATTTACGCCGCTGAAAAAGAACGTATCCAAGCAGCCATTCCTAAAGGCGCTCGCATCGTGGCATTAGACGAGCGCGGAACCACTGTGACCACCGCTGCCTTGGCTAGCAAACTCGCCCAATGGCAGTTAGATGCCCATGACGTGGCATTTGTCATTGGTGGTCCAGATGGACTAGACCCCGCTTTCAAACAAGCCGCGCATGAGCGCCTGCGTTTGTCTGACCTGACATTGCCACATGCCATGGTGCGCGTTTTATTGGTAGAGCAGTTATACCGAGCCTGGTCGATGCATACCAACCATCCTTACCACCGCGAATAGATAGCCATGCCACGTTACAGTTTTGTTTATTTGGCCTCGCAAAGCCCTCGTCGCAAACAGTTGTTAGAGCAACTAGGCGTAGAGTTTGAATTGTTATTGCCAGACGCTAGCGAAGACGCTGAAGCGCTAGAAGTTGCGCACCTTCATGAAAAACCACGTGCCTATGTACAACGTGTCACTGCTTTAAAACTAGAAGCTGCATTGCAACGCTTAAAGAACAGAGGCTTAACCCCAGCACCTGTTTTGTGTTCAGACACTACCGTTGCCCTGGGTGACACCCTATTCGGAAAACCTAATAACGCAAACCATGCCAAAGAGATGTTGCGGCAATT
This sequence comes from Burkholderiales bacterium, assembly GCA_018969975.1. Classification (GTDB taxonomy): domain Bacteria; phylum Pseudomonadota; class Gammaproteobacteria; order Burkholderiales; family Burkholderiaceae_C; genus Limnohabitans. The sequence continues at coordinate 26,931 of JAGWXI010000032.1, forward strand.
AAGCGGGAAAACCCACTGCGTGCTGACTGCTGTTTCCGTTGGAACTTTACGCAAACAATGCCATGCCTTGAGTATTTCTAAAGTGCAATTTGCCGAGTTGTCTAAACAAGATATCGATCGCTATGTGGCTAGCCAAGAGCCGATGGGCAAAGCGGGGTCTTATGCGATTCAAGGGAGGGCCGCCGCATTTATTTCGTACATCAGCGGAAATTACTCAGGAATCATGGGTTTGCCTATGTTTGAAACGGCGCATTTATTGCGAGAATTCGGGTTTACCGTTTAATCCACGCCATCTTCACCATGCAACAAGACATACTGATCAATTGGTCTCCGCAAGAAACGCGGGTGGCGGTTGTTGAGACTGGCGCGCTGCAAGAAATTCACGTAGAACGCACTTTGGAGCGTGGCTTGGTGGGTAATGTCTACATTGGCAAAGTCGCACGTGTTTTGCCCGGCATGCAATCTGCCTTTATTGACATTGGCTTAGAGAGAGCAGCCTTCTTACATGTCGCCGATTTAATGAGCAGCGTGGCCGCGCGACATGCGGACTCTGACCAAGCGAATCCCTCTCCGATCTTGCCGATTGAAAAACAAGTGTTTGAAGGCCAATCTTTGATGGTGCAAGTCATCAAAGACCCGATCGGCTCCAAGGGTGCGCGTTTGTCCTCGCAAATCAGCATTGCTGGCCGTTTGTTGGTGTTTCTTCCGCAAGACCAGCATATTGGTGTCTCCCAAAAAATTCCTTTAGAACAACGTGAAAGCCTGCGAGCAAGACTCCAGAAGTTGGCCTTAGACAATTCCAACCAAGGCGATTCCGGTGGTTTTATTTTGCGCACTAATGGCGAAGACGCCAGTGATGCCGAGTTAAGTGAAGACATACTGTATTTGCGCAAAATGTGGGCGCAAATCAAAGCATCTTCTTTGCGCTTGCCACCACCTTCGTTGCT